>DATIDT010000076.1:0-16402 GCA_035456125.1 Gaiellaceae bacterium
CGGCTCGGGCATGAACTCTTCCAGCACGGCGAGCTCGCGCTCCTCTGCGTCGGCCTGCTCGTCGCGGCCGCCGCCGCGGAACGCGTCCGCCGCCTCGACCCGCCGCTTCCGCTCGCGCTGCAGCACCTGGAGCTCCTCCTCGTCCGAAAGCGGCCGCTGCAGCTCTTTCTCCGCCGAGCGCAGGCTGGCGAGGATCAGGCGCAGCGCGTCGCGCCGGTCGGCGTCGCGCGCGAGCGTCGCCTGCTTCAGGTCGTCCTCCATGCGCGCGATCAGGCTCATCCCGGCACTCCGTGCAGACGGCCGCCGAGGACGTGCCAGTGCAGATGAAAGACCGTCTGTCCCCCGCCCTCGCCGACGTTGACGACGACACGGTAGTCCTCGAGCCCCTCGTCCCGCGCGGTGTCGCGCACGAAGTCGAGCATCCGCTTCGCCTCGTCCGGCGGGAACTCGCAGATCTCGCGGAACGTCGGGACGTGCCGCTCGGGAATGACGAGCAGGTGGGTGTCGGCCCGCGGGTTGATGTCGCGGACCGCGACGAAGCCGTCGCCCTTGCGCACGTGGTCGCCCTCGCGGACGAGCTTGCAGAAGAGGCAGTCGTCAGGCAGCGAGGATCCCCTCCTCCGAGACGGCGGCACCACGCACGCGCACGAAGTCGCCCACCGGCGCGTCGACGAGCCACGGCGAGTAGTCGTCGCCGTAACCACGGCCGGGACGGTCGACGAGCACGACGTCGTCGGAGCCGACCTTGCCGCGCCAGCGCGCGAGGCAGGCGTTGTCGGACGCGGCGCGCAGGCGCGCGCTTCGTTCCTTCTTCACGGGAGCGGGCACGGAGTCGTCCGCAGCCGTCACCGTGCCCGGCCGCGGAGAATACGGAAACACGTGCACCTTCGTGATGCGCGCAGCCTCGACGAGGGCGAGCGTCCGCTCGAACGCGGCGTCCGTCTCGGTCGGAAAGCCCACGATCGCGTCGGTGGTCAGATTGAAGTCGGCGAGCGGCTCGAGGCGCCGCAGGAACGTCGTCGACGAGTAGCGCCGCGCCATGTCACGCAGGACGCCGTCGTCGCCCGACTGCAGCGGCACGTGCAGGTGGCGGCTGACCGTGGGCGTCTCGCGCAGCGCGTCGACCAGCTGCGCATCGACGTGGTTGACCTCGATCGACGAGAGGCGCAGCCGTGCGAGGCCGGGGACGGCGCCCACCTCGCGCACGAGCCGCGGCAGTTTGTAGCCGGCGTCGCGGTCGCGGTAGCAGCCGAGGTTGATGCCGGTGAGGACGATCTCGCGATGGCCCTGCTCGACCCGCCGGCGCGCTTCGGCCAGCACGGCGGCGACCGAGCGGCTTCGCGACGCGCCGCGCACGAGTGGGATCACGCAGAAGTTGCACGAGAAGCTGCAGCCGTCCTGGATCTTCACGAACGCCCGCACACGGTCGAGGCGCGCGTCGGCCTGCACGCAGCCGAGCGCCCCGACGTCGCCCGCGACGACCGCCGGCGTCTCCTCGCTGCGGCGCGTGACGACCCTGACGTTGTCGGGCAGTCCCGCGAACGCGTCGCCGGCGAGGTTCGCGGCGCATCCGGTGACGTAGACGCGCCGGTGCGTGCGCGCCGCGCGCGACGCCGCCTGCCGCGACTTGCGCACGGCCTCGTGCGTCACGCAGCAGGTGTTCACGACCGCGACGTCCGTGCCGCCCTCGACGTGGCCGTGCGCGAGCAGCGCCTCGCGGATCTCGTGGGCGTCGGTGTGCGAGACCTTGCATCCGAGGAAGCGAATGGAGAAGCCGGGCATGGGCCCCCGGATGCTACTCCGCGGCTTCGTACAGGTCGGCCGCCCAGCCGTCGCGCTCGAGTCGGCGAAGGTGGCGGTAGCCGACGAGCTCGGCGTCCTCGAACGGCAGGTAGCCGGAGCCGATCAGCACCGGCGTGCGCAGTCGCGGCGCCAGCGCCTCGAGCGTCGGGCGCGTGATGTTCGCCACGGCGACCTCCGTTCGGGGGAGCTCGGCCGTCAGGACGTCGGCTACGGCGACGTCGAGCTCGACTGCGTTCGCGCGGGCGTTCGCGCGGGTCGCCTCGACGGCGGGCTCGTCGAGGTCGCGCGCGAAGACGGGCGCGAAGCCGAGCTTGCCGGCGACGACGGACAGAACGCCGGAGCCGCACCCGAGGTCGACGAGGCTGCCGCGGCTCGTGTCGAGGAGAAGCTCGACGCAGAGCTGCGTGGTCGGATGCGCTCCCGTCCCGAACGCGCGGCCCGGCGCGATCACGACGGCGGTGGCCTCCGGCGGCGGCTCGTCCCACGGCGGCCCGATCCACACCGGGCCCACACGCACGGGCCGGTGGAATGCCTCCCAGCGGTCACGCCAGTCGGCTGCGACGTCCTCGCCGCGCGCGCCGCCGAAGACGTGCCACAACCGCTCCTCCCCACCGGAGTCCGTGTAGGCGACGAGCTGCAGGCTCCCGTCGCTCGCGACCTCCTCGAACCCCTCCGGAAAGAGCTCGAGCATGCACGCACGCGCTTCCTCGGCGCGCTCCGCGGGAACCGTGACCGAGACGCGGCGGAGCGTGCTCAGCGGAACGCGCTCTTGAGCTTCTCGAAGAACCCCTCGCTCGGCTCGTACGTCTCCTCGCCGGCGAGCCGATCGAACTCCTCCAGCAGTTGCCGCTGCTCCTCCGTCAGGCGTCGCGGCACGGTGACGTTGACCAGCACGCGCTGGCTGCCGCGGCCGAAGCCCTGCAGGACCGGGAGCCCGCGGCCGCGCATGACCACGATCTCCCCGGGCTGCGTTCCCGGCTCGAACGTCAGCTCGTCCTCGCCCTCGAGCGTGGGCACCGTCACGGTCGCACCGAGCGCGGCCTGCGTGATCGTCAGGTCGACAGTCGTGTAGACGTCGTTGCCCTCGCGCACGAAGCGCTCGTCCGGCCGCACGTGCACCTCGACGTACACGTCACCGGCACGCGCACCCGCGGTGCCGGCGTGGCCCTCGCCGGTCAGCCGGATCCGCTGGCCGTCGTGGATGCCTGCGGGAACCTCGACCTCGAGCGTGCGCTCCTCCATCACGCGACCGGCTCCCTGGCACTTCTCGCACGGGTGCTCGATCAGCTTGCCGGCGCCGTTGCACGTGGGACACGTCCCGGCTCGGACGAACTCGCCGAAGACGCTGCGCGAGACCTGGCGCACGCGGCCGCTGCCGCCGCACGTCGAGCACGTCGAGACCGGCGTGTCGGGCTCGGCGCCGCCGCCGCCGCAGCGGTCGCACGGCACGGCGACGCCGAAGGGGATCTCCCGCTTCGTCCCGCTTGCGACCTCGGCGAGGTCGATCTCGACGCGCGCGGCGATGTCGGCTCCGCGGGTGCGGCCCGTGCGGCCGCCGACGCCGAAGAGGTCGTCGCCGAAGAAGGCCGAGAAGAGGTCGGAGAGGCTGCCGAGGTCGAACGCGCCCGGCTCGAACCCGCCGCTGCGTAGGCCGGCGTGGCCGAAGCGGTCGTAGAGCGCGCGCCGCTCGCTGTTCGACAACACCTCGTACGCCTCGACGACCTCGCGAAAGCGCTGCTCCGCGTCGGGCGCGTCGGAGACATCCGGATGCAGCTCGCGCGCGAGGCGGCGAAACGCACGCTTGACGTCGTCAGCGCTCGCGTCACGCGGAACGCCGAGAAGCTCGTAGTAGTCGCGCTCCGTGCTCAGTTGTCCTCGTAGACGTCTTCGACGAAGCGAGACAGCTCCTGCGCGGCCGCGCGGACAGACCGAATTGCCTTGTCGTAGTCCATCCGCACCGGGCCGAGCAGCCCGACTGCTCCGAGGGCGCGGTTCGTCAGGCCGTACGTCGCCCCGACGAGCGCCGCCTCCTGCAGCGCCGGGTCGTCGAGCTCGCCGCCGACGCGCACCCATGTGCGCAGCGGGTCGAGCGCCTCACCCAGGAGCTCGAGCAGCGCCGCCCGGCGCTCGAGCGTGATCAGGACGTGGCGGTAGAGGCCGAGCTCGTCCTCACGCGCTTCCTCGAGCAGGTCGGCCGCACCGCCGAGATAGAGCCGCTGCTCGGACTGCATGACGTCGGTGAACACCGGGCGGAGCGCCGCCAGGAAGCGCCGCTCGCCGGCGGAGAGGCTCGGCTCCTCGAGCGCGCGCCGCACGGCGTTCGTGCCCAGCCGCAGGCCGGCAAGGCGCTCGTTCAGATACTCGCGAGCCCACTTCGCCAGCCCCGCGTCGACCGGATCTTCGAAGCTGACCACCCGCTTGGCGACGCCGCCGGTCGACGTGATCACGACGGCCATGACCGTGCGCGGGTTGAGCAGGACGACCTCGACGTGACGCACCGACGTCGTCTGCAGCGGCGGCGCGGAGACGAGCGCCAGCATGTGCGTCGCGCGCGAGAGCACCTCGCTCGTCGTCTCGAGCGCGCCGTCGATCTCGCGGCGCAGCTCGGAGAGGTCGAGCGGGAAGGATCCGGGCCGCCGTTCCTGCCGGGAGAGCAGCTCCTGAGCGTGCAGACGGTAGGCCAGCTCCGTCGGGACGCGGCCTGCCGAGGTGTGCGGATGCGTGAGCAGGCCGCGCGCCTCGAGCTCGGCGAGCTCGTTCCGGACCGTCGACGCCGACACCTGCAGCCCGGCGTGCTCGACCAGGTGGCGCGAGCCGACCGGTTGCCCGGTGGAGATGTACTCCTCGATGACGCGCGCGAGGATGTCGCGCTGCCGCAGAGTCAGGCCCGCTACGGGATCATGCGCCATTTGCAGCCAGTTTAGGCCAGCAGGTCCGCTGTCACGCCGCCGCCGAGCATCCGCCCTCGCGTTGTCAGTGCGAGCGTGTCGCCGCTGTTGCGCACGAGCCCCAGCCGCTGCAGCCGGTCGAGCGCCGTGCTGTCGAGCACTTCGGCGAGACCGTCGACCGCAAGCGGCTCGTCGAGACGCAGGCCGAGCATGACGCGCTCGCGCCGGCGGATGTCGAGCGGGAGCGGCTCGAGCTCGCGCTCGGGCCGGCGCCCAGCCAGCAACGCTGCGACATAGGCCCGCAGGCGCGGAGTGTTGCGCCAGCGGCGGCCCTCGATTGTCGAAACCGCGCCGATCCCCACGCCGAGGTAGTCGCGGCCGAGCCAGTAAGCGAGATTGTGGCGGGCGCGAAGGTCGCGGCCGTCTGCACGGGCGGGCGTGACGCAGAAGTTCGCAGTTTCGTACCAGCGGTACCCGGCCGCCGTCAGCTGCTCGACGACGAGCTCGAAATACGACTCCATCGCGTCGGCTTGGCGGGCCAGCTCCTCGCCATGGGCGTGGGTGAAGCGTGTTCCCGGCCTCGCCTCGAGCTCGTAGCAGGAGAGATGTTCCGGCGCGAGGTCGAGCGCGTCGCCGAGGTCGGCCTCGAGGTCGGCGGTGCTCTGGCCGGGGATCCCATAGATGAGATCGAGCGAGACGTTGTCAAATCCGGCATCACGAAGATCGTAGAAAGCTCGCCGGACGGTGTCAGGCTGGGCAACGCGCTCCAACACCGGCAGCAGGTGGGGACGGAAGCTCTGCACGCCCAGCGACACACGATTGACACCAAGACGGCGCAAAGTGCGCGCGAGTTCCTGCGTCACGGTCTCAGGATTGGCCTCGACGGTGACCTCCGCCGCCGGCGGCAGCGCGCGCAGGAGGCGCTCGAGCGCGGCCGGGTCGGTGAACGTCGGCGTGCCGCCGCCGAGGAACACCGTCTCGAGCTCGGGCGCGAGCATCTCCCGCTCGAGGTCGAACTCCGCCAGCGCTGCATCCACGTAGGCGCTGTGCTGCGCGGTCCGCCCGACCACGGTGACGAAGTCGCAATAGCCGCAGCGGTGGGCGCAGAACGGCAGGTGCACGTACAGGTGGCGCGTCACTTCTTCTCCCCGTCCAGGTTGAGCACGGCGAGGAACGCTTCCTGAGGCACCTCGACCATTCCGACCTGCTTCATCCGCTTCTTTCCCGCCTTCTGCTGCTCGAGCAGCTTGCGCTTGCGCGTGATGTCGCCTCCGTAGCACTTCGCCAGCACGTCCTTGCGGCGCGCCTTGACCGTCTCGCGCGCGATTACGCGCGCGCCGATCGCCGCCTGGATTGCGACGTCGAACTGCTGGCGCGGGATCTCCTTCTGCAGGCGCTCGACCAACGCGCGCCCACGGTCGTACGCCGAGTCGCGTTCGACGATCAGCGAGAGGGCGTCGACGGACTCGCCCGCGACGAGCACGTCGACCCGCACGAGCTTCCCGCGCCGGAAGCCGATCACGTCGTAGTCGAAGCTCGCGTAGCCGCGCGTGCGCGACTTGAGCTGGTCGTAGAAGTCGAGCACGATCTCCGCGAGCGGCAGCTCGTACGTGAGGTGGACGCGCTCCTCGGAGAGATACTCGAGGTGGTCGAAGCGCCCGCGGCGGTCGTTGTTCAGCTCCATCACCGCACCGACGTACTCCTTCGGGACGATGATCGATGCCTTGATGTACGGCTCCTCGACCTCCTCCACCTCGTTCGGCATGTCCGACGGCGTGTGCACCTCGATCCAGTCGCCGTTCGGCGGCATCACGCGGTACGCAACGTTCGGAGCGGTCACCAGCAGGTCGAGATCGAACTCGCGCTCGAGGCGCTCGCGCACGATCTCCATGTGCAGGAGCCCGAGGAAGCCGCAGCGGAAGCCGAACCCGAGCGCCTGCGACGTCTCCGGCTCGTAGAAGAGCGCCGCATCGTTCAGCTTCAGCTTCTCGAGCGCGTCGCGCAGCTCCGGGTAGTCGTCGGAGTCCGTCGGGAAGAGCCCGGCGAACACCATCGGCTTCACGTCCTTGTAGCCGTGGAGCGGTTCCGCCGCCGGTCGCTGCTCGGACGTCAGCGTGTCGCCGACGCGGAGGCGCGAGACATCTTTCAGGCCCGTGATGACATACCCGACCTCCCCCGCTTCGAGCGTGCCCGACGGACGCCGGGTCGGCGCGAAGAAGCCGAGCTCCTCCGCCTCGAAGCGCGTCCCGAGCGCCATCGCGCGCAGCGGCTCGCGCGTCGCGAAGCTGCCGTCGACCACGCGCACGAAGGCGACGACGCCACGGTACTGGTCGTACGACGAGTCGAAGATGAGCGCGCGAGCCGGCGCCTCCGGGTCGCCCGCCGGCGGCGGCACGCGCTCGACGACCGCATCGAGCACCTCCTCGACGCCCTGGCCCGTCTTGGCCGAGATGCGGAGGACGTGGTCGGCGGAGTCGCCGATCAGGTCGGCTATCTCAGCCGCGGCGCCCTCCGGGTCTGCCTGCGGCAGGTCGATCTTGTTCACGACCGGGACGATCTCGAGGTCGTTCTCGAGGGCGAGGTACGCGTTCGCGAGTGTCTGCGCCTGCGTGCCCTGTCCCGCGTCGACGAGGAGCAGCGCCCCCTCGCACGCCTGGAGCGAGCGCGACACCTCGTAGGTGAAGTCGACGTGTCCCGGCGTGTCGATCAGGTTGAGCTGGTGGCCCTTCCACTCGACGCGGACGGCCTGCGCCTTGATCGTGATGCCGCGCTCGCGCTCGAGCTCCATCGAATCGAGCACCTGCTCGCGCATCTCACGGCTCGAGACGGCGTGCGTCAACTCGAGGATGCGGTCGGCCAGGGTCGACTTCCCATGGTCGATATGGGCGATGATCGAGAAGTTGCGGATGCTGTCTTGGGCCATCTCAGGTCGGCAGTTGTCGGCGTCGCAAAGCTAGCAACGCACCGAGCTCGCGAACCTTGAGCGCCTTGCATGCGAGCAGGTACACCGCCGTGCCTGCGATCAGCGCAGTGCAGACCGCCAACAGCTGCGCGGCGAACGAGCGGCCGAGCTCACGGTCGATCACGTACCAGAGCCCGTACGCGACACCGGCGAGCGCGGCCGACGCGACGACGATGCGCGCGATCGAGTCCACGATCGTCGCCATGCCCAGACGGCCGAGGCGCCGACGCATCAGCAGGAGCAGGATGCCGCTGCCGGCCATGTTGACGAGCGCCGTCGCAAACGGGATCCCCCAGGTGCCGAAGCGGAAGAAGATCGCGTCGAAGGCGGCGTTCAGCCCAAGGTTGCCGAGCGCGACTGCCGTCGGGATCCAGTTCGATTGCAGGCTGAAGAAGCCGCGGTTGAGGAGCAGCATCACCCCGTTGAAGACCAGCCCCGCGGAGAACGCAGCGAGCGCGCCGGCGACAACGGGTGTCTGCGAGGGCTCGAACTGGCCGCGCTGGTACACGATCCGCGTGATCGGCTCGGCGAGCACGGCGCTCATTACGCCCGCCGGAATCAGGAGGAATGCGATCTGGCGCAGGCCGAGCCCGAGCGTGTCTCGAAAGGCCACCGTGTCGCCGCGCGCAGCCATCCGCGACAGCGACGGGAACAGCACGGTCGTGATCGCCACCGAGAAGATCCCCTGGGGGAGCATGTACAGACGGAACGCCTTGTCGATCGCGGTCGGCGCGAGCTCCGGGTCGATCAGCCGCGACGCGAAAATCGAGTCGACGACGGCGTTGAAGTTGATCAGCCCGAGGCCGAGCGTGACGGGGATCATCAGCTTGAAGACGCGCCAGACCGCCGGGTCGCGCCAATCGATCAGCACCCGCAGCCGGCCGTCGAGGCCGCGGAGCCACGGGACCGGCAGCAGCACCTGGATCACCGTCCCGATCAGGATCGAGAACGCGTAGACGTAGAGCTTGGTGTCGATCGTCTCGGCGTTCGGGACGCCGAGCACGAGCCCGACGATGATCGCGAGGTTCCAGAAGACCGGGCTGAGCGCCGGAACCGTGAAGCGCTCGTAGCTGTTGAGGATCCCGACGATGATCCCGGAGACGCCGAGCAGCGTCACGATCGGGAAGAGCACGCGCGAGAGGCCGACCGCGAGCTCCTTGTCGCCGCCGGGGTTGCCGAAGATGTCGATGATCCACGGCGCGATCACGATGAAGATCGCCGTCAGCGCGCTCAGCCCGAGCAGCGTCAGCCAAAAGAGGCTCGACGCAACGCGCCACGCCCGTTGGCGCTGACCCTTCTCCTGCAGCTCGGTGAACACCGGCACGAACGCAGCAGACAGCGCGAAGTCGGCGACCAGCGCGCGGAAGAGGTTCGGCACCTGGAACGCAACCGTGAAGGCGTTGATCTTCCCGGCGGCGCCGAAGTAGTACGCGGCGACGACCTCGCGGACGAGACCAAGAATCCGGGAGAGGCCCGTGGCGAGCGAGAAGATCGCCGTCGACCTCGCGAGCCGGCGGCCGGAGCGCTCGTCCACGCGCGCGAGTATAGGGAGGGCACCTTCTGGTACCATGCCGCCGCCCGCGAACTGCGGGCGTTTTACAACGGCCAGTCGGGCAGAGCCCGCCCGGCCTCTCTGCGGCGCCGCCGAGTCGGCGTCTAAGCGCAAATGCCGAACATCCGACAACAGAAGAAGCGCGTCCGAACCGCTGCAAAGCAGCGGCTCGAGAACCTCCACTACCGCTCGACCGCGAAGACGCTCGCCAAGCGACTCGAAACGGCGGTCAAGGACGGCGACAAGGACCGCGTCGCCGCCGAGCACCGCGAGCTCGTCCGCTGGCTCGATCGGGCCGCCGCGCGTGGTGCGCTCCACCGGAACACCGCCGCCAGGCGGAAGTCCCAAGCGGCTCGGTTGGTCGAGCCGCAGCGCTAGGCAGAGCTGGGTCGGACGGCTGCAGCGGCAAAGCCGGCGCAGCCTCGACGCGGCATCGCAAGCGATGGTCCAGGCCCGGGCGGCACGGACCGTCAGCTCGGCAGCTAGACGGCTACAGCTGCCTCGCGCCGGCGCGTGATCTCGATCAGCGCGCGCTCGAGCTCGAGGTCTACCGCGAGGCGGGAACCGCCCTTGACGGCGTGGTCCAACCTGGCGAGCCGGACGACCGCATCCCGCAGCTCGTCCGGGCCGTAGTTCCGCGCCTGCGCGTAGAGCTTCTCGACGTAGAACGGGTGCCGCTTCAGCCGTGACGCCGCTTCACGCGCCGTGAGGCCCTCTTCCATGGACGTCTGGCAGTCGCGGACGCGGCCGACGTGCGCGACGAGCATGCCGATCAGCATCGGGACCGTGCGCGAAACGGGATCGCCGGAGCGCTCCAGCAGCGTCTGGCACGCGCGCAGCGCGCCGGCCAGATCACGGCGGCCCCACGCATCCGTGAGCTCGTACCCGGGAATCTCGGCGCAGCCCGCCGCCAGGACCTCGATCTCCGCTGTGCCGATCGTCTCGCCGCCTGACCAGGTCGCGATCTTGTCGACCTCGCTCGCCAGCTCCTCGGGATCCTCCCCCACGATCTCGATCAGCAGGCGTGCCGCCTCGGCGTCGACGCTGACGCCGCGGTCGCCGAACTGCTTCGTCACCCATTCCGACATGCGTCGCTTCGGCACGTCGTAGACGAGCACGTCGCCCTCCTTCGCGCATGTCTTGGCGAGCGCGGAATCCTTCTTCAGCGCAGCCGCGACGAGGGCGAGGACCGTGCCCGGCGCCGGGCTCGCGAGGTACGCCGCGACGGCCTTCGCGTCGGCCGTCTTCCAGCGGTCGACCTCGTCGACGATCACGAGCCTGCCGCCTCCGCCGAGCAGGCCGAGCGAGTTGCACGCTGCCACCGCGTCGTCGCCGGTTGCGTCGTGCGCGCCGAGCAGCTCCGTCGCGTCCTCGCCGATGCGCTCGCGCAGCCGTCGCAGCGCGCGCTGGATCTTCGGCCGGTCGCCGCCGGTGATCAGGTAGACGGGCTTGAGCTCGGTCGCCATCGGCTCAGGCGCCGGCTCGCCGGCGCCGCAGAGAGGCCGGACGGGCTTGGCCCGGCCGGCCGTGCTGCACACCGTCTAGGTCGAGGAACCGCTGGAAGGTCGCCACCGCGGCAAAGCATAGGCCGCGACCAGGAGCGCGCCCGCCAGCACGGCGAGCAGTGCACGTGTCGACTGAATCTGCGCGAACGGCAGACCGCCGACGGCCCGGGCGACCGCCGCGAGGTACGCGGCGCACCAGCCGTTCAGCCACGCCAGCACGGCTGCCGCGCTCGGCGAGAGCGGTGCGACGGCCGTCGCCGCGAGCGCCAGCATCAGAAGTGGAGCGACGGCCGGCGCGGCGAGCAAGTTCGCGGGGATCGCCAACAGCTGGAGCGAGTGGAACTGGAACCACAGGATCGGCGCCGTCGCAACGCCGCACGCCGCGGAAACCGCGATACCGACACGTAACCCGCCGAGCGGATAACCCTCCAGCACGCGCTGAATGCGGGGCACGAGCACGAAGATCGCCACGACGGCGGCGAACGACAGCTGGAAGCCGGCATCGAAGAGCGTGTACGGGTTCCATGCCAGCAGGACGGCCGCTCCGACGAGCAGGAGATGCCAGCGGTCGGTCGTACGCGCAATCAGCCAGGCGAACGAGCACAACGCTCCGGCGATGCCTGCTCGCAGGACCGACGGCTGCGCACCCACGGCGAGGACGTACGCGGCGATGCCGACAAGTGCTCCGAGATGCGCGACCAGGCGCCCGATGCCCAACGCCCACGCGACGACGAGCACGCTCCCGGCGACGAGGGCGACGTTCTGTCCGGAGACGGCCAGCAGGTGATAGAGACCCGCCGCGCGGAACCGCTGCCGCAAGCCGTCGTCGAGCCCGTTTTCGTCGCCGAGAACGACACCGGCGATCACGGCGGCGCGCTCTCCGCGAAGCCCACGCGTGCTGGCGACGCGCAGCCGTCTTCGCAGCGCGTCCGCGACGCCGCCGAGGCCGCCGCGGCGCGCGACGATATGCCACTCGTCCAGGCGCAGCACGACATGGACGCCGCGACGCCGCAGCCACCTGCGCTCGTCGAAGCCGTGGCTCGGCCCACGCGGCTGCTTCAGCGCTGCGAGCGCGCCGAGGACGGCACCCTGAGGCGGCGCACGACCCTGTGCAAGCTCGAGGAGAACCGGCTCGTGCACGCGACGCCGGTCGAAGCGCGTGACCAGGCCGGGAGCTCGCAGCTCGAAGCGGCCGCGCCGCAGGGGGCCCGTGACCGCGACGCGGACGCGTGCCGCCTCGCCGACGTGCGAGGCGAGCACCGTGTGGTCGAGGTGCGCGAGCCGCACGCTCCCCCACCACCAGCCCAGCAGGAGGAGCGCCCCCGCCACGAGAACGGGCCGCGGTACAAGAGCCGCCGACCCGGCGAGGAGCAGCAGGCTCACGACGATGCCGACGCGTACGACGTTCGCCAGCGCGAGCCCTGCAACGAGGCCGGCGACGACCAACTGCGGCCTCACGGGGCCACCAGAGGGCGCAGGTCCGCGAGGCGTGCAGGGCCGATGCCCGGGACGGCGTCGAGATCGTCGACGGAGTCGAAACCGCCGTGCTGCGTCCGGAAGTCGATGATCTTCTGCGCTGTCACAGGACCCACTCCCGGCAGCGCGTCGAGCTGCTCGAGCGTCGCGCTGTTCAGGTGCACCGGCCCGGTCGGCGCCGAGCCCGGCGGCGCCGCCGCGGGCGCTCCGCCTGCGCCCCGCTGCGGAACGACGACCTGCTCACCGTCGGCGACCAGCGCCGCGAGGTTTACGAGCTGCAGGTCGGCCTTCCGCGTGGGCCCGCCCGCATGCGCGACGGCATCGGCGACGCGCGCACCCGACCGCACGCGGTACAGCCCCGGTCGCCGTACGGCACCGACGACGTCGACGTAGACCTGCTTCGCCTTCGCCGGAACGGCTGCCCGCGTCGACCGCAGCGGCGGCGGGACCGTCGCGTGACTCGAGTGCAGAAACACACGGCCGGCCAACGCGAGCGCGACAAGGGCGACGGCCGCAACCGCAAGCGCGCGCCGACGATCCTGAAGGAGCTCTGCCACACCGCAAGCGTGGCGGCAGAAGTGTCAGGTGTCTGTGTCTACTTCGTGACGAGATTGACGAGCTTGCGCGGCACGACGATCGTCTGCCGGATCTCGCCGCCGTTCAGATGCGCCTGCACCTTCGGCGACTCCTTCGCGCGGGCGACGAGCTCCTCCTCGGGCAAGTCCGCGGGGACCTGCAGACGGTCCCGCACCTTCCCGTTGACCTGCACGACGAGCTCGAAGGTCTCGCGCTGTAGCAGGGCGGGGTCGGCGACAGGCCACGGCTGCTCCCAGAGCCGCTCGTGCCCGAGCCGCTCCCACAGCTCCTCCGCGATGTGCGGCGCCGCCGGCTGGATCAGCGAGACGGCCGTCTCGATCGCGAAGCGGGCGCCGGGTGCGCTCGGATCGCGCGCGACGTCGTTCACCAGCTCCATCACCGCGGCGATCGCCGTGTTGTACGCGTAGCGGCGACCGAAGTCGTCGCTCACCTTCACGATCGTCTCGGTCGCCTTGCGCGCGAGCTCGCCGGCGGGATCGGCCGCCGGCTGCTCCGCGACCTGCAGCGCCACACGCCAGAGTCGCCGCAGGAACCGGGCCATCCCTTCGAGCCCTCGCGTCTCCCAGTCGACACGCGCATCCGCCGGCCCGATGAAGAGGATGTGCAGCCGCAGCGCATCCGCGCCCTGCATCGCGATCAGCTCATCGGGGCTGACGACATTCCCTTTCGACTTCGACATCTTCGCGCCGCCCATGTCGACCCAGCCGTGGTTGAAGAGACGCGAGAACGGCTCGCGAAAGCCGACAAGCCCGAGGTCGTTCATCACCTTGACGAAGTAGCGCGCGTAGAGCAGATGCATGACGGCATGCTCGATCCCGCCGATGTACTGGTCGACGGGACACCACTCGTCGACCGCTGCCCGCTCGAACGGCGCCGTGTCGTCGTGAGGGTCGCAGTAGCGCAGGAAGTACCAGGACGAATCGACGAACGTGTCCATCGTGTCCGCCTCGCGCCGCGCGTCGCCGCCGCACTGCGGGCACGGGACCTGGATCCAGTCCTCCGCGGACTCGAGCGGCGACTTGCCCCTCGGCGCGTAGTCCTCGACGTCCGGCAGCAGCACCGGCAGCTCGTCCTCGGGGACGGGGACGATCCCGCACTCGCCGCAGTGGATCACCGGGATCGGAGCGCCCCAGTAGCGCTGGCGCGAGAGCAGCCAGTCGCGCAGGCGGTAGCTGACGGCCGGGCGCCCGCGGCCGTGGTCGCCGAGCCAGGCGACGATCCGCCGCTCGCCCTCCGGCGCGGGCAGCCCGCCGAACTCGCCGGAGTCGACGACAACAGCGTCGTCGCTCTTCGCGACGTACGGCAACTCGACGTCGCCGCCGTCCGCCGGCGCGATCACCTGCCGGATCGGCAGCCGGTATTTCGTCGCGAACTCGAAGTCGCGCTCGTCGTGCGCCGGCACGGCCATGATCGCGCCGGAGCCGTACTCCATCAGCACGTAGTCGGCGACCCAGATCGGGAGCTGCTCACCATTCGCCGGGTTCGTCGCGTACCGGCCGGTGAAGACGCCGTCCTTCTCCTTCTCCTCGCGCTCCGCGAACGAGCGCGCGGCCGTGCGCCGGACGTAGTCCGCGACCTCGGCCTCGTGCTCGGTTCCCTCGGCAAGCTTGACCGTCATCGGATGCTCGGGCGCGAGCACGAAGAACGTCGCGCCGAACAGGGTGTCGGCGCGCGTCGTGAACACGGGGATGTCGAGGTCGAGGTCCTCGACGCGGAAGAGCAGCTCCGCGCCGTCGGAGCGGCCGATCCAGTTCCGCTGCATCGCGAGCACGCGCTCCGGCCACGATTCGAGCAGCGCCATCTCGTCGAGCAGCTCGTCCGCATAGGTCGTGTAGCGGAAGAACCACTGCTCGAGCATCTTCGCCTCGACCTCGGTCCCGCAGCGCTCGCAGCGGCCGTCGATCACCTGCTCGTTCGCGAGCACCGTCTGGTCCTTCGGGCACCACTTGACCGGCGCCTCCTTGCGCGTCGCCTGGCCGGCCTTCAGGAACTGCAGGAATAGCCACTGCGTCCAGCGGTAGTACTCGGGCTCGTGGCTGGCGACCTCGCGCTCCCAGTCGATTGCCCAGCCCATGCGCTTCATCTGCGCCCGGATCTTCTTGATGTTGTCGCGGACGATGTCCCGTGGATGGCCGCCGTCGCGGATCGCGGCGTTCTCGGCGTTCAGCCCGAACGAGTCGAAGCCCATCGGCCGCATGACGCGCCTGCCGTTGCGGCGGTGAAAGTGCGCCAGCACGTCGCCCTGCGTGTAGTTGCGGACTTGGCCGACGTGCAGCGTCCCGGATGGGTACGGGAGCATCTCGAGGACGTAGTACGCGTCACCGGCGTCAGGACCGGCATTCGGCGTGTGGAAGGCGTTCTCGTCCTCCCACAGCTTCTGCCATCTGGTCTCGATTGTCTGCGGGTTGTACGTGTCCATCTCCGTCCTCTGAAACGAAAAAGCCTCTCGCGAGAGAGGCCGAGGGGAGCTGGCGCGGCGTTCGCCGCGGTGGCTCCCCTTTCCTACAGAAGCAGCTCCTTCACGACACGCAATCTAGCAGCGGGTGCAAAATCGTCCTATGGCCGACTACACCCACATCAATCTGAAGGAAGACGTCGACGACCAGGCGCCGAACTTCGGCCTGTCGCCGCACATCGAGGCCCGAATGGCACGCGTGCCGCTCGGGATGGAGAACGCGGGACTGAGCTACCAGCGGATCGAGCCCGGCTACCGGCTCCCGTTCGCTCACAAGCACAAGAACCAGGAAGAGGTGTACGTGCTCGTCAGCGGCAGCGCACGGATCAAGGTCGAGGACGAGGTCAGGGACCTGAAGCAGTGGGACGCTGTCCGCGTTCACCGCGACACGGTGCGCGCCTTCGAGGCGGGCGACGACGGAGCCGAGTTCATCGTCTTCGGCGCGCCCAACACCGGCCCGGGGGACGCCGAGATGATCCAGGACTGGTGGAACGACTAGCGAGCGGCTGCTAGAGCTCTTCCCCGACACGGCCGCCGTCGTGGACGGCGAGCTCGTCGTCGGCGGCGTGGGCGCCTCGGCGCTCGCTTCCGAGTACGGCACGCCGCTGCTCGTCTATTGCCGGGAAGGCGTGCTCGCGCGTGCGCGCGCATACGCGCGCGTGGACCCGGACGTCCTCGTCGTGTACGGGACGAAGGCGTTTCCGAACGTGGCCCTGCTCGAGCTCCTGGCCGCGGAAGGGCTCGGGGCGGACGTGTCCACATCGGGCGAGCTGGCGTTCGCGCGTCGGGCCGGAATCTCCGGCGAGCGGCTCGTCTTCCACGGGAACAACAAGTCCGACGCGGAGCTCGCAGCCGCAGCCGACGCGGGCGCGCTCGTCGTGCTCGACGCGTTGGAGGAGATCGAGCGCGCGCGGGCCGCGGAGGTCGGCAGCGTGCTGATCCGGCTCACGCCCGGGATCGAGGCGGAGACGCATCACGCGATCCGCACGGCGCACGCCGAGTCGAAGTTCGGGCTGGCGGCGGACGACGCCGTCGGTGCGGTCGGCGGCGCGCGCGCGGCCGGCCTCGACGTCGCCGGCCTGCACGTTCACATCGGCTCGCAGCTGACCCGCGCAGACGAGAGCGTGCTCGCCGTCGAGCGCCTCGTCGACGTCGCCCGGCGGT
>DATIDT010000077.1:0-9169 GCA_035456125.1 Gaiellaceae bacterium
CGGAGTCTCGGAGTTCGGCAAGACGGCGATGACCGCGGTCGAGTCGCAGCTCTTTGCCGGGCTCCCGGACGAACAGACGGTGTGGATGTCGCACCGGGACACGGTCACGGCGCCGCCCGCGGGCGCAGAGGTCGTCGCCGAATCCACCTCGACGCCCGTCGCGGCGTTCGAGCAACGTGAGCGCGCCCTGTACGGCGTGCAGTTCCACCCAGAGGTCGTGCACACGCCGCACGGGCAGGACCTTCTGAAGAACTTCCTCTACAACGTTGCCGGCGCGCCGCCTGCGTGGACGCCCGCAGCGGTGATCGAGGAGCAGGTGGAGCGCATCCGCGCACAGGTCGGGCGCGAACGCGTTGTGTGCGCGCTGAGCGGCGGCGTCGACTCGGCCGTCGCGGCATTGCTCGTGTACAAGGCGGTCGGGGACCAGCTCACCTGCGTGTTCGTCGACCACGGCCTGCTGCGCGAGAACGAGGCAGAGCAGGTCGTCGAGACGTTCGCCGAGCACTTCCACGTCCCGCTCGTACACGTCGAGGCGCAGGAGCGGTTCCTGTCGCGGCTCGAGGGCGTCGAAGACCCGGAGACAAAGCGGAAGATCGTCGGCGAGGAGTTCATCCGGGTCTTCGAAGAAGAGGCGTCGAATCTCGGTGACGTGCGCTTCCTCGTCCAGGGCACGCTCTACTCCGACGTGATCGAGTCGGGCGGCGACGACGAGGTAGCGGCCAAGATCAAGTCGCACCACAACGTCGGTGGTCTGCCGGCGGACATGCGCATGGAGCTCGTCGAGCCGCTGCGGCTCCTGTTCAAGGACGAGGTGCGGCGTGTCGGCGAGGAGCTCGGGATGCCGGAGCGGATGGTGTGGCGCCAGCCGTTCCCCGGCCCAGGGCTCGCGATCCGGATCATCGGCGAGGTGACCGCCGAACGGCTCGAGCTCCTGCGCGCGGCCGACGCGATCCTGCAGGACGAGATCCGCCGCGCCGGGCTTTACCGCAAGCTGTGGCAGTCGTTCGCCGTGCTGCCGGCGATCCGGTCCGTCGGCGTGCAGGGCGACGAGCGCACCTACGCATACCCGATCGTGCTGCGCGCGGTCACGTCGGAGGACGCGATGACGGCGGACTGGGCGCGTCTTCCGTACGACCTGCTCGAGACGATCTCCAGCCGGATCATCAACGAGATCCCGGGTGTCAACCGAGTCGCGCTCGATCTCAGCTCGAAGCCTCCAGCGACGATCGAATGGGAATAGCTCCCGGCGACTGACCCTGCGGGCCAGTCGCCGATTTGGGTACCCGCTTCGCGGGGAACGCGCGCGGGCGAAGCCTGCGCGCTCTAGTGCTGCTGGGCGCCTGTTTCTCGTCCGTGCGGCGCGCGCATGCTGCGCGTGCGCGCGTCGCATCAGTTCGCCTGCGCGTAAGCCTGCGGCTTACGCTCCGGCTTTGGTGGGTCTGACCCCGCAGGGGTCTGACCCCAGCCTTTCCTAACGCAGGGCGAAGCCGCTTAGTTGCTCGGGCTCCTCCATCGTGACGTCGACGAAGTCGACGCGCGCCCCGCGCGGCCCCGCGCGGCAGAAGTCAACGAGCCGCTCGACGGCATCGGAGTCGCCTTCGAACACCGCCTCGACCGTTCCGTCGCGCCGGTTTGCCACCGAGCCGGCGATGCCCCACTGGTGCGCGAGCCGCCGCACCGATTCGCGGAAGAAGACTCCCTGCACGTGGCCGTGCACGACGACGCGGCGCCGGATCACACGACGTATTCTCGCCGAGTGGAGTTGAGAGAAGTCCTCGCGCGCCGGCGTATGGTGCGCGCGTACCTGCGCGATCCCGTTCCGCATGATGCGATCGAGCGGATCGTCTCGACCGTCCGCCGTGCGCCGAGTGCCGGGTTCAGCCAGGGGCAGCGCCTCCTCGTCGTCACGGAGCAGGAGACGCGCGACCGAATCGACGAGCTCATGGGCGGCGACGGGGGATGGATCAGCGAAGCGCCCGTGCTGGTCGTCGTCGGCGTTCGTGAGGACGACTACCACGAGCGTTACCGAAAGCCGGACAAGCTCGTAAAGGAGCAGGAGATCGAATGGCCGGTGCCCTACTGGCACTTCGACGCCGGCGCGGCCGCGATGCTGATCCTGCTCGCGGCGATCGACGAAGGCTACGCCGCCGGGCTCTTCGGCGTGTTCGTCGAGGCGATGGAGCCGTTCAAGCAGCTACTGAACATCCCGGACGACGTCGCGGTGACGTGCTGTATCACGATCGGAAAGCCCGGCGACGATTCCAGCTGGAACGCGACTGCCAGCCGGCTGACGCAGGCGCGCAAACCGGTGGGCGATCTGGTCCATTGGCAGCGCTGGGGCCAGAGAGCGTCGCCAGAAGCGACGGTTCAAGCCGGAGCGGAAGCGAGCGCGAAGCGCGACCCTTCCGCGGAGGCGGAGTGATGCGACGCGAGCACGCGAAGCCTGCTCGCGCCGCACGAAGCGGACAGCCGCCACTCGCCAAGGAGCGCGCGGGCTTGGCCCGTGCGCGTTCTCCGCGAAGCGGTGTACTCGTTTAAAGCTCCGAACGCCTACGGCGTTCGGAGCTTGGAAACCAACTGCTGTTGGTGAAAGCCGGGGTTTTCTCCTGACGCGTTGTAGGTCTCCACTGACGTCGTGTACGTGAAGCCGCTGCGTGAGTCGACGCCGAAGTAGTCGCCGAGGAACGTCCCGTTGCTGCAGATGCAGTCCGGATGCGGGGACGACAGCTGCGGATCCCATGTGTGCGGCGACAGGCGGATGTTGTGTCCCAGCGGCTTCAACGCAGGCGTGTAGAACTGGATCGCGGTGTTGACGCAGTAGTTCGACCGGCCGAACGGCGCGCGTGGGTCGAAGATCAGGCCTGCGATGGTCGCCTCGGGCGTGTCGCGGGCTGCGCACGGGAGGCGCCGGTCGTAGAACGCAACGGCAACGCGCCCGTTCGGCGCGACGGCGATGTTCGGCTGCAGCGCCTCGCCGTCGTTCTGGTTGTCGTTCACCTGCAGCGGTGCACGCCAGTGCCTGCCGCCGTCGAACGAGGCGCGGACGAAGAGCCTCGTGGGGCCGTTGCCGACTGCGTGCTCGTACACGGCATAGAGCGGATAGAACCGGCCGACCTTCCGCGCCCCGACTTCGAACGCTTCGCCGAAGGCCGGGCGGAACGTCGTGTTCTTGTACCCGTTGACGTTGTGCCGCACGATCACGCGGCGCTTCGCCCACGTCCTGCCGCCGTTCGAAGAGGACGTGAACGACATCGTGTACGGCAGGCCGAAAGTGACGGTGCTCGACGTCGTGAGCCACACGCGCCCGTCGGGCGCAACGCGCGGGAGCGACCCATTGTCGCTGACTCCGCGCTGCTGCCGCATGACGAGCTTGGGCACCGACCAGTTCGTGTGCGTGCCGTTCCGGCGCGCGTCGGCGTACGACACATAGATCCGGAGCCCGGCGTCTTCACTCGTCCCGATCGCCCACGACACATAGACGCGGGCGAAGTGCTTGCTGTGCGGGTTTCGGTCGATTGCGATCCACTGCTTGTCGAAGACGAGCCCGCCGTTGAACGGCGCCCGGCGGACGAGATCCGGCGCGCCGCTGTGGGTGACGATCCACGACGCCGGCGTCGACGCTCCGTGCGGGCGAACGGCGACGCCCAACCCCGATCGCGGCAACGCCGGGTTGACGTCCGGCGCGAGGAAGAAGTGCTCGCCGGTCGTGAGGTACCGAAACATGTACGGCAGGACGACGGCGTAGAAGTTGCCCCACGGATCGAACGCGCCGACGGGATCCGAGTTGTCGGTCCAGCCCTCGTAGCCGGGGATGTGCCCCTGCTGCGGCCACGTCGCGCCGCCGTCGAACGACTCGTAGAAGCCGGCGAGGTGGTTGTAGCCCTCGGAGTTGACGAACCACTTGCTGATCCCGATCACGTGCCGCGAGTTCGTCGGATCGACGTGGAGATCGGACTCGGAGAAATCCTTCACGCGGAGAGGCGGGTTGGTGACGTCCTGCGTCGAGAACGGCCCGATCACCTCGCCGGTTGTCGCCGCGCCCGCGCACGGCGTCGCCCCGCCGTCGGGATAGCCCTGCGGCGGTGAAAGGGCACCGGCGTACAAGACCGCCGGCGTGTAGCAACTCACGCGCTGCGTCGTCGCCACGACGCCGCCGACGGTGTGCGCGGCGTAGCTCCCGGCGAAGTCCGCGTCCGATTGGAAGCCCTGCGGCGGCGCCGCGTGCGCGCCGGCCGCGCAGATGAGGCAGATTGCGAGTGTGGAGGCGAGAGCTTTCGTGGCGTGGCTGGCGACGGCGCGGATCGGCGAGACGTTCAACTTCTACCGATACGGGCGCGGTGCCGCGCTCCGGAGGCGTCGCCTCGAGAGCTATCTCGAAGCGCGCGCCGGCTCGCCGCTGCTGCTCGTCGGGGAGGCCCCCGGTTACCGCGGCGCCCGCGTCTCCGGTATCCCCTTCACCTCCGAGCGCCAGCTGACGGGGCGGGGGCCCGCAGAGGCAAGCGCGACGATCGTCCAGCAGGCCCTGGGCGAGCTCGGGCTGGACGCTCTCTGCTGGAACGTCGTCCCGACCCATCCCGGGTCGGCGTGCTCGAACCGCCGCCCGACGAGCGCCGAGGTCTCCGCCGCCCGCCCGTTTCTGGCGGAGATCTCGGCCGGACGCAGGATCCTCGCGGTGGGACGGCTGGCCGCCGAGGCCACCGGCGCGCCGTACGCCCGCCATCCGAGCCATGGCGGCGCGGCCGAATTCCGGGCGGGGCTGCTACGATTCGCCGCCGGCGGACGCCTCTGAGCGCCGCCTTTTCTCCGAATGAGGACTTACAGCGCAAAGCCCGGCGAGATTGCCCGCGAGTGGTACGTCGTCGACGCCGAGGGGCAGACCCTCGGCCGGCTGGCGACGCGCATCGCGGACACGCTTCGCGGCAAGGGCAAGCCCGCATATACGCCGCACGTCGACACCGGAGACTTCGTCGTCGTCGTCAACGCGGAGAAGATCCATGTCACGGGCAACAAGCTCGACCAGAAGCGCTACTACCGGCACTCCGGCTATCCGGGCGGGCTGCGCAGCCGCACGCTGCGCGACCAGCTCGACCGTCGGCCCGAGGAGGTGCTGCGTCGCGCCGTCAAGGGCATGCTCCCGAAGAACCGGCTCGCGCGCCAGCAGATCACGAAGCTGAAGATCTACGCAGGCCCGGAGCACCCGCACGGCCCGCAGTCGCCGAAGCCGCTCAGGTGGGAGGACGCATGAGCACGATCGCGCAGTACCGCGGCACGGGGAAGCGCAAGACGTCGGTCGCGCGCGTGATCCTGCGGCCCGGCGACGGGACGACCTGGTTCAACGGGCGCACGATCGAGGACTACTTCCCGCGGCAGGCGCATCGGACGATCGCGCTGGCGCCGCTGCAGGTTGCGGGCGTGGAAGGGACGTACGACATCCGCGTGCGCGTGCACGGCGGCGGGCCGAGCGGTCAGGCCGGCGCCGTCCGCCACGGCATCGCGCGGGCCCTCGTCGAGTCGGATCCCGAGCTGCGCGTGCCGCTGAAGCGGGCTGGCTTCCTGACGCGCGACGCGCGCATCGTCGAGCGCAAGAAGGCGGGCCTGCACAAGGCACGCAAGGCGCCGCAGTTCTCCAAGCGCTAGCGACCACGGCGTCTGTGGCGGCGTCGTAGTGGGTCGACCGGTCAGTTCAGACGGACGCGCGGGCGGAGCCCGCGCGTCCTGAGGCGGCACCGCAAGCGGTGCCTCAGCGAAAGTACTTCGGCACGGACGGTGTCCGTGGCGTCGTCGGCGAGGACCTGACCGCCGACCTCGTCGAGCGGCTCGGTCGCGCAGCCACGCTCTGGTCAGGGCGCGGCCGCATCTTCGTCGGGCGCGACACGCGTGCGTCAGGCGTCGAGCTCGAGGAGGCGCTCGCGCGCGGGATCTCGTCGGCCGGCGGCAACGCCGTCGTCGCCGGCGTGCTGCCGACGCCGGCGGTCGCGCTCCTCACGCTCGACCTCGGCTGTGTCATCACGGCGTCGCACAATCCGCCCGAGTACAACGGCGTGAAGTTCTTCGACCGCGACGGCCAGAAGCTGACGGACGAGCAGGAGGAGGAGATCGAGGCGCTTCTCGACCAGCCGGGCACGGGTGGCGGCGAGATCGACGAGGTCGGCGTCGCGACGGACAGCTACCTCGAGCACGTGCTCGAGCGGTTCGGCTCCGACCTCTCGAGCCTGCACATCGGGGTCGACTGTGCGAACGGCGCGTACTCGGATCTCGCCCCGAAGGCATTCGAGCAGCTCGGTGCGAAGGTGGACACGATCGGGAGCGCACCCGACGGGACGAACATCAACGTCGGCTGCGGCGCGACGGATCTGCGCGCGCTGCAAGCACTCGTCGCGCGGCAAGGCCTCGACCTCGGCGTCGCGTTCGACGGCGACGGCGACCGGATGCTCGCGGTCGACGCAAACAGCGACGTCGTCGACGGCGACCAGATCGTCGCGCTGCTCGCACTGCACCTGCACGTCCCGTCGGTGGTCGTCACGCCGATGACGAACCTCGGCTTCCACGAGCTGATGTCGCAGCACGGGATCGAGACGCACGTGACGGAAGAGGTCGGAGACCGTTACGTGCTCGAGACGATCCGAGCGACGGGCGGCAGGCTCGGCGGCGAGCAGTCGGGCCACATCATCTATCTCGACGGGCACGTCACGGGCGACGGGCTGGTTGCCGCGCTCCTGCTCTGCGGCGCGCTCGAGGGCCGGACGCTGGCGGAGGCCGCCGCCGTCATGCCCCGCCACCCGCAGGTGAAGGAGAACGTCCGCGTCCGCGCGAAGGCGCTTCCCCAGGCCCTGCGCGACGAGGTCGCGCGGCTCAACGCCGAGCTCGACGGCCGGGCGCGAGTGCTGGTGCGCCCGTCCGGCACGGAGCCGGTCGTACGGGTGCTCGCGGAGGCCCGCGACGAGCTTGAAGCGGCTGAGCTCTGTGCTACCATCGCGGGCCTCGTACGTCGAGAGCTCGGCTGACCGTCCCGACGCTGGGACGGACGAACAGCCGAGCTTTGCTGTTTCCGGAAGGGGGCTCGGGTGTGCGGGATCATCGGATACGTCGGGAGCAGGCCAGCGAAGGACTTGCTGCTGCGCGGGCTCGAGCGGCTCGAGTACCGAGGCTACGACTCGGCCGGCATTGCGCTACGTGAGAACGGCGGGCTGGATTACGTCCGTGCCGTCGGCAACCTGCAGAACCTGAAGGAGGCTGCAGGCACCAACCACTCGAGCTCGAACCACGGGCTCGGCCATACGCGCTGGGCGACGCACGGCGCAGTCACCGAGCAGAACGCCCACCCGCTCACGGGCTGCGAGGACGGCCACGTCGCCGTCGTGCTCAACGGGATCGTCGAGAACTTCCGCGAGCTGAGGCAGTCGCTCCAGTCGGACGGTCACACGTTCCATTCAGAGACGGACGCCGAGGTCGTAACGCATCTCGTCGAGCGTCACTACGCCGGCGACCTGGTCGCGGCCGTGCGCGCTGTCTACC
This sequence comes from Gaiellaceae bacterium, assembly GCA_035456125.1. Taxonomy (GTDB): domain Bacteria; phylum Actinomycetota; class Thermoleophilia; order Gaiellales; family Gaiellaceae; genus 3-1-20CM-4-69-9. Next base: position 7,516 of record DATIDT010000077.1, read on the forward strand.
GCGAGCTCGAGGGCCATTTCGCCTTCGTCGTCATCCACAACGACCATCCGGACCTGCTCGTCGGCGCACGGCGCCAGTGCCCGCTCGTCGTCGGCGTCGGCGACGGCGAGATGTTCCTCGCATCCGCGGTCGCCGCGTTTCTCGGCGAGACGCGCAAGGTGCAGCTGATCGACGAGGGCGAGGTCGTCGCGATCACGCCGGAGGGGTCACGCTTCTTCAACGACGAGGGCGAGGTCGAGCACAAGGAGGTCGAGCCGATCGACTGGGACGACGAGGTGGCCGAGAAGGGCGGCTACGAGACCTTCATGCTCAAGGAGATCTACGAGCAGCCGGAAGCCGTCCGAGAGACGATCGGCGACCGCGCGCGCCGCGGGAAGCTCGTGCTCGAGGGCATCGGCTTGACGGAGCTCGAGATCAAGAACCTGCGCCGCGTCGTCATCGTTGCGTGCGGCACGGCGTACCACGCGGGCGTCGTCGGCCGGTACATCATCGAGGAGTGGGCGCGCGTGCCGGTCGAGCCGGACATCGCCAGCGAGTGGCGCTACCGCAACCCCGTGCTCTCGAAGGACACGCTCGTGATCGGTATCAGCCAGTCCGGCGAGACGGCCGACACGATCGCCGCGATGCGGCTCGCCCGAGAGCAGGGCGCGCGCACGCTCGCGATCACGAACCAGCTCGGCACACAGATCACGCGCGAGGCCGACGCGGTGCTCTACACGCGCGCAGGGCTCGAGATCGGCGTCGCCGCGACGAAGACGTTCACGGCGCAGACGGCGCTGCTGTCGCTGATCGCGCTCAAGCTCGCGCAGGTGCGGAAGACCCTCCCGGAGGAGGAGATCGAGTTCATCCTCGAAGAGCTCTACGACCTGCCCGAGCGCATGGAGCAGTTCCTCGACGGCGACCATCCGATCGAGGAGATCGCGGAGCGGCATTACCAGAAGCCGTTCTTCCTCTACCTCGGCCGCCACATCGGCTTGCCGGTCGCGCTCGAGGGCGCGTTGAAGCTGAAGGAGATCTCCTACATCCCCACCGAGGCGTACTCGGCGGGCGAGATGAAGCACGGGCCGATCGCGCTGCTGGACTCCGAGACGCCGGTCGTCTGCATTGCGACGGACCAGAAGGTCGTCTACGACAAGGTCGTGTCGAACATCCAGGAGGTGCGGGCGCGCGGCGCGCAGGTGATCGCAATCGCGACCGACGGCAACGAGGACATCCAGCATCACGCCGACGATGTCATCTACGTGCCGAAGTCGCCCGCCTTCCTGCAAGCCGCATTGGCGATCCTGCCGCTGCAGCTCCTCGCCTACCGGATCGCGCGGCTGCGCGAGCTCAACGTCGACCAGCCGCGGAACCTGGCCAAGACCGTCACCGTCGAATAGCCCCGAAACGGGGATGGACGGCGTCCTCGGCGACGACCAGTCTGCGTACGGGACGCCCGGGTCTGGCGTCGCTCTCTCCGGTACGGGGCGGCCCTTCCGAGTGCCGCAGCTCGGCGGGCCGCCCCGTAGCTCTCCAGCCTCCCTGGTGCTTCAGGCGGCCATGGAGTCGAGGGCGCAGCTCTGGAGCGCCGTCTCGACGAACGCGCGGGCCGACGGCGAGCTGTAGCGATCGCGATGCCGAGCGATCGCGATCCGGCGAGGCGTCACGGCGTCTC
>DATIDT010000078.1:0-33754 GCA_035456125.1 Gaiellaceae bacterium
AGGCGCGGCTGCGCGAGCCGTACGGCGTGCTGCAAGGCGCGCTGCTCGGCGTTGTCGGCCTACTCCTTGCGTTCGGCCTGTCGTTGGCGCTCGGCCGTTACGAAGACCGCCGTGCGGCCCTGGTGACGGAGTCCAACGCAATCGGCACCAGCTACCTCCGCAGCCAGCTCGTCGCGGAGCCCATCCGCACGAGATCGCTCCAGCTCTGGCCGCAGTACACGGACCTTGCCTTGCGAACCACGAAGGAGGTGCCGGGAAGTCCGGCGATGCGGCGCACCACTGCAGCGGAAGAGACTCTCCAGCGACGGCTGTGGCGCCTCGCAGGGGAGGCCGTCGGCGCCGCGCCGCTCGCGACCGCCCCGCGGCTCTACGTCGACAGCCTCAACACGACATTCGACTCACAGGCGGCGCGCCTCTCGGCGCTGAACAACCGCGTGCCGGGCGCCGTGCTCGCCCTCGAGGTCTTCGGCGCCGCCGTCGCCCTCGGGTTGCTCTCGCTCCACATCTCGCTCCTCGGCCGCGGGCTCGTCGCGATGGTCGGCGCAACGGTCCTCGTGACCCTGCTTTTGCTCGTCATCTTCGATCTCGACCGGCCGACGCGAGGGCTGATCGAGGTCCCGTCGGCGCCGCTCGCGTCGGTGCGTGCGTCGATGATCCCGCCGCCGGCAGCGCAGGGACCGTGATCACGTGAAGGCGTTGACGGCGCGCGCCACGATCAGACCGAAGAGCGCCAGCGCGACCGTCGCCTGAACCACCATCGTGTATTTCGCCCGAAGGGTGAGCGGCATCACGTCGGTCGGGCTGAACGCGGTCGCATTCGTAAAGCCGAGGTGGAGGTAGTCGAGGAAGACCGGCCGCCAGCCCACGGGAGCGAGCTCCGGGCTCATCTGCTGCGTGAACGCGAAGTCGATCGGCGCAGGGTTGTGCCGGCGCGCGATCGGTCCGCCGCTGTCGATCAGCCAGTAGAGCAAGCCGAACGACAGGTTGTTGCCTAGCCAGACGAGCGCGCCCGACGCGAGCAGCTGGCTCGGAGAGTTGGTCACGCCCGTCCCGCGGATCAGGTCGTAGATCAGGAGAGCGGTCGCCCAGAGCGCAGCCGCGACGAGCAGCACGACAAGTGCGATCGCGGCGGGCCGCACGCGCTTCCGTCGTTCGCCCAGCCGGCCGGGATCCCCGAAGATCAGGAGCGCCAGCAGTGCGCCCTCCACCGAGGGGATCAACCAGGGCACGCGCACCGCGGACGCGCCGGGGAGCCAAATGCGGGCCGCGACGGTCAGCCCCATGAAGACGACGAGCGCCGCGGCAGGCGGCCAGCGCGATTCGCCGATCCCCGAGTCGGACGGGGTCAGGTGTTCGACAGCGCCCGTTCGACGTCGACGCGCCCGCGGCCGAACGCGTCGACACGGCCCCAGCGGCCGGGGATGTCCAGCAGCGCCAGCATCCCGATGCCGTTCGGCAGGGCAGGGTCGACGACGAGGTGCTCGCCGAGCGCGTCGAGACCGAGCATCGTCCGCAGAAGCAACAGCGGTGCGCCCGTCGACCACGCTTGCGGGCTGCACGCCGTCGGGTACTGGACGGGATACCGCGTGACCGAGCGCTCGTAGCCCCCGAACGCCTCCGGAAGCCGGCCGTTGAAGAACTGCGCTGCATCGAGGATTCCCGCCGCCACCGTCGCTGCCTCTTCTTTGAAGCCGTACCGGCGCAGCCCCCACGCGATGAACGAGCAGTCGAACGGCCACACCGTGCCGACGTGGTACCCGATCGGGTTGTAGCGGCCTTCTCCCTCGGCAAGCGTCCGCACGCCCCAGCCGGAGAAGAGGCGCGGGCCCATCAGGTGGCGCACGACCGCCTTCGCCTTCGATTTGTCGACGATGCCGCTCCAGAGCAGATGGCCGTTGTTCGACGTGAGCGCGTCCACCCGCTCGCCGTTCTCGTCGAGCGCGAGCGCGAAGTACTCGTCGTCCTCGATCCAGAAGTCGCGGTTGAACCGGCGCTTCAGGTCTGCGGCCTCCTTCTCGAGGCGCTGCGCAAATTGCTCGTCCTTCCAGACAAGACGTGCGAGGCGTGCCCCGCGCGTCTTCGCGTCGTACGCGTAGCCCTGCAGCTCGCACGTCGCGCGCGGGAAGCCGGGGAGCCGTCCGTCGCTGAACGAGATCGAGTCCCACGAGTCCTTCCAGCACTGGTTCTCGAGCCCCGTCTTCTCGTTTCGGCGCTTGTACGAGATGTAACCGTTGCCCTGCAGGTCGGCGTACTCGTCGATCCAGTTGAGCGCAGCGCGTGCCTCGTACTCCAGATCGCGCACGAGCCTGCGGTCACCGCTCCAGCGCTCGTACTCGTCGAGCAACACGACGAAGAGCGGCGTCGCGTCTGCGTTGCCGTAGTACGGCGTGTGCGGGCGTTCCTCGAACGCCGCCAGCTCGCCGTACCGCATCTCGTGGAGGATGCGGCCTGGGTCCTCGTCGCGGAAGTCGTCGACACGGGTCCCTTGCCACTCGCCGAGCGCTTTGAGCGTCGTCGCCGCCAGCTCGGGCGTGAACGGCAGCGCCTGCAGGCTCGTGAAGATGCTGTCGCGGCCGAACATCGTCATGAACCACGGCAGGCCGGCCGCGGGCAAGCTGCGGTTGCCGGCGATCGGCGGCGAGAAGCGCAGCGCGGCGAGGTCGACGAGGCTCCGCCGGTAGGTCGCCTTCAGCGAGTCCGAGTCAGACTCGATCCGCGGCGCCTCGCGAAGCCAGCGGTCGAGATCGGCCGCCTTGCTCCGACGGCCGGGCATCCGCACGCGGCCGCTGCCATTCCGTTTCGCGAGCGCGCCGCCCATGATCGCGGAAGCGACGACGTCGAGGCGCGTCTCCCACTTGCCGTGCGGCTCGATCCGCGTCTTGAAGGTCAACCCGGTCTTGTCGACACGCGCCGGACCCGACGACGAGATCACCGTCGCGCGTCCGAACGCGTCGCGGCGGTACTCGAGGACGAGCTTTCCGTCGCGGGCCGTCGTCTTGTACGTGCCCTTCTTCTCGAGCGCGTCCTTGACCTCGAACAGGTCGGCGAAGTCGGAGCCGGCCTCGATGCGGATCGTCAGGGCGACCGGCTTGTCTTCGTGGTTGAGGATCGTCAGGTTCTCGCTGAAGCCCTGGGTGACCGCCCGCTGACGGATCACCGAGAGCTTCGAGTCGACGTAGACCGTCCCCGTCCCGGGGACGAGGAAGAACCGGGTCTCGAAGTACTGGAGGTCGTCCGTCGACAGCGCGTTCAGGCGCTGGCCGTTGATCGTCAGCACCCACTTCGACAGGAACCGGGTGTCGAAGGAGAAGAGCCCCGTCGGGTCGGTGAGGGAGGCTTCGATGTCGCCGCGGTCGTCGCTGACGACGAAGGTGTTGCCGTCGAGGATCTGGACGAGGCCGTTGCTCATCGCCGGCTCTTCTTCGGCGGGCTCGGGAGCAGGCGCTGCAGCCTGACGAGGAGCTTCGAGTCGCCTTCGATGACGACATCGCCGCGCAGCGCGGCGGCGAATGCGTTTTCCTCGCCGCTCGCGATCCGGTCGAAGAGGTCTGCGGGCGCGCTGATCGAGCAGTCGCTCGCGGCGCGGCGGTGCGACACGTCGACGTCGCCCTTGTCGATCGAGACGAGCCAGCGCTCCACCTTGCCGTTCTTCGCAAGGTCCACCCGTATCGTCCCGGTCGTCGTCTCCAGCAACGGCTCGTGACCGCGCTTGCTCAGGCCCTCGAAGAACTCAGTGGTCGCGGCGCCCATTGCTCATGCCTCCTCGGTCGGTGATCCGGCCACCGCGGGAAAGCGTTCCGCATGCTTAGGTGACGCGTACTTGCTCGGCGGCCGAATCACCTAGGTGATTGGGTCACGAGTAGAGCAGCGACGCGTGTGAGCACTGTTCACCCGCCCGGGGTGAGGAGCGGTCGAACCTCCCCCGGCGAAGATTGCGCCGTGGTCGATCTCCGCGACGACCCGGGCGCGCGCGCGGCCGTCGACGGTGCCCCGCCGTCCGTGCCGGAGCCGCCGCACAAGACGTTCAAATTCCCTACTGCGTTCACCGTGCTCGCCGGCGTCCTGCTGCTGGTGTGGGTGGCGTCGTTCTTCGTTCCGGCGGGGGCATACAAGAAAGACTCGTCTGGCTCGCCGACGCCGGGGACGTACGCGAAGCTCCCGGATTGCTCCGCGCCCGCCGCGACCGCCCCGGGTGTGAACGCCGACTCCCCGGCCGAGAGCGGCCAGGCTCCCGCCGACACGGTCGCTGCACCCGGCGCGACCATCTCCGACCTCGGCATCGCGTGCGCGGACAAGTCGTTCACGTTTCGCTTCAAGCAGCTCTGGACGGCGCCGCCGAACGGACTGTACGGCGTCGAGAACGCGCACGGCTTCGTCGGCGCGTCGGAGGCGGGCTTCCTCTACGGGTCCGCCGGCATCTTCTTCTTCGTCCTGGCGGTCGGCGCGTTCATCACCGTGACGATGAAGACCGAGGCGATCCAGACCAGAATCGGGCGGCTGGCGCTTCGCTTCCGCCACAGCGGCTCGGTGCTCGTCGCGCTGTTGATGGCGGTCTTCGCGCTCGGCGGCACGTCGTACGGGATGTGGGAGGAGACGCTCGGATTCTTCGTGTTGCTGGTGCCGCTCGCGCTCGCGCTCGGCTACGACCGCATGGTCGCTGCCTCGATCATCTTTCTGGGCGCCGGCGCAGGCGTGATCGGTTCGACGGTCAATCCCTTCGCCACCGGGGTCGCGTCGGATGCCGCGAACATCAGCATCGGCGACGGGATCGGCCTGCGCATCGCGATGTGGGTCGTGCTCGTCGCGCTCGCGATCGGCTACGTCCTCTGGTACGCGCGCCGCGTGCAGCGCGACCCGCAGAAGTCGGTGGTCGGGGTCTCGCCCGCGGACGCCGCCGACGCGTCGAGCCTCGTCGGTGACGTGCCGTCGCTGACCGGCCGCCAGAAGCTCGTCCTCGTCCTGTTCGCGGGCACGTTCCTGCTGATGATCTACGGCTTCATCCCGTGGAACGACCTCTGGCAGGAAGGGTTCGGGCGCGACTTCCCGCTGCCGACCTTCCACGACTTCTACTTCCCCGAGGCCGCATCGCTGTTCCTCGTCATGTCCGTCGTGGTCGGGTTGATCGCGCGGCTCGGCGAGGAGGGGACGGTGACGACGATCATGACCGGCGCCGCGGACTTCCTCACGGCGGGTCTGATCGTCGTGCTCGCGCGCGGGATCACGGTCGTGATGAAGAACGCGCACATGACCGACACGATCCTGCACTGGATGGAGAACGCCGTCTCCGGCACGTCGAGCGGCGCGTTCGGCATCCTCGCGTTCATCGTCAACCTGCCGATCGCGTTCCTGGTGCCGTCGTCTTCAGGCCATGCGGCGCTCGTGATGCCGATTCTCGCGCCGCTCGCCGACTTCGCCGGCGTCTCGCGCGACGTCGTCGTGACCGCGTACCAGTCCGCGTCCGGCCTCGTGAATCTCGTCACGCCGACGTCCGCCGTGATCATGGGCGGGCTCGCGCTCTCGAAAGTTGGCTACGACCGCTACCTGAAGTTCTTCTGGCCGTTCTTGATCATCGTCTTCGTCGTCGTCTGCGCGTTCGTCGGGATCGCCGCCGCCACGAGCTGAGCCACGAAAGGAGAGCAGGGATGGGAACCGTCACGGAAACCACAGTTGGAGTCAGCTCGGAGGTCGGCACGCTGAAAACCGTGATCGTGCACCGGCCCGACCTCGCGCACGAGCGCCTGTCGCCGACGAACTGTCACGAGCTGCTCTTCGACGACGTGATCTGGGTTCGGCGCGCCCGCCAGGAGCACGACGCCTTCGTCGATCTGATGCGCGAGCGCGGTGTCGAGGTCCTCCTCTTCCACGAGCTGCTCGCCGAGACGCTCGAGCAGCCGGATGCGCGCGAATGGGTCCTGACGCGCCGCCTGCGGCCGGAAGAGACCACCGTCATGTTCGCGCAGGACCTGACGGACTGGATGATGGAGATGTCCGGCGACGAGCTCGCGACGAGGCTCGTCGGCGGCGTCACTGCGCGCGAGCTGCCGGAGAAGGTCGCGACCGTCATCAAGAACGCGATTCGCCCGACGGACTTCGTGATCGCGCCGCTCCCGAACACGCTGTTCATGCGCGACACGAGCGCCTGGATCTTCGGCGGCGTCTCGATCAACCACATGTACTGGCCCGCGCGGCAGCACGAGACGCTGAACCTCGAGGCCGTCTACAGGTTTCACCCGCGCTTCCGCGACGCGGGCTTCCCCATCTGGTACGGCGGCTTCGACCACAACTGGGGAACGGCCTCGATCGAAGGCGGCGACATCATGCCGGTCGCGGACGGGGTCGTCCTCATCGGGCAGGGCGAGCGGACGAACGCGCGCGCGGTCAGCATCCTCGCCCAGAACCTCTTTGCCGCCGACGCGGCCCGGCTCGTGATCGGGGCGCTGATGCCGCGGGAGCGCGCGGCGATGCACCTCGACACCGTCTTCACGTTCTGCGACCGCAACGTCGCGACGCTCTACGAGCCGGTCGTCCACCAGATCATGCCGGTGCTGTACCGGAGCGACGGCAACGGCGGCGTGCACGCGGAGCTGTCGGAGCGCTCGTTCCTGGACGAGGTGAAGGACGCGCTCGGGCTCGAGGAGCTCGAGCTCGTCGCGACCGCCGGCGACGAGTTCGAGGCCGAGCGCACGCAGTGGGACGACGGCAACAACGTCGTCGCGCTCGCGCCCGGAGTCGTCGTAGCCTACGAACGCAACGAAGCGACGAATGCCCGACTCGCCAAGGCCGGGGTGGAGGTGCTGCCCATCGCGGGGCAGGAGCTCGGCCGCGGCCGGGGCGGCGGACACTGCATGACCTGCCCAGTTCTGCGCGACACCTGAAAGGAGCATCCGGGAATGGCCACGGTCACCGACCTGCGAGGGAAGAACCTCCTCAAGCTCGCCGACTTCAGCCCGCAGGAGATCACGTACCTGCTCGACCTCGCGGCCGAGCTGAAGGAGGCGAAGAAGGAGGGGCGCGAAGAGCAGAAGCTCCGCGGCAGGAACGTCGCGCTCATCTTCGAGAAGGACTCGACGCGGACACGCTGTGCGTTCGAGGTCGCGGCCTACGACCAGGGTGCGCATGTCACGTATCTCGGTCCATCGGGATCGCACATGGGGCACAAGGAGAGCGTCAAGGACACGGCGCGCGTGCTCGGCCGCATGTACGACGCGATCGAGTACCGGGGCTTCGGGCAGGAGATCGCCGAGGAGCTGGCCGCGCACGCCGGCGTGCCGGTCTACAACGGCCTCACCGACGACTGGCATCCCACGCAGATGCTGGCCGACTTCCTCACCTTTCGCGAGCACGTCGACAAGCCGCTCTCGGAGGTGACGTTCTGCTACCTGGGGGATGCGCGCTTCAACATGGCCAACTCGTACCTCGTCGCGGGCTCGAAGCTGGGCATGGCCGTCCGCATCGCCGCGCCGATGTCGCTCTGGCCGACCGACGAGGTCGTCAAGCGAGCGCGGTCGGTCGCCGACGAGACGGGCGCGCAGATCACGATCACCGACGACGTCGCTGAAGCTGTCAACGGCGCCGACTTCCTGCTGACCGACGTCTGGGTCTCGATGGGCGAGCCCGACGAGGTGTGGGCCGAACGGATCCAGCTGCTCAAGCCGTACCAGATCAACGCCGGGACAATGAAGCTGACCGGCAACCCCGACGTGAAGTTCATGCACTGCCTGCCGGCGTTCCACAATACGGAGACGCAGGTCGGCAAGGAGATCTTCGAGAAGTTCGGGATGGAGGCGCTCGAGGTGACCGAGGACGTCTTCGAGTCCCCGGCCTCGCTCGCGTTCGACGAGGCAGAGAACCGGCTGCACACAATCAAGGCCGTGCTGGTCGCGACCCTCGCGGACTGAGCGTGCGGGTCGTCGTCGCACTCGGCGGCAACGCGCTTCTCCGTCGCGGCGAGCCGCTGACGGCGGAGAACCAGCGTGCGAACGCGCGGGTCGCGTGCAAGGCGCTCGCGCCCGTCGCGCTGGAGCACGAGCTCGTGATCTCGCACGGCAACGGGCCTCAGGTGGGCCTGCTCGCGCTGCAGGGGTCGGCGTACACGGAGGTCGAGCCGTATCCGCTCGACCTCCTCGGCGCGCAGACGGAGGGAATGATCGGCTACCTGATCCAGCAGGAGCTCGGGAACGAGCTGCCGCTCGACCAGCGGCTCGCCTCGCTGCTGACGCTGATCGAGGTCGATCCCGAGGATCCCGCCTTCGAGGACCCGACGAAGCCGATCGGGCCGATCTACGAGCAGGACCAGGCCGAGCGGCTCAATCAGGAAAAAGGCTGGGTGTTCAAACCGGACGGGGACAGCTTCCGGCGCGTGGTGCCGTCGCCGCTGCCAAGGCGGATCTTCGGGCTCGAGCCCGTGCAGTGGCTGCTCGAGCATGGGGCAGTCGTGGTCTGCGCGGGCGGCGGCGGCATCCCGGTGATGTACACGGATGCACCCGTGCCGGCGGGACGGCAGCTCGTGGGCGTCGAGGCGGTCATCGACAAGGATCTGGCGAGCGCGCTGCTCGCGAAGGACCTCGGAGCCGACGCGCTTGCGATCGTGACCGACGTCGACGCCGTCTACGACGACTGGGGGACGCCCGAACAGCGCGCGATCCGGCGCGCGACGCCTGCGGCGCTCGCCGAATCCCACTTCGCGGCCGGCTCGATGGGCCCGAAAGTGCGCGCTGCATGTTCGTTCGTCGAGGAGACGGGCGGCATCGCTGCGATCGGCGCGATCTCGGACACGCCTGCACTGTTGAGCGGCGACGCGGGGACGATCGTCACCCGAGACGCCGACGGAATCGAGCTCGCGCAGGTCGCATGACCCCAAGGAGGATGAGATGAGCGGCACGATGAGCGCACCGCTGGCCGCCGACGTCGAGAGCACGCACGGCGCCGACGGTGCCGCTCCGGCGGCGGTGCCGTGGCACAACCTTTCGCCTGACGAGGTCCTGTCGAGGCTCGGCGTCGATGCGCAGCGCGGGCTCGACACCGCCGAGGTCGAGCAGCGTCGCGCGCAGGCGGGCCCGAACAAGCTCGCCGAGGCGAAGCCGGAGCCGGGCTGGCACGCGTTCCTGCGTCAGTACCGGGACCTGATGCAGCTCGTGCTCGTCGGCGCGGCGATCGTCAGCATGGCCGCGCTGCAGGAGTTCAGCACCGGCATCGCCATCATCGGGCTGACCGTCCTCAATGCGATCCTGGGCCTCAACCAGGAGGGCAAGGCGGCGGCGAGCGTCGCGGCGCTCCAGAAGATGCTCGTGATCAAGGCGCACGCCCGGCGCAACGGCGAGGTCGTCGACGTGCCGAGCGAGGAGCTCGTCCCCGGCGACGTCGTCCACTTCGAGGCGGGCGACAAGGTTCCCGCGGACGGGCGGCTGCTCGTCGCGGCGACGCTCGAGATCGAGGAGTCCGCGCTCACCGGCGAGAGCACGCCGGTGCTGAAGAGCGTCGACGCGGTGACCGGCGCCGACGTCCCGCTCGGCGATCGCCTCGACATGGCGTACATGAACTCGACCGTCACGCGCGGACGCGGCGAGATGGTCGTCACCGGCACCGGCATGTCGACCGAGGTGGGCCACATCTCCGGGATGCTGAGCCAGGTTCAGCAGGAGAAGACACCGCTGACGAAGCAGCTGGACCAGCTGACGGTGCTGATCACGATCATGGCCGCCGCTGCGCTGGTCTTCGTGATCGTCGTCGGCCTGCTCCGCGGCGAGAGCTTCGACGATCTCTTCCTGATCGGGATCAGCCTTGCCGTCGCCGCCATTCCGACCGGTCTGCCCGCCGTCGTCACGACGATGCTGTCGCTGGGAACCCAGGCGCTCGCGGCCAAAGGCGCGATCGTCAAGCGTCTTCGCTCCGTCGAAACGCTGGGCTCGACGTCCGCCATCTGCTCGGACAAGACCGGGACGCTGACGCTGAACCAGATGACCGCGCGCCAGCTGGTGATCGCCGGCCGGCGCTACTCGGTCGACGGCGAGGGGTATTCGACGCTGGGCCAGATCCTGCGGACCGCCGGCGAGACCGACACCCCGCTCGACCCGTTCATGCTGCCGATGGCGCTGGCCAACGACGCGTCCGTGCGCGACGGCGAGATCGTGGGCGACCCGACCGAGGCTGCGCTCGTCGTGCTCGCGGCAAAGGGCGGGATCGACGTCGACGAGACGCGCCGCGCGTACCCGCGCATCGGGGAAGTCCCGTTCGACTCGGAGTACAAGTTCATGGCGACGTTCCACGAGATCGACGGACTCGTCCGGTGCTTCGTGAAGGGAGCGCCGGACGTCATTCTGGGCCGCTCGTCAAAGATCCGGGACGCCGAGGGCGCGGAGCTCGACATCGACGAGTATCGCGAGCGCGTGATGGAGGAGAACGACCGGCTCGCCGGCGAGGGCTTGCGGGTGCTCGCCGTCGCGTCGCGCGACATCGAGCCGGCGCAGTTCGACCCGAGCGCGAAGCTGCTCGACGACGTACAGGGGCTGACCGCGCTCGCGCTGGTCGCGATCGTCGACCCGCCCCGCAAGGAGGCAAGGGATGCGATCGCGCGCTGCAAGGAGGCCGGTATCCGAGCGCGGATGATCACCGGCGACCACGTGACGACGGCGGCGGCGATCGCAGGCCAGCTCGGCATCGAGGGCCGCGCGATGTCGGGCACGGACTTCGCCGCGCTCAGCGACGAGGAGCTCGAGCAGCAGGTCGACGACATCGGCGTCGTCGCGCGCGTCGCGCCCGAGGACAAGGTGCGGCTCGTCGGAATGCTCAAGCGGAAGGGGAACGTCGTCGCGATGACCGGCGACGGCGTGAACGACGCGCCGGCGCTGAAGCGCGCCGACATCGGCGTCGCGATGGGGATCACCGGCACCGAGGTGACGAAGGAAGCCGGCGACATGATCCTGACCGACGACAACTTCGCGACGATCGTCAGCGCGGTCGAGGGCGGCCGCGGGATCTACGACAACCTGATGAAGTACGTGCGCGTCCAGCTGATCATGCTGGGCGCGTTCATTCTGCTGTTCGTCGGCGCCGGCATCTTCGACATCGCGAACGGCGCGCCGCTCACGCCGCTGCAGATCCTCTGGATCAACTTCTCGGTCGACGTGCTGCTCGCGATCGGCCTCGGGTTCGACTCGCCGGCGCCGGGCTTGATGCGAAGGCGTCCGCGGGACGCCGCCGCCGCAATCGTCGATCGCGCCCTCGGCATTCGCCTTGGGGTGGCGAGTGTCGTCATGGCCGGGCTGGCGCTCGGAGTCGTCGCGTGGGGCGACCACCGCTATCCACTCGCCGTCGCGACGACGATGGGGCTGACGACGCTTTCGCTGATGCACATCATCGGCGCGATGGAGGCGCGCGAGCCGACCGGCACCATCTTCACGCGCTACACGGTCGCGAACCGCCGGTTCGTGCAGCTGATCGGGGCCGCGCTCGTGCTGACGTTCCTCGTGACGGCGCTTGGGCCGCTGCAGCGGATCTTCGACACCGTGGCGCTGACGAGCTCGCAGTGGGGGGTCTGCCTGCTCGGCCCGATCGTCTTCCTCGGCTTCGCCGAGCTCGGGAAGCTCGTCGACCGGCGTAGGGGCAGCTAGTCACCCGCCACGGGTGACGCCTCGCGACCCGGCGAAGCGAGAGGGTAGGGGCGTGCTCGTGGCCTTGCTGCTCCGCTGGCTTGCGCTCGCCCTCGCATTCGCGATCACCGCTTGGCTGCTCAACGGGATGGACGTCTCCGGCGGGTTCGGGACGTATCTGTGGCTCGCGCTGCTGTTCGGGCTGATCAACTCCGTGATCGGAACGCTGCTGCGCCTGCTCACGCTTCCGTTGATGGTGGTGACGCTGGGGCTCTTCGCCGTAGTGATCAATGCGCTCTTACTCGAGCTGCTCGACTGGATCACGACGAGCTTCAACATCGATCACTTCTTCTGGACCGCGATTTGGGGCGCGATCATCCTCTCCGTCGTCTCGGTCGTGCTCGATGCGCTGCTCGGCGCCGCGTGGGGACGGCGGCGAGCGCCGGCTCCTGCGTAGCGCCGCCCGATCGTGCGGGTCGTGGGCGCTCTCGTGCTGGCCGGTGTCGCCGGCTTCCTGCTCGGCGCGTGCGGCGGCGGCGGAGGTGGCGCCGGCAGCGCCCTGAGCACGCGAACCGGTTTGACGGCCACGCGGACGCAACCGACGATCGCTCGGCCGACCGCCCCCGCCACAACGGTCGCGACCACGACGGTTCAGGTGACGACCACCGCTCCTCAGCCCACGACGACACCGACGAGACCGTCGCTGACCGTCACCGTCGTTTCGCCGACCACGTCGACCACGCCCGCCACGACAACAGCACCTGCGCCGGTCGCGGCGCCGACGACGACCAACACGACGGCAACCGAGCCTGCAACCTCGGGCGACACGCCGTGGGGCTGGATCGCGCTCGTCCTGGCACTGACGGCGCTGGCGGTCGTCGGGATCCTCCTGTGGGGGCGCCGCCGCTCGAGCAGGGCAGCGCAGTCGGCGCACCTGGCCGACCTGCGCCGGCGCACGCTGATCACGCTGGACGACGTGGTCGCGGAGGGCTCGGTGGTCGCAGGTCAGGTGGAAGCGCTCGCAACGGAAGCCAGAGATCTCGAGCGTCACGCGCCGGGCGAGCAGGAGAGCGCAGCTGTCGCACCCGTTCGTGCCGCGCTCGACGAGCTCGCCGAGGCGCTCGAGGCCGACCGCACGCTTCGACTTGCCACGCCGCCGCCGACTCCCGAGCAGCTCGAGTATTCCGACGCGCTCATTCGCCGGCAGGTTGCGCAGCTCCAGGAGGCCCTGAGGTCGCCGTGAGCCTCCACAGCGAGAAGTCCGCCCTCGCGTCGCTCTTCGGGACCGGCGGGGGGATCGCGAGCACCGTCTACGGAACGGTCGTCGTGATGGCGACGCTCACCGCCGCGTACGCGACCGAGAAGGATCCGTGGCGGCTTGCGGTGCTCGTCTGGACGACGGCGTTCGTGCTCTGGGTGGCGCACCTCTATTCGCACGGCCTGGCTGAGAGCATCAGCCGGCGCCAGCGCCTCTCCATGCCGGAGCTGAAGGACATCGCGCGCCGCGAGCTGGGCATTCTCCTCGCCGCCGCGGTACCGTCTGCAGCGCTCTTGCTCGGTGCCCTGGGAATCGTGCGAGAGTCGGCGTCCGTGTGGGTGGCGCTCGGGCTCGGGCTGGCGATCCTCGCAGCCGAAGGCCTGCGGTACGCGCACATCGAGACGCTCGGCCGCACCGCGACGCTCAGTGTCGTCGGGGGGAACCTCGCCGTCGGCCTCTTCGTCGTGATCCTGAAGGTGGCGATCGCCCACTGAGATGAGCGTCGAGGCGACAAGTGCTGTCGCAGAGGCGAAGGGCGACAACCTGCTCGCGCTGCTGCTGGCGATGGCGATGTTTGTGCTCGTCGTCGACACGTCGTTCATGAACGTCTCGATCTCCGCCGTCGTCCGCGACCTCGACACCACAGCGAGCGGCGTGCAGTCGGCGATCGCGCTCGAGGCGCTGGTGGGGGCCGCCTTCATCCTGATCGGCAGCAAGGTCGGCGACCTGATCGGCCGCAAGCGCGCCTACGTCCTCGGGCTCCTCGCGTACGCAGCCGGGGCGTTGTCGATGACGCTCTCGCAGAGCCTCGTCCCGATCATCATCTTCTGGGCGATCATCGGCGGGCTCGGCGCGTCGATGATGCTGCCTGCGATGCAGTCGCTCATCCACGGGAACTTCGAGGGCCCGGCGCAGCGACGGGCGTAGGCGCTCGTCGGAGCGGCGGCAGCGATCGCCGCTGCCGTCGGGCCGCTCGTCGGCGGCTTCATCACGACGTATCTGTCGTGGCGCGTCGCCTTCGCCGGCGAGGTCGTGGTGATCGCGATCGTGCTCTCGGGGATCGGCCGCGTGCGCGACGTGCCGTATACCGGCGAAACGCCGCGTGGACGTCGTGGGGGCGGTGCTCTCGGCGCTCGGCATGGGCGGGGTCGTGCTCGGGATCCTCGTCTGGCAGGAGGGCGGCGAGTTCGTCGGGCTCCTGATCGCGGTCGGCCTGGTGGCGCTCGGGTCGCTCGTCTGGTGGCTGCGGCGGCGCAAGCAGGAGCGAAAGCCGGCTCTCCTCGACATCGACCTGTTCGCGTCGAAGTACTTCCGGCTCGGGATCTCGTCCCAGACGCTGCAACAGATCGCCCTCGGCGGGCTGATGATCGCGCTCCCGATCTACCTGCAGATGGTGCTCGAGTACAACGCTCTCGAGGCGGGTCTCTCGCTCGCGCCGCTGTCGTTGAGCATGTTCGCGGTCGCGCTCTTCGCGGGACGGAAGCTGGGCCACCGCAGCCCGAGCAAGATCATCCTCGCCGGCTTCGTCCTGCTGGGGATCGGCATCGCCGTCCTGATCCCGTTCGTGCCGCGCGTCCACTCCGGCTGGGCGCTCGTCGCGCCGCTGATCGCCGCCGGTTGCGGCCTCGGGCTGCTCGTCTCGCAGCTCAACAACTACACGCTGTCACCGATCGAGGAGGAGCGTGTCAGCGAGGCCGCCGGCGTGAACTCCGCAGGCGGCAGCTTCGGCCTGTCGTTCGGACTTGCGTTCGCGGGCGCGATCATGCTCGCGTCGCTCTCCCTGCTGTTCACCCACTACTCCGATCAGAGCACGGTGCTGTCGCCCGCGGAGAAGGACCACGTCGCCAGCCAGCTCGAGGACAACGCCGAGGTGATGAGCAACACGCATCTCGAGGCTCTGCTCGAGGGCCAGCCGGCCGACGTCAAGGCGGAGATCCTTCACATCAACACGGTCGCGCGTCCGAAGTCGCTCCAGATCGCGCTGCTGATACCTCTGCTCGCGGCTGCCCTCGGGGTGTTCAGCGGGTTCCGCATGACGCGGCTGCCCGATCCGGAGCCGTCCTCGGCTGCCGAGAGCGTCCTCGCCGGATAGTCTCGCCGCCGAGTGGCCGCTCCGCGAGCCGGCTCGTGCAAGTTGTGGGCCTCGACGCTTCGGCGTAGGGTCGGAGTCACGTGAGCGAAGGCCGCCTCCCGGGCTTCGACGGCGCAGCCGGCTGGCTCAACTCGCCGCCGTTCACGCCGGACGACTTGCGCGGCCAGGTCGTCCTTGTCGACTTCTGGACGTACACCTGCATCAACTGGCTTCGCACCCTCGGCTACGTGCGCGCGTGGTGGGAGACGTATGCCGACCGGGGGCTGGTCATCGTCGGCGTGCACACGCCGGAGTTTCCGTTCGAGCGCGACGTCGACAACGTGCGCGCGGCGATCGAGGAGATGAACGTCCGCTTTCCCGTCGCGCTCGACCCCGACTACAGGGTTTGGGAGGCGTTCGCGAACCACTACTGGCCGGCCGTCTACATCGCCGATGTCGAGGGCGAGATCCGGTATCACCACTTCGGCGAGGGCGCGTACGACGAGTGCGAGCAGGTGATCCAGCAGCTCCTGCGCGAGGCGGGGCGCGACGGCGTCCGCGACGGACTGGTCTCGGTGGCGCTCGAGGGCTTCGAGGTGCAGGCGGACTGGGAGAACCTGGAGTCGCCCGAGACGTATCTCGGCTCGGAGCAGGCTCGCGACTTCGCGCGCGACGTCCCCGCGGATGCGTTGCGTCTGAATCAGTGGACGCTCTCCGGCGACTGGGCGGCGGAGCCGCGGGCGAGCGTCCTCCGAGGCGGGGCGGGGCGCCTCGCGTTCCGCTTCCACGCGCGCGACGTGAATCTCGTCATGGGCCCGCCGGAGCGGGGCGTGTCGGTGCCGTTCCGTGTCTCCGTCGACGGCGAGGCGCCGGGCGGCGCGCACGGCTTCGACGTCGACGAGCAGGGTCGGGGGACGTTGGCGCAGCAGCGGCTCTATCAGCTGATCCGCGAGCCGGGAGCGATCGCGGACCGCACCGTCGAGATCGAGTTCCTCGAGCCGGGCGCCGAGGCGTACTGCTTCACGTTCGGGTAGGCCACGAAGGTACGGCTACCCGTACCCCGGCCCACCGGTCGAGCCCACTGCGCCACCGCGAGGCGCGCGAGACACTTCCGGACGTGTCGGTCGCCCTGAGCGAAGACCGTGCCCGCGCCTTCGACCAGTGGGTCGCGCGCCGGCTTGCGGACTGGTCGCCGGCCGAGATCCGCGCGCTCGACGAGTGGCTCCTCGCCGAGTCGCACTTCGAGTTCATCCCCGCCGTGCGGGCGGCGCTACAGGAGCGGGTCGCGCGCCGGCCGGATCAGGAGCCGGCGGCGTAACCGACGCTCATCGGCGCAGGGCGTGACCGGCGTGGGAGGGAGACCGTCGGAAGCTGTCCCTCTGCTCGGAGCGCTGCGAGTGCCGCCCGCGGGAAGCGGTGGACGCCGTCGTACAGGAAGTACCGCGGTTCCCACCGCGGGAAGAACTTCGCGTTGAACCGGTAGAGGCTCTCGATCTGGAAATAGCGGTCGGCGACGGAGAGCAGCCGCCCGGCGCAGCGCTCTGCGGCGTTGCGCGGCTGGTCGAGGATCCGGGCAAAGGCAGCGAAGTTGAGCGAGATCTCGGCGACGCCGCGCTCTCGCAGTGCCTCGATCGACCGGACGACGAGGAACTCGGTGAGCCCGTTCGGGGTCCCGTTGCCCCGCCGCATGAATGCGAGCGACGCCGCAGGGCGTCCGAAGGAGGGGACGAACTGCAGGAATCCGCGCGGTCGGCCCGTTTCGTCGAGCGCGACGGCGATCGTCGTGTCGCCGTGCTCGTCGCGGCGGAG
This sequence comes from Gaiellaceae bacterium, assembly GCA_035456125.1. Taxonomy (GTDB): domain Bacteria; phylum Actinomycetota; class Thermoleophilia; order Gaiellales; family Gaiellaceae; genus 3-1-20CM-4-69-9. Next base: position 16,727 of record DATIDT010000078.1, read on the forward strand.
CTCGTCGAGCGCCATCGAGAAACCGCGCTCGGGCGCGCCCTCTCGCCACTCGGCCGAGACGCTTTCGAGCTCGTGCAACGTCGCCTCGTCGAGCTCCGAGAGCGGGCATACCTCGACGGTGTATCCGCTCTTCTCGAGCCGAGAAACGGACTGCCGTACCTTCCGGATCGCCCGGCCTTCGAGGGAGAACTCGGCGGTGTGCACGACCGCTTCGTCGCCGATGTAGAGCGCCTTCAGACCCATCTGCGCGAATAACGGCCGTAACTGCGCGCTCACGCCGAGCGCGGCGACAGTGAGACCTCGCCGCTCAGCGAAGTCGCCCAGCTCGCGCAGCAGGGCGGGGATCGTCGCCGGCGGACCGACAGGATCCCCCGAGACGAGCAGGACTCCGTTCACGACCCGGTAGCCCAGAAATGCGCGACCGTCGCGTGCGAACAGATAGTGCTCGTCGCGCCGAAGCTTGAAGTACGCGAGTGTGTCGGATCCGTGGGCGCGCACGAGCCGACCCGCCGTCGCTCGTGCGATCGCGTCGGGAAAGGCGCGCGGACCTGCAAGCGGGCGGAACACCAGCGAGGCGCAGCCGAGCAGCGTCGCGCCGCTGAGGATGCCCAGCGCGAGCCCGAGTTGGCCGAACTCGTCGTGGAACGCGAGCGGTGCGTGCTGCCAGAGCAGCAGATCGGCCGTTGTCGACGCGACCGCGCCCAGGGACGCGCCCGACCCGGCGGCGACCCACACGCTGGCGCCTGCGATCGCCGCGGCCCCGACCATGAGCGCGGCGATCTGCCGACCCGCGCCGCGTCTCGAGAGTGGCTCGTGTTCGACGTAGAACGAGCTTCTCCCGAGCCAGAGCAGCACTGCCGCGACGACGTCGGCTGTGGCCTCCTCGACGTCGAGGCCTTTCAGGATGTTGAGCACGGCGAGCGCGACCAGCAGCGCGATCGCCAGGTGCAGCGCGCGCCGTCGCCGGCGGCCCAGGTACAGGCCGGTCACGAGCAGTGTCGACGCGGCCGGGATCGCGAGCGCGTGCGAGACTCGCATGGCCGCCATCGGCTCGAGCGCGAGGAGCGCATGGCCGCGCCAGGCGACGTTCGGCGTCAGGGCGGAAACGAGATTGACGACTGCGACGGCGATTGCCCCGACCGCGGCAAGCGTCGGAAGCGGATCAGCGCGACGGAGCGTTCGGAGCGGATGGGGGCGGCGGTGCAACCCGAGCCGCCACGCCGTGGCATCGCGATGCGACCCGAGCAGATCAGGCCAGTCCTTCGCGACGAGCCATGCCCCGGCGATGGCAGCGACGAGCGTCGCGAACGTGAGCTGTGGGTTTCCGAGGGCAGCGTGGATCGCGAGGCAGCCGAGGATGCCGGCGCCGAGGTGCCACTCGTGCAGGCGGTGACCGAGGAGATGGAGGCGTGCACCGAGCGGATGCCGCTCGATCCGGATTACTCGCGCGCGTGTCACGGTGACCGTCCGGAAGCGGCGCGTTCCAGAGCGAGTGCAAGCGTCGGGCAGACATCGACAGCACGCCGCGCCAGCGCCTCGAGCTGCCGTGGCACGTCGTCGGTGTCGACGATCGGATACCCCCAGTCGTCCAGACGGACGAGCTCCGGAAGCAGCTCGGCGCACAGGCCGTGGCCGTCGCACGCGATCGGGTTCACGCGCAGCCTCACGTACCTGCTCCAGGCCGCGGCAGCGGTAGGACACCGCGCACGGTCGAGCGGCAGCGGCCGTAGCGCGCGTGTTGCGCGACCTCGTCGGCGAAGACGTCGAGGGCGCTGGCGACGAACTGCGTCGCGCCGTCGGGATGCCTGCACGCGCCGCGTCCGGCGACCATGTCGGCCCAACGCCGAATTCGGGGTGCGGCGTCCGCGCTCCCGGTCACGAGTTGCTCCATCGCGCCGGCGATGGCGTCGAGCCCGTGCACACAGGGGCCGCACTGACCGGCGCTCTGTCCGGCGAGGTAGCGGGCGACGCGCGCGGCCTCGCCGAGCGCGCAGGTGTCGTCCGGAAGAACGACGATCGCGCGAGCGCCGAGTGGTAGGTCCGCATCGAGCAGGCGGAGCTCCTCGATCGCGCTCGCAGCCAACCACGAGCCGAAGTAGCCTCCGACGAGCAGCCCTGACACGGGCCCGGTGACGCCGCCGGCTTCGGCGACCACGTTCGAGAGAGGCGTCCCGAGCTCGAACTCGTGAACGCCGCGGCGCCGCACGGCGCCGGAGATCGTCACCAGTACCGAGCCGGGCTCACGGGTCGTTCCGAGCTCTCGGAACCAGCCGCTGCCGTAGCGGGCGATCAGCGCAAGGTGGGCGAGGGTCTCGACGTTCTGGACGAGGGTCGGCGCGCCGCCGACACCGCGCTCGAACGGCCGCGGCGGGACGGAGGTCGGCTTGGCCGGGCCGCCGTCGAGGAAGTGAACGAGCGCGGTTTCCTCGCCCGAGACAAAGCCGGACGGCACCTCGACCAGCCGGATCTTCACGCGACCGTCGATCCGCTCGGGCGCGCGCTCCGCGAGGGCGGCGGCGACGGAGTCGCGTTCGCGCAGGCTTCGGCGCCCGACGCCGACGGTGACTTCGTGCGCGCCGACGGCGTCGGCAGCGAGAACGGCTCCGTCCAGCACGAGGTGGGGCAGCGTGCGCAGGAGCGCCCGATCCTTCCCGCTCGCCGGCTCGCTCTCCGCGCCGTTGACGACCACCACCGGGCGACGCTTTCCGCCGACGACGGCTCGGAGCTTGCGCGCTGTCGGAAAGGAGCCTCCGCCGCGGCCGGTCAGGCCGCTGGCCTCGATCTCGGCGATCAGATCGGAGCCGCGGGCGGCGTCGTCGGTCGTCCCGTGGCGACGCATATGGCCGCGGAGCAGCTCCGGACGTCCGTCTTCACGGACCGTCGCAAGCACGCGCGGCAGTCCCGCCGGGCCGGCACGGCGGGGCGTCGACCAAGTCGAGCTCAACGTTTCGGCGCTCACGAGGCTTGCCCTCTCACTTGCCCGGTGACGTCGCCGGTCGCGCGATCGAGGTGCAGGCCGATGTCCAGCCTCAGCTGCCCGTTCGAGGCGTTCGCGAGCTCCGCGCCGACGTGGTCGCCGGCGAGCGAGACGACCCTTCCGACGTACGGCTCCGTCGTGCCGGTTGCGCCGAAGGCCACGTCGCTGGCGGTCAGCGATACGCCGCCCTCGCTGGACGGCAGGCCCCACAGCGTGATCCGCAGCACGCCGCGAACTGCACCTCGAACATGCGCGTCGACGACGATCGTGATCAGGCCGTCGGCACGCGGCCCGTCTTCCTTGAGCCGTCCGGTGAGCGACGCGTCGAACGTCTCTTGCGGAAGCGATGTTCGGCTCACTGCTGCGATCGACTGAGTCTTCGGTCCCGGTCGGCGCAGGAGCGCGGCAGGCGTGCCGGACCGCTTGGCCCAGCCGGATTGCGACGGACCGGCGAGATACCACACGAACAGCGCGAGCGGCAGGACGATCGTCGCCGCGAAGGCGGTCGCCTGTCGTCCGGGCGTCCCGCTGCCGCGAGCGATCCTGACGAGGACGGCCGCTGCAACCGCGATGCAACTGCCGAAACCGAGTGCGGCCATCCAACCCAAGCGCGCGTCGCTGCCCGTGCCGAAGGCGTGGATAAGCGCGACCGGCCACGCCGCGTATGCGAGCCAGTGGACGAAGCGCCAATTGCGGTAGCCGAGGCGTACGCGAACGAGGCTCGTCACGACGAGCGCGAGCACGAGGTCGAACGCGACCGTTCCGAGCCCGAGCCAGAGCGGTCTGTACGGCGACAGGAACGGCAGCACGCCGTCTGTGAGCTTGATCGGCGCGAACGCGTCCGCCACGGTCGTCACGACATGCACGGCGACGAACGCCACCGCGAGGAGCGTGAGGTTGCGGTGCAGGCCACCCACGACGAACCGCGGCGTGCGTCCGCTCCTCCAGCGCGCGGAGCTGAGCGTTCCGAGCACGACCGATGCCGTCAACAGGAGGAGTGCGACGACGCCTGTGCCGCGGGTGACGTACCAGAGCGTCTTCGCGTTCGCGGCCGCGGCGATCACGCGGCTTCTCCCGGCCAGCCGCCGGTGCACGTGACGGCGCCGTCGTAGCGGACGAGCCGTGCGGGCACGCGCAGCGCCGCGAGCCACGCGGGCGCGTGCTCAGCGAGGACGACGGCCGCAGTGCTCGCTGTGTTCGCGCCCAGGCAGGACGACGCCGCGACGGTGACCATGCGCCAGTGGGCGGGCGCCGGCCGTCCGGTTCGCGGGTCGACGATGTGGTGGAGCTCCCCTTCCGTCGTCGCCCAGCGACGGACGGTCGTGGCCGAGGTCGCGACGCCGCCGCCCACGATCGCGACGACGGGGCCGTCGGTGTCGAGCGGTGCCGCGTTGTCCTCCGCAATGCGGATCGACCACCCGCCGGCCGGCGGATCGCCGCCGAAGGCTGCGTCCCCGCCGAGCGACACGAGCACCGCCGACCCCGTCTCGGCCGCGATGGCACGCGCCGCGCGATCGGCTGCCAGCGCCTTCGCCGTCGCGCCGAGATCGAGCTCGGTGCCGCGTGCGAGGGTGACGGCACGGCCCTCGCGATCGAGCTCGATCGATTGCCATCCCGGTGTCCGAGCATACGAGGGTCGCAGCGATCCGTCGCGTGCGCGGACGACGGCGAACGTCCGGTCGTAGCCGGAGAGGCGAAGCGTCCGTCCGATCGTCGGGTCGACGAGGCCGCCGGTCGCCTCGGCGGCCGCGAGCGAGGCCGCGATCGTCTCGTACAGCAGCGGTCCGACCGGAGTCGGGCGGCCGGCGCCCGCGTTCAGCCGCGCCAGCTCAGAGTCGGGGCGGAAGCGGCTGCACGCACGGTCGACGTCGTCGAGTTGCCTCGCGAGGAGTTGCGACGCGCGCGAGAGTGCAGCCGGCCGGCTCACCGCGAGGACGACCTTCGTTCCGAGCGCCTGCGAGATCTCCGTCCTCACGAGCCTCCGGAGACGGCGACGGGTGGGTTGACGGTGGGCGTGGGCGGCGCGGCCGGCGGTGTGGGAGAGGGCGAGGGCGCGGCGTCGTCCCCGTTCGGCGACGGCGCCTGGGCAGGCGGCAGGGCCGGCGTCGAAGCGATGTGTCGACTCGAGCGCGCGCGCACGGCTCGTGCCGGCTTGCGCGAATGTGTCGAGCTCGCGGCAGCTCCGGCGAAGATCGCCGACAGGCCGACGGCCGCGGCGACGGCGGCGCCTGTCAGCCGGCGCAGGCGCGCCAGCCCGGTGTCACGGGCTTGCCGCGCCTGCTGCGGTGAGACGTCGTTCCGCATCGAGCTCGCCTCGCAGCCTGCCGCGAGCGAATGAGACGACGATGAGAGCCCGGTTGAGCGTCGATTAACGCCGCGGCAGCGCAATCCAGGCGTCGGCGCCCCCGGAAGGGCGGTTTGCGACGCCTGCGCTTCCTCCGTGGGCCTCGGCGATCAGCGCCACGATCGCGAGGCCCAGACCGCTCCCGCCCGTGGAGCGCACACCCTCCGCGCGGCTGAAGCGGTCGAACGCCCGCGGGATGAATTCGGGCGCGAAGCCTCGGCCCTCGTCGGTCACGTGGAGCTCGACCGTCCCGTCGCTGACCGCGGCGCCAAGGCCGACGCCTCCGGCGCCGTACCGGAGCGCGTTGGCGACGAGGTTCCCGAGCGCCTGCTCGAGACGCATCCGGTCTGCCAGGACCGGGATCGACTCCGCGGATGCAACGACGATCCGACGGCCGTGGGCCGCTGCGGCAGCGTCGAAGCGCTCCGCGACGGCGTCGAGGACATCCCGCGTGTCGAGCTGCTGGGGGCGGACCGGCAGCCGGCCCTGATCCGACCGCGCGATCAGGAGCAAGTCGTCGGCAAGCCGGCTCAGCCATTCCGTCTCTTCGGCGGCCGACTGCAATGCGCTCTCGAGCTCCGCACGCGACCGCTTCTGCCGCAACGCGAGCTCGAGCTCGGTCCGCAGCATCGTCAGCGGGGTCCGAAGCTCGTGACTGGCGTCGTCGACGAAGCGGCGCTCGTGTTCGAACGCAGCCTCGAGTCGAATGAGCATGTCGTTGAGTGTCGAGGCGAGGCGCGAGAGCTCGTCCCGAGCTTCCGGCACCGGCAGGCGCCGCCCCGGCTTCGACGCCGTGATGTCGGCGGCGTGCGCGCGCATCGCGTCGACGGGTCGCAGCGCGGCGGCGGCGACGAGGTACCCGCCGAGCGTTGCGATGGCCACGGCGAGGGGAACGGCGAGGAAGAGCTCGCGGCTGAGCCGGTGGAGCGCCTCGTCGCGCGCAGCAAGCGACGTCGCGGCGACGAGCGCCGCACCGCCCTGCTGTGTCCGGACCGGCTGGGCGACGAGCCGCCAGACCTCGCGGAGCCCGGGGATGTGTGCGTTCCAGTGGATGGTGTGGCCGGACAGCACCTCGCGGCGGCGCGCTGCGGAGAGCAGAGCCGGCATGGCCCCGGGCGTGGAGCGAACGACCGTGCCGTCGGCGCGGACGAGCTGGCCGACGGTGGGAGCGCCGGCCGTGTCGCGGTCCGCGAAGCCGCTCCCTCGCTCGACGTTCCCGCTCAGCTCGCCGAGTTGCGCACGCAGATTCTGATCAGCAGACGCGACGAGGGCACTGCCGACACGCAGGTAGACGAAGATCGCCATTCCCGCGAGCACGAGCGCCATTGCCGCGGCGAACGGAAGCGCCACGCGCAGCCGGATCGGGAGCCGCCGGATCACCCGGCGTCTTCGCGCAGGCGGTAGCCGACACCGCGAATGGTCTCGAGCGCCTTCCGGTTGAATGGCCGGTCGATCTTCGCCCGCAGATACCGGACGTAGACGTCGATGATGTTCGACCGGTGCTCGAACGCCAGGTCCCAGGCGCCTCTGACGAGGTCGTCTCGCGAGAGCGTCACGCCGGGACGGCGCATGAAGAACTCGAGCAACGCGAACTCCGTGGGCGACAACGCGAGCTCCGTCTCGCCGCGCCATGCACGCCTGGCCGCGGGATCGAGCCGCAGGTCACCGACCTCGAGAATGGCCGGCCGTTCGACCGGTGCCCGCCGAGCGAGCGCGCGCAGGCGCGCGACGAGCTCCGCGAAGGAGAACGGCTTCACGAGGTAGTCGTCGGCGCCGGTGTCGAGCCCGCGTACGCGATCTTCGACTGCGTCGCGGGCCGTGAGGATGAGGACCGGCGTCCAGATCTCGCGGCGGCGAAGCTCGCGGCACGTCGCGAACCCGTCCATGCCGGGGAGCATCACGTCGAGGACGATTGCGTCGTACGGCGTCGCGATCGCCATCCAAACGGCGTCCTCGCCGCTTCCTGCCACGTCCGCGACGTGCCCGTCCTCGCTCAGACCGCGCTGGATCAGGGCTGCGAGCTTCGGTTCGTCCTCGACGACGAGTGTGCGCATACGGGAATTGTCGCGCGGGAGAGCCGGACGGCGTGCACGCTTTAGCCGTTCGTCCAGGGCACGTCAGGATCGGCAGGACGACGCTGAGCAGTGCCGTCGGCGAGATTATTGCGGTCCTCGCCGGCGGCTATCGCGCACGCGGGCCGCCAGCCTGCAGGCGGCGACGAGGCGGGCACACATGGGGCCGAGGCAGGGCTCACATGGGCTCGTCGCCCGATGGCGCGCTCGTGCGTGGGCCGCGACGCTCGAGGAAAGCGACGAGAGGAGGATTCGTGAACGGTGCGATCATCTGCGGTGTCGACGAGTCGGATTCGGCCAAGGGCGCGGCGCGTGTCGCGCGCGCCTTGAGCAGGAAGCTCGGTCTGCGCGTGGTCTTCGTCCGCGCGGTCGAGGCCGCCGATGCGAGTGTCACCACAATCGCCGAGCGGCTCGAGCGCCTCAGCGCGAGCGTGAACGACACCGACTGCGGCGCAGCCTGGTCGGTGGAGATCGGCCATCCGGCCGACGCGCTCGTTGCCGCTGCGAAGGAAGCGGGGGCCGCAATGATCGTCGTCGGGTCGACGGGGCCGCGCTCGTCGCTGCTCGGCAGTGTCTCGGCCGACGTCTCGCGGCGCGCGCCTTGCCCGGTCGTCGTCGTCCCACCGGGGGCGGCTGCAGGAGCAAACGGCCGTACGAACGGCGGCAGCGACCTCGCCGGCGGCATCACGCGGCTCGGCCTTGCTTCCCGCGGCCCGGAGAGGTAGGTGCCGTGCCGCCGTTACGTTGCCTCCTCCTGCGTGGCTTCCGACGCGCGCTGCGCCCCGGAACCATCTTCGCCGCGCCGGCGTCCCCAGTCCTCGATGACCCCTTCGATGTGCTCGCTCGCATCCGAGCGGGCGAGCACGTAGACGCGGTCCCCCGGCTCGAGCGTCGTGCTCCCACGCGGGGGGATCGCCTGCCCGTCGCGCACGATCAGGATGACGAGCGCGGACTCGGGCAACCCGAGCTCGCCGATGCGGTCGCCGACGACTGCATCACGTTGCTCCACGTCGTATTCGAAGATGTCGCCGCCGAGCGCGCGGACGGCGCCGACCTCGACGGGAGGGTGGTAGGACGGCGCCGCTTCCGACGCGACGCCGAGCCGGCGCGCGACCGTGTCGAGCGTGACGGTCTGCAGCAATGCCGACACGAGCACGACGAAGAAGACGGCATTGAAGATGGTGTTGCTGCCGTCGACCCCTGCCGAGAGGGCGAAGGTCGCGAGCACGATCGGCACGGCGCCGCGAAGGCCGGCCCAGGAGACGAACGCTTGCTCGCGCCACGAGTAGCCGAACGGGGTCACCGACAGCGCAACCGCGAGCGGACGCGCGACAAGGACGAGGACCGTCGTCAGGCCCAGGGCGGACCAGGCGACGGGTCCGAGCTGGCTGGGAAAGACGAGCAGGCCGAGGACAATGAAGAGGACGACCTGCGCGAGGTAGGCCAGCCCCTCGTGGAAGTTGACGATCGTCTGCCGCAAGGGCGTCGGTGTGTTGCCGAGGAACAGGCCGACGATGTACACCGACAGGAAGCCGCTGGCATGAAGGCTCGCCGGGACGCCGTACGCGACGGCCGCAATCCCGAGCGAGGCGACCGGCGCAAACGGCGCGAGCTCCCCGGGAAGCCTCGGAAGATGACGGACGACGAAACCGAGAGCGACGCCGATCGCAAGCCCGAGGCCGAGCTCGCGCACGAGCAGCAGGGTGAGATCGTCGCCGCCGTAGCCCGCGGTTTCAATCCAGGAGATGAGGCCGAGCGTCAGGGCCACGGCGGCGGGATCGTTCTCGCCGGACTCGGCTGTCAGCACCGACGCGAGTCGCTGTCGCAACTTCGTTCCGCGCAACGTCGCGAACACGGCGGCGGCGTCGGTCGGTCCGACAACCGCCCCCAGCAGAAGCGCGTTCTTGAAGTGCAGGTCGAAGAGGAAGTACGCAGCCGTGCCGGCGACGGCAGCCGTAACGGCGACACCGACGGTGCTCAGCACGAGCGTCGGCGCGAGCACCGGTCGAAGGTCGCTCCACTTCGTGGTGAGGCCGCCCTCGAAAAGGATCAGCACCAGTCCCCCGATGCCGATCCAGCGCGCGAGCTCTGCGTCGTCGAACTCGATTCCGCCGAGCCCTTCCGAGCCGAGCAGCATCCCGAGACCGAGGAAGGTGATCAGCAGCGGCAGGCGGAGCCGTTGCGTGGCCACGGCTGCCACGACCGCAAGCAGCAGGACCGCGCCTGCCAGAAGGATCCGCTCGTTACTCACACGCCGCTCTCACTCCCGTTCTCGATCGTCGGACAGGTGCTGCCCCGTCTCGGCGACGGCGCAACAGCGGCAGATTACGGCTGGATCAGGCCGCGCCTGATCGCGTAGCGCGTCAGCTCGACGCGGTCTCGCATGCCGAGCTTGTCGAGGATGTTCTGCCGGTGCCGGTCGACGGTCTTGATGCTGATGAACAGTTTGTCGGCGATCTCCTTCGACGTGTTGGCTTCGGCGATCAGCTTCAGCACTTCGAGCTCACGCGGCGTCAGCACGTCGAACTGCTCCTCACCGAGGCCGCCGCGGTCGACGTAGTCGCGCACGAGCGTTGTGACGGCCGACGGGTAGAGATAGCTGCTGCCGCGCATCGCCGCGCGCACGGCGTCGACGATGTCGGTGTCGGCGCCGGACTTGAGGACGTAGCCGGAGGCGCCTGCCTTGAGCGCCTCGAACAGGAATTGCTCGCTGTCGTGCATCGACAGCATCAGGGTCTTCAGCTCGGGCTTTCGCTTCTGCAGCTCCGCCGCCGCCTGGATGCCGGTCATGCGCGGCATCGAGACGTCGAGAATCGCGAGGTGCGCGTCCTCCTTCAGCGCCTTCTCGACTGCTTCGGCGCCGTCCTCGGCTTCGGCGACGACCTCCATGTCGGGCTTTGCATCGAGGACCCTCTTCAGCCCGGAGCGAACGATCCCGTGGTCGTCGGCGATCAGGATTCGTGTCACGAGCGGTGTCGGCATCAGCTCGTCGCGCCGACGGCGGCGCGCTCTGGTGCCGGGACTTCCAGCCGCACCTCGACGCCACCCCCGGGTGCCGACCTGATCGCCAGGGCGCCGTCGACCAGCAGCGCCCGTTCTCGCATGCTGCGGAGGCCGCCCTGCTCGACCGGCGCAGCTGCGAAGCCGCGTCCGTCGTCGACGACCCGCAGCACGACGCTTCCGCGTGCAGGCTCGAGCGCGATCACAACCTTTCGTGCCTGTGCGTGCCGGGCGACGTTGGTCAGGCTCTCCTGCGCGATCCGATAGATCGCCAGCTCCACCTCCGGCTCCAGCTTCGGCAACGCGCTCGCGAACCGGCGCTCGACGTCGATGCCGGTGATGCGCGCGAACGAGCTCGTCAGCTCGGTCAACGCACTGACGAGGCCGAGATGCTCGAGCATCTCCGGCCGCAGATCGCGCGAGATCCGCCGAACCTCGTCGAGCGCCAGGCGGACCGCTTCGCGCGCCTCGTCGAGGGCGTCTTCGTGCTCGGGTGCGGCTTCGCCGATCGAGTTCAGCTGCAGCAAGACGCCTGTGAGGACCTGCCCGACCTCGTCGTGCAGGTCGCGCGCGACTGCGATCCGCTCCGCCTCCTGCGCGGCGAGCACCCTGCGGCCGCTCTCCTGGCGTTCTGATTCGAGCCGGTCGAGCATGCGGTTGAACGTCGTGACGACTCTGCCGATCTCGTCGTCGCGGACGACTTGCAGACGCTGCCCCGGCCGCAGGAGATCGACGGTCTCCATCCGCTGCGCCAACCGCACCAGGGGGGCGAACGCGTGCCGGAGCAGCAGCGCGTTGACGCCGATCGTCACCAGCAGGCCGGCCAGCACGCCGAGCGCTTCGAGGACTGCGATCGGGAAGCTGATCGTGACCGGCGCGACGACGAGCACGACGGCGATCGCCGTCAGCAGCGCGGCGTTGACGGCGAAGACACGCCAGTAGAGCGGCAGCGGGCGTCGGGCCATGGCGCGACGTTAGCGCTGGCGCTTCCGCGGCGGCGCGATCAGCACCGGCACGGGCGTCTCCGACTCCAACTCTCGCGCCAGCCGGCTCTCGAGATTGTGTCGCCGCCACCTGCGGGCGCGCGCGCCGACGACGATGACGTCTGCGGCCTCCTCGCTCGCGATCTGCCCGAGGATCGTCGCTGGATCGCCGATCGCGACTCGCCGCCAGGCGCTGTCGTCGAGATCGTGGTCGCGCGCGAGCTCCTCGAGCCCCCGCTCGGCAACCTTGCGATCGCTTTTCATCGTGATGCTCTCGTCGCCATCGTTCCCGAGCGTCGCGATGCCGTCGACGACGTGAGCGAGGACGAGCCGCAGCCCGAGCCGCTCGCTGAGCGCAGCCGCCTGCGCGACGGCGTCGTCGTTCTCCGCGCCGTCGGTCACCGCGCAAACCAACGTCCCATGCATCTTCTCCTCCTTCGTCGATCCGCAAGACCAGGTTCGCGAAAGCTGCGCCGGCTCGCCATCGGGGCGCTACCTGATTTCCCGCTCGGCGCGAAATGGGGCCGTCGCCCGATGGCCGTCGGTCAGCCGGCACCGCACGATCAGCTCGATCCGTCCCCCCGAGAGAGGAGCGACCGTGACCGTGCTAGTCACCGACGAAGAGCGCATGCCGATCACCGCCGCTGGCTACGAGCGACGCAGCCGCCAGCTCGAGCGGCTTCGGACGGCCGAACGGCGGCGCCTGAGCGGCCTCCTACGCGAGGCTCGCGGCGAGGGCGCGCTGGACGACAACCCGATGCTCGTCGATCTGCTCGACGAGCAGGCGCAGCTCGAGCAGCGGATCGGCGTGCTCGAGGCGCAGCTCGCCGCCGTGGAGATCGTGTCGCCGCCGTCTGACGGCCGCGCCGACGTCGGCGGCGTCGTCCGCGTACGCGACACCGCAAGCGGCGAGGTGCTCCAATTCGAGCTCGTCGGCCCGATCGAAGGTGATCCCGCCGGCGGCCGCGTCTCGATCGCAGCGCCGATCGGCCGCGCATTGATCGGGCAGCGCCGAGGCTCAAGGGTCGATGTCGCGACGCCGCGCGGGAACGTGCTGCTGGAGGTGCTCGACGTCGCGACGGCGTTGCCGCGAGCGGCCGATATGGGGTCGCGCGCGGATGGCGGGGCACGAAGCGCGTCGCAACCCTGGCGTTGACGAGAGAGGAGCCGACATGACGAGATCGATTGTGTGCGGCGTCGACGGCTCGGCAGACTCGGAAGCGTCGCTGGCCGTCGCAGCCAGACTGGCGAAGAGCGTCGGCGCGCGCCTGGTGCTGGCGAACGTCGTCGAGTACGTTCGCTCGCCGTACGCCGCCGTCGGCGCTTGCGGCCCGGCTCCCGTAGCACAAGCTCCGCCCGGTGAGGTGCTTCGGGGCCAGGTCGAAGCGGGCGAGCGGCTCGTCGAGCAGCTCGCTGAGCAGGCGCACGTCGACCGAGCGGACCGGCGCGTCGTGACCGGGCTCGCCGCCGAGCGCCTTGCCGACCTCGCGGACGAGGAGGACGCCGAGCTGATCGTCGTCGGCTCCCGCGGTCGCGGCGGCTTCAAAGCCGCGGTCCTCGGCAGCGTCTCGATGAGCCTGATCGGCGTCGCGCGCTGCCCTGTGCTCGTGGTGCCTCCAGGCGCGCGGGAGTGATGACCCACGGCAGCCGAGCCCCGCCTGCACAGCCACGTAACCGACCGCCTGCCGTCGGCTCATCCGCTGGCCGACAAGCGCGTCTACTGCGACCGCTGCGAGACGCTCTTGCACCTGCAGACGAACAGCTGCATGCGCACGTGGATCGAGAGTGGCCTCGGCAACCACTGCATGCGCTGTTTCATCGTCGCTGCAGGCGGGCTCGCACCTGACGAGACCCGTCTCGGCGGCGTCGACTGCCTCCCGTCCAGCCTGGGCCTCGACATTGCCGTGGCGCACGGCTGCGCGAGCTGCGACCGTGCACCCTGATCTGTTTCTCGCCGTCGCCTTCGCATCGCTCGTCGTCGTGCTCGCGCTCGCCGGTCTAGCCTTCGCGTGGCGCGAGTGGCGCCGTGAGCGCGACGACCGGTTTCGCTCACATCAGCGCGCGAATCCAGCCGAATGGGGGCACAACCCGATGGCGGCCGCGTGTTCCTGCGGCGAGCATGACGGCACGGTGGTACGGACTCGACGCTGTCGCGCACAACGACCCGAGACGGACACGGAGCTCCCCCACCGGTCAGCGAAGGCCGGGGCGCGCCGGCGTAGGGCGCGCCCCGCCGGCGGCGGCGGATCAGGAGGAGTGATCGATGCGCGTGTTCAAGTCATGGAAGCCGTTCGGACTTCTCTTCGGGTCGTCGAGGCGCGAAGACTTCCTCGCCAGGTACGTCCTGCGAGAGCACGCGCGCGGGCGGCCGCTGGCCGAGATCCTCGACGACTCGTACGTCCGCAACCGCTCGACGCCCGACGGGCGCAACAGGATCCTCGACCGCCCCGAGGTGGTCGCGGCGCTCGGCGACAATGCCGTGGAGGAGCTGAGGCGGGCGCTCGGCGCCGCGGCGTAACGCGACGGGCGAGACCAAGATGGTCGTGTCGATCCCCGCAGCGAGCTCGATCGGTTCGGAGCTGGCTCTGAGAGCTCCCCTCGACAAGCACGACCTGAGATCGGCACACCGGTCACTCTCTACTGAGGGACGCTCCGGCAGCGGTTGGGGTGCGCTTGCTGGTTAGAGCCCGCGAACGACGAGCAGCGAGCACGGCGCATGATGAGCGACCCGCTCGCTGACGCTCCCGAGCGCGCGCAGTCCCGTGACGCCGCGGCTGCCGAGCACCAGCAGGTCGGCGTCGTGCGCCGCCTCGAGCAGCGCCGGGACAGGCCTCTCATCGCTGAAGGTGAGCTCGTAGCCCAACTTCGTCAGAGCTTCGGTCGTGATGTCGGCCGGCGACGCGCCACGCGCGACGACCGGCCGGACGGTCGCACCCAAGCGGGTAGCGACGTCGTGCGCCACGACGGCGGCCGCGACCGACCCGTCCGAGCCGTCGATGCCCACGACGATCGAGCGCGGCCACGGCCACTCGGCGGCGCGCGCCACGAGCACCGAGGACGGCGCCTCGTGGAGAACCCGCGTTGCGACGCTTCCGATCAGCATGCCCGCGGTGCGCGAGATCTCGTGCGAGCCGACGGCAGCGAGCGTGGCGTGCTCATCGCCGACCGCGCGAACGAACGTATCGGCCGCCCGGCCGTGCAGCAGGATCGTCTCGGCCTCTCCGGCGATCCTCCCAGCCTCGTCGAGAGCCGTCTTCGCCTCGTCGTTCAGCCGCTGCGCCCACTCCGCGGCGAAAGCTCCTGTGTGTACGGCCAGATGCGACTCGCTGACGCTGACGAGCGTGAGCTCGGCACCGGCGGGCGCGAGCCGCTGTGCCTGCTTGACGGCCTCGAGGCCGGCGGGCGAGCCGTCGACACCGCACACGATCTTCGTGAACACTGCCGCGGGATTCACTTGACCACCAGGACGTCGCACGTTGGGCAGCTTCTGCTCATCATCTTCGGCCTACCTCGAGGGGTGCGCGGAGTATCTCGTTCCCGCCGCGGCTCAGGCGGCTCGCAGTAGCGCAGCGTCACGACTTCGCCACGACGTACACCACGAAGATCGCGTAGAGCGCCGTCCACAGGAAGATCGCGCGACCGCTGAAGCGGCGCCGGACCTGGAGCGTGACGATCGCGACAATGCCTCCAGCGAGCGCAAGGATCCCGGCGAGCATCGAGTAGCTGTCGAGATTCCACTGCGTGAATGCGAGCCCGACCGCGACGGGGATCGTCGACTGGAACACCATCGCTCCGGTGACGTTGCCGAGCGCGAGCGAGTCCTTCGCGGCTCGAACCCAGAAGAAGCTGTTCGCCTTCTCCGGCAGTTCGGTCGCGAACGGCGCCAGCACCAGCGACAGCACCAGCGGCTCCAGGCCGGCGCTGTCGGCCACGTGCAGCACCTGCTCGACGAAGATGTGCGCGCCGGCGACGATCGCAGCAAGCGCGACCACGAGCTGAACGATGACCGTCGTCATTCCGGGAGGGTCTGTCCGGGTCGTGTCGAGGATCAGGGGCGCCAACTCTTCTTCCGCCCCGACCGCCCCGCTGTGACGAAGCGTCCAGTTCGCATAGAGGATGTAGGCGCAGACAAGCACCAACGCAAACGCAATCCGCAATGCGCTCGGCGCGCCTAGCCCCAGCAGCACCGCCACGAGGAAGCACCCGAGGAAGAAGCCCAGATCACGCTCGAGCGTCGGAAAATGCACATCGAGCTCGAGCCCTTGCGGCCGCCGTTCGCGGTAGAGCACGGCCGAGGCGCCGATCAACGCCATCGCGATCGTCGCGAGCAGCAACGGAGCACCGATGATCGCGCCGACGGCCACGTCCTCCGACCCCGGCTTTCCTCCGGCGATGGCGACGACCGGGATCAGCGATTCCGGAAGCGCCGTCGCCACTGCGGCGAGCAAGCTTCCGACAGCCCCTTGGCCGAGGCGCACGAGGCTCCCGAACCATTCGATCGCGTTCGTGAACAGGAGTGCGCCCGCGAGCAGGATCGCGAAGCTCGCCGGCAGCAAGAGATACGACACGGACAGGCAGTTCCCGCCGTCGTGGCAACCGAACCGACAACCTGCTCTGCGCGTCACCGGCGCGCGGGTCGCCGAGCGCTCCCGGCCGCGACCGGCGGCCGCGTCTGCCCGTCTGGCAAAGCGGCTGCGGCGCCGTGCTGGTGACGCGACAGCGCGACGGCGCCGGCGACGACGAGCCCGAACGAGAGTACGCGCACGACGCCGAGCCAGCCCGCAGGTCTCGGCTCCGCGAGGATCGTCTCGCCCGCAATGATCGGGAGCGCGTTGGTGAACAAGGTGGCAATGCCCGCTGTCGTCAGCGGGTCGCCGTGCTGGAACCCGGTTTGCAGCAGCATCGTCCCGAGCGCGTAGCAGCCGATCAGCGTGACCACGAACGCGAGCCGCCCTCCCCCGCCGACGGCCGCCTTCGTGGAGACGTCGCCGGCCGCGAACAGAACGCCGGTCGCGATGCCGTAGGCGGGGCCACTGCCGATGAGCGGGGGAAGCAGACGGGTGACGGCAAGACCGCCGGCGACGGAGGCGCCGAGCCAGACTCCGACCGCCAGGTACGAGCCGTTGCTGCCCTCGCCGTGAGCTCCTGCGAGCGAGATCCCGAGCAGGACGAGCCCGGCGACCGACAACGCGACTCCGACACGCTCCAGGCGCGTGAGCGGAACCTTTCGGTAGCGCGCGACCATGGCGGCGAGGATCCCGACGCCACCGGCAGCAGTCGCTTGGACAAGAGCGAGCGGTGCAAGCGCCAACGCGAGTACGTAGAGCAGCCAGCCGCTCGCCTCGATGCCGAAGCCGAGCAGCCACCGGCGCTGACCGATCAGGAGCCGCGTCGAATGCAGCGGGCGCCGCGGCGAGAGCGGCGGCAACCGCGATGCGACGCTGTGCTCGATCAGATAGCCGACGTTCAGCGCGCACGACGAAATGAGCGTGACGACGAGCGCAACGGCGATCTGCACCTCCCCGAAACTAGCGCGAGCGCGACGGTGCCAGACAGCGGTCGGGTCGCAGATCCCTGCCCGGCCCGCCCCGTGCCAGGCTCGTCGAAACCGGGACGCGGCTGACTCACGCCTGTTTGGCGCCCTGCGGTGAC
>DATIDT010000079.1:0-34810 GCA_035456125.1 Gaiellaceae bacterium
TCCGCCTGCTCGTCTCGCGTCAGCAGCTGTCTCGCTTCGGCGGCCGAGGCAACCCGGGCGTCGCCGAGCAGGACTTGATCGACCGCCTTGTTGACGAGATCGGAGACGGCGTGGACGAGCGCGCCGCTTGCCCTACGAGCATCCGTCGTTGCTCTCTTGCTCGCCTGCAGAGAACGATCGACGACAACCGCTCGCGCCCTGCCTACCGCTCGTCGTGACACACGGGGCGCCGCGAGAGCGGCGCCCCTCTTTCGCAGTGAAGCCAACAGCCAGTCCTACGTCGCGAGCACGCTCAGGACGTCCTGACACGCCTGCTCGCAGCGGCGGCACGCCTCGGCACAGACACGACAGTGCTCGTGATGGTGTGCGTGCCGCTCGCACTCCTCGCCACATGTGCGGCACGCCTCGAGGCATGCCTCGACGATGCGGTGCGCGAGCTCCGGGACGAACTCCGTCTGCCTGCTCAGGACCCGTCCCGTCGCCATGCAGACATCGCTGCAGTTCTGGCACAAAGTGATGCAGCGCAGCTGCCGCTCCACGTCCGGCTCACCGAGGCAGCCGTCTGCGCAGGCGGTGCAGCTTTGCGCACAGTCGAAGCACGCGTCGATGCACGCGACCAGCGCGGCGGCATCTACCTGAACGGTTCGTGGATGCGTCTCGAGCATCTGCTGAGCGTGAGTCATGTCCACCTCCCTGTCGCTTGTGCCCCTACGTCGGACCTATCCCTCGAGCAGAGTCCGAAACCGATGAACGAGGTCATACGAGCGGCCGATCGACGATGGAGCGCCATCTGCGCCGGATCCAGTTCATCGCGTCACCCCCTCTCCGGTCGAAGTGAATGGTGCTGCGGCATAGCCCGCCTCGCAAATGGCCCTGCGGATCGCAGCATCGTCGAGCGCGGAACCGAGCACGCGGACAAGCTTCGTGTAGAGGTCGACCTCGACCGAGTCGACTCCGCTGACCGCACTCACCTCGGCGGCGATTGCGGCGCGGCAGTGGCCGCTGCTGATGCCGGGAACCAAGTAGGTCACCGTCTCGTTCATCGAATCCTCCTTCGTTGCCGTGCGATGAGGATGCGCCCCAGCGCGTCGTGCGGCGACGTAGGGCGACCGAAGGAAAGACCGAAGGGTTTGCTCAGGCGCCGGCGGTGACCGGCACTTCCCTCTCCGCGAGCGCCGCCGGTAGTTGCGTGCGCGACGAGACGTCGAGCTTGCGGAAGGCGTTCGAGAGGTGCATCTCGACTGTTCTGAGCGTGACGAACAGCGCTTGTGCGATCTCGCGGTTCGAGAGGCCTTCGGCCGCCATGGCGGCGATGCGGCGCTCGCTCGGGGTGAGCGCGGCCGCTCCGGTCTGGACGATCCGCCGGGGGCGGGCACCGGCCGCGATGAGCTCCTCGTGTGCCTGTTCGGCGAGGAGGGTGGCGCCGCTCTGCTGCGCGAGCTCGAGCGCTTGCCTGAGGTGTTCGCGCGCCTCCGCGCGGTGGTTGGCGCGGCGCAGGGCAGCGCCGAGGTCGGCGAGCGCATACGCATGCTCGAGCCGTGCCGGCGACGGTTCGAGCACTGCGACTGCCTCGCGGATGCGCTCGATCCCGTCGTCGCCGCCTTGGATCAGACCGAGGATCCGCAACGAGCGGCCGAGCGTGCGCGGTGCTCCCCAGCTGCGGGCAAGGTCGACCTCTTCCTGCACCAGCGCGAGCGCCGCCTGCGTATCGCCCAGGGCGTGATACGCGAGCGCGGCGAGCGACCGCCAGGCCGGATAGGAAGCGGGCGGGTTCGTGTGACCGAATGCGGCGGCCGTCTGTCCCAGCTCGAGGGCGTGCGCGAGCGCGGCGTGGTGGTCGCCGCGGGCGGCCGCGGCGAGGGCGCGGCCACGCACCAGCGGCGTTCGCCAGAAGGCATCCGGCGCCACACCCACCTCGCCCCTGTCGAGCAGCTCCTCGGCCTCGTCGATCGAGCCCCGCTCGACCAGGATCTGCGCGAGCCAGCCGTGCGCCGAGGCGCGGAACCAGACGTTCCGATGCGGGAGCGCCTCGAGAGCAGCGCGCCCGTCCGCCTCGGCCTCGACCAGAGCACCCGCCGCGTATTCGAAGATCGCGCGGGTCATCGAGACGCTCGAGAAGTGGAAGACGGCACCACGCCTGCGGACATCTCCGAGAATCGTGTCGAGGAGGCGAATGCCCTCGTCGAGGCGGTCGGCGTAAAGCAGCGTGTATGCGCCCGCGGTGTAGTTGCGCGCGCGCTCCTCGTCGGACATGGCCGTGAGCGCCGCGAGCGCGGTCGCCGCGGCGCGTTCGGCGTCGCCGCCGCACACGGCCTCGTGGTATGCCTGGGCGAGGAGCAGCAACCTCGCGCCCGGGCCCTCGTCGAGCGACACCTCGATGCGCGCCAGCCGTTCCCGGGCGCGCTCGTACTGCGACGAGAGCCGCGTCGCGTTGACGATCAGCTCCGCCTCCAAGCGGTGTCGCAGTTCGACGTCGAGCTCCGGGCGTTCCGCGAGCGCGCGCTCCAGTACCTCGACCCCGTGCTCCTCCTCGCCGGCCCAATACAGCGCATGCCCAAGCGCCAGCGCCGCCTCGGCTCGTCGCTCGGGTGCGCGCAAGAGGGCGCCGGCATCGCGAAGATGGGTGATGAGAGCCGGCACGCCGAGGTTCGCCTCGACGGCAGCGAGCTCGAGCAGCAGCTCGCCCCGTTCCTCCTCGGCGACGGGCTCGTCGAGCGCCCGCGTCAGGTATCGGGCCGCGCTGTCGAGACCCGCCTCGGCGGCCGCACGGCGTGCCGCCTCCCTGAGCACCTTGACCGCCCGAGGAACGCTCTCCGGCGGTGCGAGCAGGAGCTGCGCTGCGATCGGCTCCGGTGCCGCCCCCAGCTCGGACAGGAGCTCGGCCGCGTGGGCGTGCTCGGCCTCGCGCTCCTCGCTCGAGATGGCCTCGTAGACCGCGTTCCTGACGAGTGGGTGCACGAATGAGAACGGCGGCTCCGGCCGTAGGAGATCCACCCGGGCAAGCGCAGCCGCCGCCGGCGCCACCTGCCGCCGCTCGAGCCCTGCCAGCGATGCCGCCTGCTCCCGCTCGGCCCGGTCGCCGAGGACGGCGACGGCACGGGCAAGCCGCGTTGCTTCCGCCGGTAGACGCCCGAGCCGAAGGCGCACGGAGCGGGTCACCGCGTCGGGCGCGAGCCGCTCGACGACGGGCACCGACGCTGCGACCGGGGGCACGTCCTCGCCGGTGAGTGTCCGCAGCAGCTCGAGCAGCAGCAGCGGGTTTCCGCCTGTCGCGTGATGGCAGGCAAGGCAGAACGCGTCCTCGGCGTCAGCGCCGAGCTCTTGCTGGACGAGGTCGGCGACCGAGGGAGCGCTCAGCGCGTTCGGACGAACGATCGCGGTCGCTGTGTCCGCCAGGAGCTCCGTGAGCAGCGGATGCTCGTCCTCGACCGGCCGGAACGTCGCGAGCAGGCAGACGGGGACGCCCTCGAGCCGGCGCGCCAGGTACGCGAGCCATCGCAGCGACGGCGCGTCCGACCACTGGAGATCGTCGATCGCCAGGGCGAGCGGCCGCGACTCGGCCAAGTTGACCGTGAGCCAGTAGAGCCCGTGCAGAAGGGCATACACATCCTCCTCGCTGCGTTCACCGCCGTCGTCGGGCGTGAACAAGCGGGCGGCCTGCGTCGCGGCGCCTGCAAGCACCCGCGACCGTTCTTCTTCGCCGGCGGTTGCGACTGCCGGCTCGAACAGCTGCCGGACGATGCCGAACGAGAAGGCCGCCTCGAGCTCGCTTGCGCGGGCATAGAGGACGGTCAAGCCGGAGGCGGCGGCGCGGGCCCGGCCTTCGGCGAGCAGGGACGTCTTCCCGATCCCCGCCGACCCCTCGATCACGACCAGCCTCCCGGCCCCGCTCTGCGCGCTTGCGACCGCCGCGTCGACCATGGCCAGCTCTTCGGCACGTTCGAGCAGCGCCGGCTGCTCATCCCGCCAGGGCCGGGGCGCACGCGGCTCGGGAAAGGCCGTCCCCAGCCCCTCCGCCACGACCTGGAAGAGCCGCTCAGGCTCGTCGAAACCGGCCAGACGTACCTCTCCGAGGTCGCTGAGTCGAACCCCCGCGGCGAGCTCGGTGCCGATAACGGTGCGCGTGGCGCTCGAAAGCAGGACCTGGCCGCCGTGGGCGGCATCGCAGACGCGGCGCGCGCGGTGGACGGCGATCCCGACGTACGACTGCTCCGCCACCGACGCCTCGCCCGTATGTAACCCCATTCGCACCCGCAGCTCCGCGTCACCGGGCCAGCCCCGCGTGGCGAAGGCATGCTGCGCTTCGACGGCCGCGTGGAGCGCGCTCCCGGCGCTCGGAAAGACCGCGAAGACCGAGTCTCCCTCGGTATCGACCTCCACACCACCGTCAGCGGCGATCGCGCTGCGGAGGAGCTGCCGGTGCGTCTCCAGTAGCTCGCCGTAGCGGTCACGGCCCAGCGAGTCGAGGAGCCGCGTCGACCCCTCGATGTCCGTGAACAGGAACGTGACCGTCCCCTGCGGGAGGGATTCAGGCCGAGAAGTCACGTGTTCACCGTACCGCGGCCCGTTCGCCGCCAAAATCTGCGGTTTTTCCTACGGGGGCGCCCCGTCGCGGCCGCACCCCCTTCGGCGCGATCTTCTCGTCATGCAGTCAATCCGCGAGAAGGAGACGACGATGCACCGCCACACCACCCCGCAGACACCCGCCAAGCGGCTGCTTCCAGTGCTGCTGGTCGCGCAGCTGATGGTGATCCTCGACATCACCGCCGTGAACATCGCCATGCCGAGCCTCGCCCGCGACCTCCACATCAGCGGCGCGACGATCAGCTGGACGATCACGGCCTATTCGCTCGTCTTCGGCAGCCTGCTCCTGCTCGGCGGGCGCGCCGCCGACCTGCTCGGCCGCCGCCGCATGTTCCTCAGCGGGCTCGGGATCTTCACGGTCTCGTCGTTCGCCTCGGCGATGGCCGGGTCGGCGGCCGCGCTCTTCGCCGCCCGCGCGGGACAGGGCCTCGGCGCCGCGATGCTGTCGCCGGCGGCGCTCTCGATCATCACGAGCACCTTCCACGGGCCGGCTCGCGCGAAGGCGCTCGCCGCCTGGGGTGCGGTCGGCGGGGGCGGCGCCGCGCTCGGCGTCCTCCTCGGCGGGGTCCTGACCGAGCTCGTCGACTGGCGCCTGATCTTCTTCGTCAACCTGCCCGTCGCGGCCGCGCTCGCCCTCGGCGCCTGCAAGGTCGTGCCCGCCGACACCGAGAAGCCGCGCTGGCGCGGCCTCGATGCCCGCGGCGCCGCGCTCGCAACCGGCAGCCTCGCCGCGATCGTCTACGCGATCACCCAGGCCGACAAGGCCGGCTGGATCTCGGCCGAGACGCTGGGCGTCGGCGGCCTCGGCATCGCCGGTCTCGCCGCGTTCGCCATCTGCGAGCGCCGCACCGCCCAGCCGCTCCTGCGGATCGATCGGCTCCGCGACCGGGCAGTCGGCGGTGGCCTGCTGCTGTGCCTTGTCAACGCCGGGCTCATGTTCGGGCTGTTCCTGCTCTGCTCGCTCTACCTGCAGCTCGCGCTCGGGCACGGCCCGCTCCCGACCGGCCTTTCGTTCATTCCGCTCGCCCTCGCAGCCGGTCTCGGCGCCCACGCCGCCGGGCATCTGCTCAACCGGCACGGCCTCCGCTGGTCGGCGGGCCCGGCGCTCGCGCTGGCCGCTGTCGGGCTGCTGCTGCTCTCCCGCGTCCCCGCCCATGGCAGCTACCTGCGCGACG
The DNA here is from genome assembly GCA_035456125.1 of Gaiellaceae bacterium. Lineage (GTDB taxonomy): Bacteria > Actinomycetota > Thermoleophilia > Gaiellales > Gaiellaceae > 3-1-20CM-4-69-9. The sequence continues at coordinate 5,760 of DATIDT010000079.1, forward strand.
TGCTGCCGGGGATGCTCCTGGCCGGCTTTGGACTCGGCCTTTCCGGCACCGTCATGGCGATCGGCGTCCTCACCGGCGCCCGCCACGAAGAGGCCGGAATGATCTCCGGCGCCAGCGCCACCGGCCACGAGATCGGCGGCACGCTCGGGATCGCGATCTACGCCAGCATCGCGGCGGCCGCGAGCGGCGGCATCTTCGTCGGCCCCGCGGCCGCAAAGGGAATCGCACACGCCTTCATGATCGGCGGCTTCGTCGCGCTGGCCACCAGCGTCGCGGCGTTCGCCGTGCTCCCCGCGGCGAAGACGTTCCTGCCGAAGCTGCGGCTCAACCCGCAGGCGATGGCAGCCCACTGACGAGCTCCGCAACTCAACGAGCCCGCCACACGAGGGAAGCCGCTTCGGCGGCTTCCCTCGTGTGTCCTACTCGCTGTGCCTTTCGGAGGCTGGGGCTGTCGAAGTCACAACGGTTTCCGCCGGCTCGGCTGCGTGCTCCATTCGGCGACCAACGAGGTACCACGCCTCCGTCTCGCCCTTTCCCTTGAGCGAGATGATGCCGCGCGGGTCACAGACGAACTCGTCCTCGAGCAGTTCTTTCGTTGCCCGGGTGATCTGGATGCGTCCCGAGGTTCCGTGCGACTCCATGCGGCTTGCGGTGTTCACCGCATCGCCCCACAGGTCGTAGAGGAACCGCTTGCGGCCGATCACGCCGGCGACGACGGGTCCCGAGTTGATCCCGATGCGTAGCTCGAGCCCGAGGTGTCCCACCTCGTCGACCGAGCGCATCGCTGCCTGCATGTCCAACGCCATCCGGGCGAGCGCGTGTGCGTGATCCGAGCGTGGCGCGGGAACACCCGCGGCGACCATGTAACAGTCGCCGATCGTCTTGATCTTCTCGACTCCGTAGTGCTCGGCGAGCCCGTCGAAGTGACTAAAGAGATGGTCGAGCACGCCGACGACCTCGGCCGGTGGAAGGCGTTCCGCGAGCGGCGTGAAGTCGACGACGTCGGCGAACAGGATCGACGCCGAGTTGACGTGGTCGGCGATGGTGCGCGTCTCCGCTTTGAGCCGGTCGGCGATCGATCGCGGCAGGATGTTCAGCAGCAGGTTCTCGGCTTTCGCCTGCTCCTCTCTCAGCGCCGAGAGCGCGTCCCGGCGCTGGCGCGCGAACACGGCGAGCAGCGTGAAGACGATCGTTCCGCACACCGTCACGTTGAGCCCGAGCATCGTGGTCGTGAACCACCGGGGAACGGCAGGCGACACGCCGCCCCACAGCTCTCCGGCGATGCCCGAGCCCAGGAACACGACGATGTACGCGATGTACCAGCGAACGGCACTTCGGACGTCGCTGAACACGAGCGCCGCGAGCGGAGCGAGGATGCCCCAAAGACCGACGCCGCCGGAGCCGAGAAAGCCACCGAGCGGGATCATCGAGAGGGTGGGAGCCAGCACGATGGCGAGCTGGCCGACGAGCAGGAACGTGGCGAAGTTCCGTGTGCGCGCGAAGACGACGATCGAGGTCAGGAGCACCGCGAAGTACCCGAGCGGCACCCAGCCCACGGGCGAGCCGAACGCGAGATAGAAGGCGGCCCAAAGCAGCGCGACCGGCAAGATCAGCACGGAGATGAACACGAGCAGGGCCTTGTCGGCCCGCGTGTCGGCGTCATCGTGCGGGTCGGCGCCGATCCCTGCGAGAGACGTGAGCCAGCGATCACGGAAGCGGCCCATGAGGAGAAGGACCGTACTAGTCGGCGCGCTACGCTTCGGCGCCGTGGGGCCATCGACAGCCAGCTACGTCGAGGCGCTGGCGCGGCTCAGCCTCTTCGCCGACCTGCCGCATCCGCAGCTCGAGGCGCTCGCGCACTCGTTCGACGAGGAGGCCTTCGCCGAGGGCCAGCGCGTCATCCGCCAGGACGTGACCGGAGGCGGCTTCTACGTGATCCTCGACGGCGAGGCCAAGGTCGTCATCGACGGTCAGGAGCGTGCCCGTCTGAGGCGAGGCGACTTCTTCGGCGAGATCTCGATCCTGGCGGAGGAGGCGCCGACCGCGGACGTGATCGCGACGTCCATCCTGCGCTGCCTGATCATCCCCGACAACGAGCTCAAGGCGTTCCTGCTCAAGCAGCCGAGCGTGATGTATCGAATGCTTCAGGTCGAAGCCCGGCGGCTCCGAGCCGCGAACGTTTGGACCGGCTAGACGAGCGCCCCTTCCCGCCGGGCGAGTACGACGTCGTCGTGGTGGGAAGCGGCCCCGGCGGGCTCCAGACCGCCTACAGCCTCGCGCGCACGGGCATTTCGCGCTGCGCGGTGATCTCCCGCGACTCTGCTCCAGGCGGGATGTTCCGGCGCTTCCCGATCTATCAGCGCCTGATCAGCTGGACGAAGCCGGACGCGCCGTTCGAACGACGTACGCGCGAGTACGAATGGTTCGACCACAACAGCCTCGTCGGCGACGAGCCCGAGCATCAAGCGCTCGTCGCGGAGTTCATGGACCGCGCGTTCGACGTACCCGCCCGCCCCGAGATGGAGGCGGGGCTCGTCGAGTTCGCGACGCGCGGCGGCGTTCAGGTGCGCTACGACTGCGAGTGGCTGTCGACGCGACGCGACGATGCCGGCTTCGTGCTCGAGACGTCGGACGGCGAGTACCGCTGCCGGGTCTGCGTCTTTGCCATCGGCGTAACCGAGCCGTGGCTCGCTCCGATTCCCGGGCTCGATGCCGCGCCGCACTACGTGGCGGCGAGCGCACCCCAGCGTTATCAGGGCAAGAGCGTCTTCATTGTCGGCAAGCGGAACTCGGGGTTCGAGCTCGCCCAGGGTCTTCTGCCCTGGGCGCGACGCATCGTGCTCGGTTCACCGCGTCCGGTCGATACCGCGATGCTCGCCTTCTCGCCGCTCAGCATCCGGTACCTCTCGCCGTATACCGAGCACATCCGCGGCGGCACCGGGAGCTATGTCGTCGACGCGGCGATCGAGCGCGTGGAGCGCCGGTCCGGCGGGTACCGCATCCGCGCACGCGGGACGACATGGGACGGCGAGCTCGAGCTCGAAAGCGACGAGGTCATCGCGGCCACCGGCTTCCGGGCGCCGGTACGCGACCTGCCGCGCGTGGGCGTAGCGCTGGTCAACGACGACCGAATGCCGGCGCAGACGCCGTACTGGGAGAGCGTCTCGGTCCCCGGGATCTACTTCGCCGGGAACGTGACCCAGGCGTCGCCCGGTCTTCGCAAGCACGGTGCGACGAGCAGCTCCGGATCCGTGAACGGGTTCCGCTACAACGCCCGAGTTCTCGCGCAGCACATCGCGGAGAAGCACTTCGGACTCGCCCGCGAGCGGCCGTCCCTGCGCGCCGACGAAGTCGTTCCGTATCTCGTCCGCGAGCTTGCGCACGCGCCGGAGCTCTGGACGCAGAAGGGTTACCTCGCGCGGGTGGTCGGCGTCGACGGCAACGGCTTCAGCGACCAAGGGATCGTGCCGCTCGCGCACTTCGTCGACGACGAGGCCGGGGACGCGTGTGCGGTCGCCGTCGAGTACGACGCCGGCGGGACGGTCACCCCGGTCGTATACCTCCGACAGCGCGGCCGTTTGGTGGAGCACTCGCTGCCGCGTCACCCGATGCACGCGTTCGACACCGACGAGCATCGGCAGGAGGTCGCGGCGCGCGTGGCGCCGATGTTGTCGGGGAAGGCGGCCGCGTCGAGGGTTTGACCGACGATTGCTAAGGCGGCGGTACAGTCGCCGCGTGCCGCTCCTCGTGAACGGCGTCGAGTACGACCCGGCGGCCGGGCCTGCGTGGACGCTGCTCCGCGTTCTCCGGGAGCGACTCGGGCTGACGGCTGCGAAGCCTGGCTGCGGCGAGGGCGCTTGCGGCGCCTGCACAGTCCTCGTCGACAGTCAGCCGGTGCGCTCATGCGTGACGACGCTCGAGGAGATAGGCGCGCGGCCGGTGGTCACACTCGAAGGACTGACGCCGCCGGGCACGCTCAACCCGTTGCAGCAGGCATTCCTCGAGCTGAATGCCTTCCAGTGCGGCTACTGCACGCCGGGGATGATCGTCTCGGCGACGGCACTGCTGGCAGCCGACTCCGATCCGGACGAGGACGCGATCGCCGCGGCACTGCAGGGCAACGTCTGCCGCTGCTGCGCGTACCCGCGGATCCTGCGGGCGGTGCGGCGCGCCGCCGAGCTCGGCGCGCAGCCGGTCGTGGCTCCGCCCGCCCGGCGCGAGCCGGAGCTGGGGAGGCCTGCGCGGCCGTGGGATCTCGTCGCGAGCAGCGAGCGCGACTGGTTCGCGGTGCTGCCGGACGGGCTCGTCGCTGTGGCCGAGGCCGACTCCACCGCCGGTCGGTGGTCGACAAGTGCCGGCGCCTGGATCCATGTCGGATTCGACGGCGCGGTGACGGCGTTCACCGGGAAAGTCGACGTCGGACAGGGGAACAGCACGGCGCTGTCGCTGCTCGTCGCCGTCGAGCTCGGCGTCGAGCTCGAGTCGGTGTCGCTGGTGATGGGCGACACCGATCTCTGCCCGTACGACGAAGGGACGTTCGGCAGCCGCTCGATGGCCGACGCCGGGCCGCTGTTGCGCGCCGCCGCCGCGGCTGCGCGGCGCTCGCTGGCGAGCCGCCCGCTCGCCGCAGGCGAGCGTCGCGTCGAGCTCGCCGCGACTGACGTGACGCAGTCGACCGCCTCTCCGGCGGAAGTCGTCAGGCGACAGAACGGGCTCGGGATCGTGACCGGCTCGGCGCGCTTTCCGAGCGACCTGACGCGGCCTGGGTTGGTACACGGCTCGGCGCCCAAGCCGTCGTCGCCCGACGCGCGGCCGCGATCACTCGACACCGACGCGGCGCAGGCAATCAGCGGCGCGACCGTGGTCCGCGAGGATTCGTTCGTCGGCGTGACGGCTCCAGACCGCGACACGCTCGACCGCGCGATCGAGGCCCTCGCGCCGGAGTGGCAGCCACCGGCCGGCCCGGACGAGGACGAGCTCGAGGTCTACCTCCGCGCACACCCGGCCGAGGCCGAAGGCTGGATGACCGCGCTCGACGAGGAGGTCGGCAACGTGCGGCTCGCGTTGGCACAGGCGGAGGTTCTGCTCGAGACGACGTACCGGACGGCGTACGTCGCGCACGTGCCCCTCGAAACGCGCGCTGCGCTCGCTGAGTGGGACGCCGGGCGGCTGACCGTCTCGACGGGCACACAGAGGCCGTTCGGCGTCCGCGCCGAGCTGGCCGAGGAGCTGTCGCTCGCCGAGGAGGATGTGCGTGTGGTCGCACCGACCGCGGGCGCAGGCTTCGGCGGCAAGCACCGCGGCGAGGCGGCGATCGAGGCGGCACGACTCGCGCGGGCGACTGGGCAGCCCGTCAAAGTCCACTGGACCCGCGCCGAGGAGTTCGCCGCCGCCTACCTCAGGCCCGCCGCCGTGATCGACGTGCGCAGCGGCGCGCGGGCGGACGGAACGCTCACCGCCTGGGAATTCGTGAACGTGAGCTCGGGTGCAGCAGGGATTGCCTCGCCGTACGTCGCGCCGAACCGACGGCTCGTCTTCCAGCCGGCGGAGTCGCCGCTGCGCCAGGGCTCCTACCGCGCGCTCGCCGCGACCGCTAACCACTTCGCGCGCGAATCGCACATTGACGAGCTCGCGCACCAGGTCGGTGCCGATCCCGTCGAGCTGCGCCTGCGTCAACTCGAGGACGAGCGGCTTGCCGAAGTGCTACGCGCCGCCGCGGACCGCGCAGGCTGGAACGGGAACGGCATGACGCTCGGGATCGCGTGTGGGGTCGAGAAGGAGGCGCGCGTCGCGACGTGCGCAGAGGTGCGCGTCGGCCGTGACGGAGCGACTCGTGTGACGAGGATCGTCACCGCGTTCGATTGCGGTGCGATCGTCGACCGCAACAACCTCGAGAACCAGATCGAAGGTGCGACCGTGATGGGTCTCGGCGGAGCTCTGTTCGAGCGTGTCCGTTTCACGCGCGGACGCCTTTTGACGCAGTCGCTCTCCGAGTACCGCGTGCCACGCTTCGGCGACGTACCCGCGATCGAAGTGGTGCTGCTCGACCGGCGGGACGTGCCGCCGGCGGGCGCGGGCGAGACGCCGATCGTCTGCGTCGCGCCTGCGATCGCGAACGCGCTCTACGCCGCGACGGGCGAACGCCGCCGGTCGCTTCCGTTGCTTGGCTGAACCAGTGGGCAAGCGCGCCGCGAAACGGCGCGTGGCGGTAGTCTCAGGCTCGATCGAGGGTGAAAGAAGCGATCTACGTCCTCGGCGGGCTCGCGGTTGTGGCGTTCTTCATCGTGCGCCAGCGGAGGAGTGATCGCTTCCGCGAGCGGTCGTTGTTGCTCCCGCTCGCTCTCGGCATCTACGGGGTCGCTCTGCTCACGCAGACGTCAGAGCACGAAACGCTGACGACGGCATCAGCCGCGTTGTTGCTTCTGAGCGCACTGGCCTCGATCGTCTTCGGGGTGATCCGCGGGCGGACGGTCGAGCTGTTCCTTCGCGGCGAAGAGCTCTGGGAGCGGGCGTCATGGAGAACGATCGTCATCGGCTGGGGAGGGCTCGTCCTCACGCGCATCACGCTGATCGCAGTCGCCGCCGCCGTCGGTGCGCGCGTGGCCGCGTCGCCGACGTCGATCCCGCTCATGCTTGCGATGACCCTCGCCGCACAGTTCCTGGTGGTCAGGGAGCGCGCGGCCGCAACCGGGCTCAGTTCCGTGGCGCCGTCAGCCAGATGGGATCGCCCGGACCGACGCCGCCGAGGCCGTCGGCGGCGTTCCCCGGGTTCTCGCGGATGACGAGCACCCAGCCGCGTGGGTCGACGATGAGCCCCCATCCTCCGGGCTCGACGTCGGCGTAGGTCGAGCCCCACTGCGCGCGGGCCGAGCCCGACGTCGCGTCGATCTGGACGGTCGCAGCCTGGTCGAGGCCCGCGTTGGCGACGTGCGAGGCCCGGACGTTCAGGAGAACGTTCCCGAAGCGGTTCAGGTCGAGCACCTCGCACTCGATCTTTTCCCGCTCGACCCTCGGCTCCGGGATCGTCATCTCGACGAGCGTCGTCGGATCGACCGCGGGGCCGAGCGTTTCGAGGGCGACGCCCGCGGCGAGGTGCGCGGCCGCCGGCGCGAGCACGTCGCGCGCGTGGAACGAGGGCGAGATCGGCAGCAGCACGACGTCACGCGACTTGATCTCGACGGCCCGCGCCACTCCGCCAAGCGCCGCCGCAGCCGGGGCGAGCAGCCCGTTGTCCGGCCCGACGACGAGGTGCCCGCCCACCGACTCGAGCGCTACGTCGCGGTCGCGGCCGACACTCGGGTCGACGACCGCGAGGACGACTGCGTCAGGAGTGAGATACGGGAGTGAGTCCACGAGCAGGAGCGCTCCGTTGCGGACGTCGAGCGGGGGCACGCCGTGCGAGAGGTCGATGATCGGGCTCTCCGGAGCGATGCGGTTCATCACCGCGTGACAGATGCCCACCCACTCGTTCCTGTAGCCGAAGTCGGATAGGAAGACGATCGTGCGACCGTTCCCAGGCACGCGGTGAGTGTCTCACTCCAATCGCACACTGACAACGTGCGCCCCTAGAGTCCGGAGCACATGGAGCGGTATGTGGTGACGACACGGTTGAAGCCGGGCGCCGCACGGGCCGCGGAAGACCTCCTCTCGCAGGGGCCGCCATTCGATCCGGCGGAAGCCGGCCTCTCGGGGCACGCCGCGTATCTCACCGACGATCGCGTCTTCCTCGTGTTCGAGGGCGAGGCCGCTCACGCGAAAGCGCTCAAGCTCGCGAAGCGGCATGTGGTCGAGGTGAGCCGGTGGCAGGACCTCGTCTGGGAGCTGCCGTCGGTTGTCGCGGACGTGCCGCCGGCCGCCCGCTGTGTCTATCGGTGGCCGGAACCGCCCGCTTCGGTTACTCCCTGAGCTCCAGGAGCCCGCGTTCGATGCGGTCCCGAGCCCCGGGATCGTCCATCCTCTGCACGAGGGTCGCGGCCTGCGACCAGAGCCGTGCCGCCTGCGTGCGGGCGTGAACTGATGCTGCCTGATTGGCCGCGCGTTCCAGGTACTCGAGCGCGCGCTCGAGATCGCCGCCTCGCGCCCGGTAGAACGCAAGCTGCTCGAGGTGCTCGTCGATCGAGTCGCTGAACGCCTCCTCGTACGCCGCGGCCACTCGGCGGTAGAGCTCGCGTCGACGCGCGCGCGTCAAGGTCGACAGCGCCGCTTCCTGCAGGAGGCCGTGCGTGAACGAGTACTCGCGCTGCGGCGCGTGCGGGCTCTCACTGATGATGTTCGCGCGCACGAGCTGCACGAGACTTCGCTCGACGTCTGCGACCCCGGAAACCTGGCCCAGCGCTGTGGTCGCGAACGTGCGGCCGAGGATGGCTCCGATCTGAGCGACGCGCCTCGCGTCACGCGGAAGCGCCGCGATGCGGGCCATCAACAGACTTTCGAGGCCGGTCGGGAGCTGTGCAGCGGAGACCGTCAGAGCCCAGGTGCGGCGGGGAGCCAGGCCGCCACTGTCGAGCAGCGACCGCAAGAGGTGCTCGAGGTACAGCGGATTGCCCTCCGCCAGCGCGATCACCTCGCGCTCTGCATCCGGTGAAAGCTCTCCGGGTGTGAGCTGTGTCAACAACTCGCCCGACTCGGCGTTGCTGAGGGGCCCGAGCGTCAGCTCGAAAGCGCGGTCGGGCCGCTTGCGCCGCACACGCTCCCGGAACTCGCGATCCCGCGCCTCGGGTGTTGCGCGGCTGGTTGCCGCCAGCATGAGTGGGCTCTCGTCGAGCAATCCGACCAGCCGTTCGAGCACAGCGAGCGTTCCGTGGTCTGCCCAGTGAGTGTCGTGGACGGCAAGCACCGCCGGCCTTCCGCCGCGGCAGATGCCGGCGATCCAGGTCGCGTACGCCCGGGCCAGCTCGGCGTCGAACTGTTCCGATGCGCCGTTCGAGGCGCCGTCAGGCGAGAGCAGCGTCGCCAGGTACGGCAGCGCTTCGGGCTCGAGGCCGAGGCGTTCGAGCGTCGCCGAACGGCCACCGAGCTCGTCTGCGCCGACCCATCCACGAAGCGCCTCCGCCAGCGGGTGGTAGAGGGGCTCCGCGCCGTAGGAGGCACACCGCCCTTCGAGCCAGGTGACGCCGCTGCCGAGCTGTTCGCGAAGCCACTCGAGCAGACGTGTCTTTCCGATGCCGGCCTCACCGCTGAGGAGGAGCATTTGGCCGTCACCGCTGCGCAGCGCTTCGGCCGCGGACAGCAGCAGGGCTTGTTCGTGCCTTCTGCCGATCAGCCCGAGGTGGTCGCTCTTCGACCGCGCATGGCGTGCGCCCAGCAGTCGCCACGCCTCGACCGGCATCTCTCTTCCCCGCACGCTGATTCGCCCGAGCGGCGCAAGCAGGAAGCGGCCTCCGAGCTTGCGGGCTGTCGCGCCGCCGATCACGATCGTCCCGGCCTCCGCCGTGCCCTGGAGGCGCGCAGCGACGTTCATCGTGTCGCCCAGCGCCACGGGGTGGCGTTCGGCGACACCGACGACGCCGATCGCGACCTGGCCGCTGTTGACTCCCACCCGGACCCTGAGCTCTGCCAACTTCGATGTCTCGCGGATCTCGTCCGCGTACTTCTCGATCGCGTCCAGCACGCCGAGCGCTGCGCTGGCCGCGCGATCGGCGTCGTCCTCGGTCGCGGCGGGAAAGCCGAAGAAGGCCGCGATTCCATCGCCCATGTAGGCGTCGATGACACCGCCGAACTGCTCGACTGCGCGGCACATCCGGTCGACGCACCCACCCATCAACGCGGCGTACTCGCCCGGCTCCAGCCGCTCTGCGAGTGGTGTGGACCCGACCACATCCGCAAAGAGGACGCTGACCGGGCGCAGCTCGTCTTCCGCTTCGACCGGCGTCGGTGATGCCCGTGCGGCAGGCGCGGACGCCGGCCCGCCCGCGACGAGCACCTCGACGCGAGTCTTGCCGATCTTCACCACGTCGCCGGGTGCGAGCGCAGTCGGGGTGTTGATGCGCTCTCCGTTCACCCACGTCCCGTTGAGCGAAGACAGGTCGCGGATCTCGATGCCGTCGGCGGTGTGTGCGATCACGGCGTGCACGCGCGAGATCTCGGGATCGTCGATGACCAAGCCGGCGTCCTCGGCCCGCCCGAGCGTCAGCTCACCGTCGACTGCAATGCGACGCTCGCCGTCCACCCCGTCCACGATCGAGACGACGGCAGCGCCGCGCGCAGCGGCTCGCATCAGGCGAGCACCTTGCCGATCCGGTGGTGCCAGAACCGCCACCAGCCGTAGAGACCCGGATGATCGCTGCCACCCTCGACCGCGACACCGAGCAGATCCGTGTGCGTGGACTGCTTGAACTTCCGGTGCGTCCAGACGATGACGACGTTGTTGCCCTGGAAGTAGCAGAAGCGCGACCCGCCGGGCTTCGGCGCGGCGCCCGGCGCGGACGGATTGTGGAGCCAGGTTCCTTCGCCACCCCAGCTGAGGCCCGTGCAGCGTCCGAAGTTGCGCTTCACCCCGTGACGGCGGCGCTCGGCGTCGTACGCGCGCTGCACCGCCGCGCCGCTCGCAAATGTCGACAGCTCGAGCCGGTCCGGAGTGAACGTCGTCGCGCCTTTGGGCGGCAGACAGACAGCCGACTCGACAGCGCCGGGACGCGTCGAGACTGTCTTGCACATCTTCCAGACCGGCGCGGGGACGAGCGCCGAGAGCGGATGAATCACAGGTTTCCGGGCCGCCGCAGCCGGCGCGGCCGGTTGTTGATCGTTTCGCGTCAGCAGATACACGATCGCGCCGGACGCCGACGCGGCCGCGAGAACGAGGAGCACCATCAAGAGCAGCAGCTTCAACGGCGTCAGCTGCAACGCATGCGACGACTGCCCGCGCGCCTCCGCCGCTGGCTCAGGGACGACTGCCTCGTCTTGTGAGCCGGAGTCGACGGAAGGCTCCGCTGGAGGGAGTTCGGTCGAAGCGACGGTCGGCGCCGGCGGGCGCGCGCTCTCGATGCGCCGCGCCGAGCCGCTCGCGGCATTTCGCGCGGCGTGGACGAGGTCTCCGCACGAGGCAAACCGCTCGGCCGGATCCTTCGCGAGCGCCGTCGCGATCACACCGTCGAAGGCATGCGGCAACTCGGGGCGAACCCGCGTCACCGACGGCGGCGGGTCGACGAGGTGCGCGTGCAGCACCGCGTGCTCGGTTCCGTGCGCGAACGGCGGAGTCGAAGTCAGGCACTCGAACAGGACACAGCCCAACGCATAGACGTCCGTGCGCGCGTCGACCGGCCCTCCTTCGATCTGCTCGGGGGCGGCGTATTCGACGGTTCCGAGGAAATGGCCCGTCGACGTCAGGCCTCGCGCGGTCGTCTGCTTCGCGACTCCGAAGTCGGTCAGGTAGGCGTGGTCGGTGGTCTCCTCGAGGAGGATGTTGCCGGGCTTGACGTCGCGGTGGACGAGCGAGTGGGCATGGGCGGCGTCGAGCGCGCTGGCGATCTGCTCGACCAGGAAGATCGTGCGTCCGACGCCGAGAAGGCCACGCTTGAGCACCTCCTTGAGATCCGGCCCTTCGACGAAGCGCATGGCGATGTACAGCAGCCCGTCGTCCTCGCCGGCGTCGTAGATCGGAATGATGTTCGGATGCTCGATCGCCGCGGCGATCTGCGACTCACGCACGAACCGCTCGCGGAACTGCTCGTCCCACGCCAGCTCCGTCGTCAGCACCTTGAGCGCGACCCTTCGGCCCAGGCGGACCTGCTCCGCGACATACACCACGCTCATGCCGCCACGGCCGAGGACGGATTCGATCCGGAACCCCGCGATCTGCGTTCCGATTCTCGTGCGAGAGGCCATCGCGTCGAGCCCGCCCATGTCATCAGGACGGTCAGCCGGGTGAGCCTCTTCCAGCGCGGGATGCGTAGAAAGCCGCGGCCACGCTCGCCGACGGCCGGCGGAGGGGGCGGTCGGCCCCCTCCGCACGCTTCGCCGTGTCTAGAAGTAGCTCCGGATCCAGGTCAGGATGTCCGGAAGATCGACGCGCTGCGCGTAGCCGACGCCCGAGCAGTTGACGTTGTTCACGTACGAGTTGTCGCCGAGCACGGTGTCGGTGCCGCCCAGGAGGTTCGGGCCGCCGGAGTCGCCGAAGCAGCTGCCGCCCTTGCCCTGGCCGGGGTTGAACGACACGCGGAGGAACTCCGCGCTGTTCGAGAACGTGCCGGAGACGAACTCGGCCGGCGCGTACATCCTCTGCCGCGGCCCCGTCCAGCGGTTGAAGGGCGGCGGCTGCGGCAGCTGGCTGCCCGGAATCTGCGCCTGGACCTGCACGCCGTAGCCGACGAGGTCGACCCGCGACTTGTTCGCCAGCGTGTCGACGAGCCCCGCCGTCGGAAGCTGCGCGTACCTGCTCAGGGTTACCGACGACGTCAGCTTCACCACGCCGGTGTCGTGCCGGGCGAAGTTGTTCGACCCGGGCCCGCACGGGTTGCAGAAGTCCGGGTTGGGGTGTGGCGTACCACCGGCGTCGCCCTTGCACGGGTAGCCGTCGAAGAGCGGTGAGGCGTTGCACGACACCACGCCGGTCGGGCTTGCCGCCACCGCTGCCGCATAGTCCGGATCGGTTGTAACCGGTCCCTGGCTGTACCAGACTTCGACATGAGCAGCTGGTGCCGTCGTGCAATGCCCCGCCGTCAGGTAGACCGTCGGCGTGAGCTGGGAGCCGCTGCACCGCCAGAGCGGAATCCCGTCCTTGTCGAGCGCCACCATCAGGCCGACGTACGGGTGGGCGCCCCCGTCCGGCTGCCCGTTGGTGATCGCCATCGCTCCGCTTGCACCGAGCAGAAGCACGACGAACGAGGCGGCGACGAGCGCGGCTCTCGCGAATATCCGCATCAAAATCTCCTCCCCTAGATTACGGTCGGCAGAGTAGCGGAGGACCCGCCTGCAGCTAGGAGAACAACGGGACGAGCCGACGGCGCGCGAGCAGGCCCTCGAGCTCGGCGTCGGGCGGCCGGGATGCGAAGCGCTCGGCGGCATCCAACACCCTCGGCAGGAGCTCCACGTCGCCGACGGTGTTCAGGAAGACGCCGGGGCGGCCCAGTACCCAGTGCACCGCGAGGTCGATGTCGTCCTGCTCGCGGAGCGGCTCGTACCAGGTGGCCGCCGTTTGCTCGCGCCCGTCCCACGGAGCGAGGCTGATCGCCTTGATCGTCTGCATCGCGACGCCCCGTTCGCTGCAGACGGTCGCGAGCGCCTCGAAGTCGGCCGCGTACCGCTCGTCGCGCATCTGCACGTAGCTGTAGGGGAGCAGGACCGAGTCGAACGCGAACCGCTCGAGGCTCCTTGCGTGCATGTGCGCCACGGTCAGACCGTGGCCGGTGACACCGATGAAGCGGACGAGACCTTCCTCGCGTGCCTCGACTGCGGCTTCGAGTGCTCCGCCCTCGCGTAGCGCGAGCTCCCATTCGATCACGTCGACGAGGTTGTGAAGCTGCAGGAGGTCGACGTGATCGACGCCGAGCCGCTCGAGCGAGCGTCGGATCTCCCCGCGCGCCTCGCCGTAGTCGCGCTTGCCGGTCTTCGTGGCGAGGAAGACGTCCGAGCGGTGCTCCTTCAGCCACGGCGCGAGCCGCAGCTCCGAGTCGCCGTACGACGCCGCCGTGTCGATGTGGTTGACGCCGTGCTCGAGCAGCGCCGCCAGCGCTGCGTCGGCCTCGTGCTGCGTGACGGAACCGAGCGCCGCCGCGCCGAAGATCGTGCGCGTGCTCTCGTGCCCTGTCCGACCGAACGGCGCCGTCGAGACCATCGTCATCGCGAACCGAACCACGTCTTCAGGGCGTCGCGCAAGCCGGTATCCGTGCCCTCGCCGACCCAGGCGACGTGTCCGTCGGGTCGGATGAGAACGGCGGCCGGGGCTGGTACCGGTCCCACGACCGGGAGCTCCCACGCGCCGGGGTACTCGGCGTCGATCGACCGGACGCGATCCGCCCATGCAGCGGCGTCGAGCGCGCCCGGGTCGCCGAGCTTGAGGAGCGCCGGCCGTGCATCGTGCAACAGGGTGAACACACGCAGCGGCCCGTCGGCGGTGACGAGTTCGAGATCAGGCATGCGGCGCCCGAGCAGTGGGTGTCCCTCGCCGAGGTCGTAGTGAACGTCGAGTGCCGAGAGCATCCCGGCGATCCGCTTGCGCGGCTCGTCCATGCTCAGGAGCTCGGACAGCGTCTCCCGCAAGGCAGTGGCGCGCTCGTCCGGGCGGCGAAGCGCCGTTTGCGCCATCGTGTTGCGCAGCACGCGCGCAGCCACCGGGTGGCGCTCGTCGTGGTACGTGTCGAGCAAGCTCTCGGGCGACGTCCGGTCGACGACCTGGGCGAGCTTCCAGCCGAGGTTCACCACGTCCTGCACGCCCGTGTTGAGGCCCTGGCCGCCGTCGGGCGGATGCACGTGCGCGGCGTCGCCCGCGAGCAGGATGCGTCCCTCGCGGTAGCTCGCGGCCTGCCGAGCCGTATCGCTGAACCTCGAGATCCAGATGGGACTGTGGACGCCGTAATCGGTGCCGTAGACAGTGATGAGGGCTTCGCTGAGCTCGCGCAGCGTGGGCTCGGTCGCCGGCCCGACGTGCGCTTCGGTCACCATGACCCGCACCGGGCCGTGGTCCGGGTAAACCACCTCACCGTCGCGGATCTCGTACTCCACCCTCCCGAGGGAATGGAGGCCGAGAGAGTCCCGGCGGATGCCCAGCTCGGGCGTCTCGGCCAGCTCGACCTCCGCGATCAGCGCGCTCATGGTCGGCTCCCACCCCGGAAACGCGATGCCGGCTGCCTGGCGGACAAGGCTGCGTCCACCGTCGCACCCGACGAGATAGTCCGCCCGCAACGAACGGCCGTCGGACAGCCGGATGTCGACACCGGCATCGTCCTGCGCGAAGCCGGTGAGCTCAGTTCCGTAATGGATCGGTACGCTCAGCTCCTCGACCCAGCCGGCGAGGATGCGCTCGATGTGGTTCTGCCACAGGCCGAGCCCGTAGTTGTGCCGGGTGGGAAAGTCGCTGATGTCCAAGTGGATCCCGGCGAATCCACCGACCTGCGCCACCTGCCCCTCCGACAGGAACCGATCGGCGATGCCGCGCTGATCGAGCACCTCGATCGTGCGCGAGTGCAAGCCGCCGGCGCGCGAGCCGGCGAGGTCCTGGCTCGGACGCCGCTCGACAATCGCCACGTCGACGCCGGCCAGTGCCAGCTCGCCCGCCAACATCAGCCCGGTCGGGCCTCCTCCGGCGATGAGCACTGCACGCTCGTTCACGGCTTCACCCTTGCAAAGCCCGCCGCGCTGCCGCATGATCGACCTTCGTCGTTCGGTGCTGCGGCCTGACGAAGTGGAGGGGTTGTATGGCCGACAGCATGACGATCCTTCGGAAGGCGGGACCGCCCGGGACGAAGCGCAACATCGCCGTGTTCGGCGACGGCTTCACCGCGGCTGATCAGCCGACCTACAACCAGTGGGTCGACGACAAGCTGATCAAAGGCGTGTTCGGCCACGACTACTACTCCGAGGACGCCTCGGCGTTCAACATCTACCGGGTCAACCTGGAGTCGGTCGACTCGGGCGTCAGCGTGCGGACCTACGACGAGCACGGAACCGTGGATCCGAGCGACGACACGATCGCCTCCGAGACGATCCGCAACACCGCGCTCGGGATCATCTTCAGCGGGTCGTGGTCGCACTGCTGGCTCGAGTACGGGCCCAACACGGAAACCCTTCTGCAGGCGGCGCTCACCAAATGGGTGCCTGACGCGAACGAGATCCTCGTCGTCCTCAACAACCCGAACTACGGCGGTTGCGGCGGCGGCGGCCGCGCGCACGTCCCGATGGGCGTGGATTGGACCGTGATCGCGCACGAGTTCGGCCACGGCATCGGCGGCTTTTCCGACGAGTACTCGGTGACGGGCGCGTACAGCGGCGGCGAGCAAGGGTGGATCAACCTGACGACGATCACCGACCGCGCGACGACGAAGTGGAAGCAGTTCATCGATCCGACGACACCGCTGCCGACGGGGGTCGGAGCAGGCGCGGACTACAACCAGGGCACGCGGCCCACGACGTGGAGCAGCAACTTCGACGTCGGGCTGTTCGAAGGCGGAGGAACGCTGAACACCGGCATCTACCGGCCGGTCGAGAACTGCCGCATGAAGGGCAACACCCCCGAGTACTGCCCCGTTTGCTACACGTCGATCAAGACCAACCGCGACAGCGAGACCGGGCATCACTTCCGCAATGCCTACGCCGGACGCTTCTTCGGCGGCTCCGGCAGCGACGTCCTGCTTCACCACGGGACGTCGATCCAGCTCTTCCGCCGCAGCGGGCCCGGCTTCGTGCACAGCTTCAGCGGCGTCGAGCGCGTCCCCGGTTCCTGGCAGTTCCAGGCGAACGACCAGATCGTCGTCGGGGACTTCAACGGTGACGGCGCGGACGAGGTCGTCATCTTCAACGGCGTCGACTGGGCGATCCCGTATCTCGGCCTGCTCGTCTCGGACGGTGCGGGCGGGCTGCGGCTGATCGCGCGCTACGACGGCGACATCCCAGGCTGGGGCGGCTTCGCGCGCAACGATCGTTTCTACCGCGCAGATCTGAACGGCGACGGACGCGACGACCTCGTCGTCTTCAACGGCGACGACTGGTCGATGACCTACGTCGGGCTGCTTCGCAGCACGGGCAGCGGCTTCTATCTGACGAACCGCTATGACGGAGACATTCCCGGGTGGGGCGGCCTGGCACGCCACGACGAGGTCTTCGTCGGAGACCTGAACGGTGATGGTCGCGATGACGTCGTGCTCTTTAACGGTCGGGACTGGTCGATGGCGTACGTCGGGCTCTTCAGAGCGCAGACGTCAGGGTTGTCGATGACGGCGCGGTACGACGGCGACATCCCCGGCTGGGGTGGGCTCGCCCGCAACGACAAGCTCGTCCTCGGCGACTTCAACGGAGACGGCCGCTGTGACGTCTTCATCTTCAACGGCGACGACTGGTCGATGCCGTATCTCGGTATGTTCCGCGCGAGCGGGAACGGCCTCGCCTACGTCAACCGCTACGACGGCGACGTGCCCGGGTGGGGTGGGATGGCGCGGCACGACCGGTTCTTCGCCGCCGATCTCGACGGTAACGGTCGCTGCGATCTCTGGGCCTGGAACTATGAGGACTGGTCGACGGAGTACATCGGCCGGATGATCTCGTCAGGGACCGCGTTGAGCGCGAGTTTCATGGGCGACTGGGTCGGCGAGTGGAACCTCGGTCCGAGCGATCGCTTCGAGGTCGCGCGTTTCAGCGGCAGGACGGGCGAGCCGCAGCTCTACGTGCACAACACCAACTGGTTCGGTGTCATCAACGGCCGGCGGGGCTACTCGCTCGACCGGATCTACTATCGCTGGATTCGCGACTACCGCTACGGGCGTAACTGGTGAGGGGGTCGGCAACATGAGGAAGAGCAAGCGCGTGACGATTCAGCCGGACGAGCGCCGGCCGACGAAGCCCGAGGCAACGCGAAAACGGGACGTCGAGATCCCGACGTACGAGGGGCAGCGCAAGACGGACAAGCCCCGTCCCAACCGCGAGCGGGCGAAAGCGAAGTTCGAGCGGCCCGAGCGACCGCCGCGGGCGGCGGACGAGCAGACCGATCGCCCCGAGCAGCGCGCGAAGCGCCGCCGCGGCGGCGCGAGCGAGCAGTACGTGCGGCTCCGCGTCCGCGTGCGGAACGAGCGCCTCTCGATCGTCGACAGCCATCTGGTCGACGGGCCGCTCGGACAGGTGACCGGCTTCCCCGGGAGCAACGCCTACGAGGTCACGCTCGACGGGCAGCTTCTTCATGCCGGCGCGTTGCCCGATCTCGGCGTCCAGAGGTCGTTCCCGAACCTCGAAGGGCCGCCGGACCAGCGCGGGCACTACATCACGGGGCGTGACACGTACGAGTTCATGGCGCGCCTACCTGCCGACGCGGTGACGAAGGAGACGCTCGGCCGAATCACGGTGCGGTTGCTGCGAGTGAAGGACGAGGCACAGGCGGATCGTGTCGGGGAGGTCCCCGTGAGCGCGCAGTTCGAGCGCGAGCTGCGGCCCGTGGCCGAGGTCGTCGGGCTGCCCGAATCAGCGCTCCCCGAGGCGATCGAAGGCCGTGGCGCGCGCACCGCGCGCGTCGAGTAGCGCCGCCACGTCACCCGGCGCGAGCCCTTTGGCCCGCGCCGGGGATCTGAGACGATCTAGGCCGTCCGGCGGGGCGTCCTCTTCATGGTGACCGCAGAAGATATTCGGAAGGTTCGCGTCTTCTCGGGGCTGCAGGGGAGCGCGTGCGAGCGGCTGTCACGGGCCGCGGCCGACATCAGCCTCGGCGCCGGCGAGTACGCGGTGCTCGAGGGCGACGAGGGTGCGCTCTTCGCGCTGCTCGACGGGCGGGTCGAAGCGGTCAAGGTCGTCGACGGGATCGACAGGATCGTCGGGGAGCGTCATCCGGGGGACATCTTCGGGGAGGTGCCGATCACGCTCGGCACCGTCTTCCCCGTCGGCTTCCGAGCTGCCGAGGCATCGCGCGTGATGCGGCTCGACCCGCACGACTACCACTCCGTCGCTGCGCTCGCGCCGGAGGTGGCGAAAGAGGTTGGGCGCCTGGCGAGTCACCGCATGACGGGGCCGCGCGGCCTGCAAGGGATCGCGGCGGAGCCACCGCCGCCGCGCGCCATTGTGCTCGGCCACCACCTGGATCCGGCGTGCACCGAGCTGCGGCGCTTTCTCCACCGCAACCAGATCTCGTTCGAATGGCTGAAGCCGAACGAGCCGGACGTTGCCGAGCGGTGGGGTGGATCCCCGCTTGCGGAAGACGATCTGCCGGCGATTCAAGTCATCAACGGGAAGACCGTCGTGAAGCCGCAGCTGCGGCGCGTCGCCGAGCTGCTCGGTCTGGAGACAGAGCCTGTCGCAGCGGAATACGACACCGTCATCGTCGGGGCGGGCCCGGCCGGGCTCGCAGCCGCGGTGTACGGCGCCTCCGAGGGGCTGAGGACGATCGTCGTCGAGCGGGAAGCCCCCGGCGGGCAGGCCGGAACGTCGTCCAGAATCGAGAACTACCTGGGTTTCCCGTCGGGCGTGTCCGGCGACGAGCTCGCAAGCCGCGCGCTCCAGCAGGCTCGCCGCCTCGGCGCGGAGATCCTCGTCACTCGCCAGATCACACGCATCGACGCCTCGAAGCGTCAGTTGCATCTGGACGGCGGCGATGTCTTGCGCGCCAGGACGATCATCCTCGCCTGCGGCGTCTCGTGGCGCCGCCTGACGGTCGAGGGCTTCGACCGCCTGCTCGGCAAAGGGGTGTACTACGGAGCCGCCCGCAGCGAGGCGTCCAACACGCACGGGCTCGACATCCACGTCGTCGGCGCCGGGAACTCCGCCGGGCAGGCCGCGATGTTCTTCGCGAACCATGCTCGCAGCGTGACGCTCTTGTGTCGCGGAGCCACGCTCGCCAAGACGGAAGGGAGCGGGATGTCCCGCTACCTGATCGACCAGCTCGGTCGGCGACCCAACTTCCACGCCCTGTACCGAACGGAGGTCGTGCGGGCGCTCGGCACGAATTCGCTCGAGGCGATCGAGGTGCGGAACTCGGACACGAACGAGACGACGCAGCTCGAATCAGGCGGATTGTTTCTGTTCATCGGCGCGGACGCCGAGACCGGTTGGCTGCCGGCGGAGATCGCGCTCGACTCCCGCGGTTACGTGTTGACGGGGCCGGACGTCGACGGCGACAGCGAGTGGCGTCTCGACCGCGATCGTTACCTGCTCGAGACGAGCGTGCCCGGGATCTTCGCGTGCGGCGACGTTCGATCCGGCCCCGTCAAGCGAGTTGCGTCGGCCGTGGGAGAGGGCAGCCTGGCGATCGCATTCGTGCACCAGTATCTGCGAGAGACCGAAGCGACGACATCGCCTTGAGAGCGCCCTCCGGTGAGCAGATCGAGCTGGTCGCCGGCGGGCAGCGCGTGGTCGTGGTCGAGGTCGGCGGCGGCATCCGCTCGTACGCCGTCGACGGCCGCGCGCTGCTGGACGGCTACGGCGCGGGCGAGATGTGCACGTCGGGCCGCGGCCAGGTCTTGATCCCGTGGCCGAACAGACTGCGGGGCGGCAGCTACGAGTTCGACGGACGGCGTCACCAGTTCGCGCTGTCGGAGCCCGCGCAAGGGAACGCGATCCACGGCCTCGTCCGCTGGTCCGCCTGGAAGGTCGGGGAGCGCAGGGGCGATCGTGTGGCGATGGAGCACGTCGTCCACCCACAGCCGGGCTATCCCTTCAGGCTCGAGCTCCGCATCGAGTACGAGCTGTCGAGCAGTGGGCTTTCCGTGCGCACGACCGCCGCGAACACCGGTGCCGAGGCGTGCCCGTACGGATGCGGTGCCCATCCCTACCTCAGCGTGGCGACCGCCGGCGTCGACTCGGTCATCCTGCGCGCGCCGGCAGACAGAGTCATCTTCTCCGACGAGCAAGGCATCCCGAACGGCGATGCTGTCGTCGACGGAACGGCGTACGACTTCCGCTCGCCTCGGCTGGTCGGCGACACGAGGCTCGACAACGCGTTCACGGAGCTCGAGCGCGACGCGGACGGGCTCGCGCGCATCGAGCTGCGCGATGCGACGTCCGGCGCAGGCGCGGACGTGTGGATGGACGAGACGTATCGCTACGTCATGCTGTTCAGCGGCGACCCGCTGCCCGACGTGAACCGCCGCAGCCTCGCCGTCGAGCCGATGACGTGCCCGCCGAACGCGTTTCGCTCGGGCGAAGCGGTGGTGCGGCTCGAACCGGGCGCGTCATGCACGAGCGCGTGGGGCATCGCGCCCGTCAGCCCGTGACCGACTGGCTGTGGCCCGATGAGCTCGACGCGCTCGTCGCGGCGCCCGACCACCATCGTGCGCTGTTCGAGAACGAGTTCGTGCGTGTCCTCGAGACGCGCATCCCGGCCGGCGCGCAGACGGCGGTGCACACGCACCGCTGGCCCAGCGTGCAGCACGTGCTGGGCACCACCGACTTCGTGCGACGCGATGGTCACGGCGCGACAATCTTCGACACCCGAGCAGGCGGGCAACAACCCGGCGAGGGCGAAACCCTGTGGTCGGAGCCGCTGCCGCCGCACTCGATCGAGAACGTCGGCGCCCACGAGCTGCGCGTCTTCATGGTCGAGCTGAAGCAGCCAGGCAACGCCTAGGCGCAGCGTGGACGAGATGTGTATCCTCAGCGCGTATGTGTCGAGGAATGCCTGGGCAATACACAGGCAATGGTCTGAGCCGGGATCAGCTCCTACGCCGCGCCGCGCTCGCCGGAGGGACGGTCGCGCTCCCGAGCTCGCTGCTCGCCGTGCTGCCGAGCCGCGCCGACGCCGCAGCTCCGAGTGACAACGATCTCGCGTACCTGCGCCTTCTCGTCGCGGCCGAGCTCCTGGCGGCAGACGTCCACGCGAGGGCGCTCGGGAGCGCGAAGCTGAGTCGCCGTTCGAAGGCCGTGATCAAGAAGATGGCCGCGGACGAGAGGGCGCACTACGCGCGGCTCGCTCGGCTGCTCACGGCTGCGGGTCAGCCGGCGGCGACGGCCCGTGACATCGACTTCTCGTACCCGGAGGGCAGCTTTGCGTCTCAGCCGTCGATCCTGAAGCTCGCCGCCGAGATCGAGCTGCTCGTCCTCGGCGCATATGTCGGCGCGATCCAGAACGTCGAGGCGGCAGAGTCGCGGCTGCCGCTCGGTCAGATCGCCGCCAACGAGGCCCAGCACGCAGCCGCACTAGCCGCCTTGCGTGGTCATGCGGTGATCGGGCGCGCGTTCGCGCCGGCCCTGCAGATCGACGAAGCCTCGGCCGCGCTCGGCCGGTTCGAGAGCTGACGGATGCCGAAGCAGGTCTACAGCGCAAGCGAAGCCGCGGCGGCACTCGGGATCAGCCTCGACACGTTGCGGCGCTGGGACAAGGCGGGCCGCATCACCGTCGAGCGCGACGCGCGCAACCGGCGCGTCGTTCGAGCGTCCGAGATCGACCGGCTGCGCGGCGACGGCGAGGGAGCGCACATCAGCGCACGCAACCGCTTCCACGCGATCGTGACCGACGTGAAGACCGACGGGTTGATGGCGCAGGTCGAGATGGTCGTCAGCGAGCCGGTCCGGCTCGTCTCGATCGTGACGCGTGACGCCGTCGACGAGCTGGGGCTCAAGAAGGGCATGGCGGCGACCGCGATCGTCAAGTCCACCAACGTGATCATTCAGAGCTGAGACGTGCGTCGCGCTGTTGTCGTTGCCGTCGTCGTCGCGCTGAGCCTGGTCGCCGGTCAGGCATCCGCCAGGCCGAACGCGCAGATCACGGTCTACGCGGCGGCGTCGCTCACGGATGTCTTTCCCAAGATCGACTCGCGGCAGAAGTACCAGTTCGGCGGCTCGAACACACTGGCCGCTCAGATCACCCAGGGAGCGCCTGCCGACGTGTTCGCGTCGGCGAACACCACCCTCCCGAAGCAGCTGTTCGCGAAAGGGCTGTGCTCGAAGCCGGTGGTCTTCACGCGCAACGCGCTCGTCGTGGTCGTGCCGAAGGCAAACCCGGCCAGGATCCGCAGCATCTACAACCTGACCCGGTCGGGCGTGAAGCTGGTCGTCGCGGGGCCGGGCGTTCCGGTGGGGAGCTACACGCTCCAGGTGCTCGAGAACATGAACCTGTCCGGCCCGGTGCTCAAGAACGTCGTCAGTCGCGAGACCGATGTGCGCGAGGTGCTGGCGAAGGTCGCTCTCGGCGAGGCCGATGCGGGGTTCGTCTATTCGACCGACGCCAAGACGGTCTCGGGGAAGGTGACGGTGATCAAGGTGCCGGCATGGGCGCAACCGAAGGTGCAATACGGGATCTGCGTCGTCTCGAGGAGCGGCGACAAGACCGACGCCCAGGCATTCGTCAAGAGAGTGCTGAGCAAGGCGGGACAGGCGAAGATGCTCCGGTACGGGTTCCTGCCGCGCGTCAAGAAGAAGTAGACGGGATGACGCGGGCGTTCCTTGCGGGCCTGATCACGGCGGTCGCGATCGTGACGCTCGCGTTCCTCGCGCTCCCGATCGTCGCGATCTTCGCGCACACGACGCCGGCCCACCTCTTCGACCAGCTCTCGAATCCCGTCGTCCGCGATGCGTTCGTCGTCAGCCTCAAGACGAGCCTGATCGCGCAGGCGCTGATCGTGCTCTTCGGCACGCCGACCGCCTTTCTCCTGGCGACGCGACGCTTTCCCGGGCAAGCCGTGGCGGTCACGCTCGTGGAGCTCCCGCTCGTCCTGCCGCCGGCGGTCGCCGGCATCGGCTTGCTCGCCGCCTTCGGCCGCCTCGGCCTGCTCGGCTCGACGTTCGACGCGCTCGGAATCACTCTTCCCTTCACTCAGACGGCCGTGACCATTGCGGTTGCGTACGTCGCGAGCCCGCTCTACATCCGGCAGGCCATCGCAGTGTTCGAGGCGACCGATCCGAACCTGACGGCGGCATCCAGGACGCTCGGCGCCGGCCCGGCGCGGACGTTCTTCCGTGTCGTCCTCCCGCTCGCGCGAGGCGGCCTGGTCGCCGGCCTTGCGCTCTCGTTCGCGCGCGGGCTCGGGGAGTTCGGCGCGACGATCATGTTCGCCGGCAGCCTGCAGCGGGTCACGCAGACGCTGCCGCTGGCGATCTACGCCGAGTTCGACCGCAACTTCGATGCGACGCTCGCGATGTCCGGCTTCCTCGTCCTCGTCAGCGTCGTTCTCCTCCTCGGACTCAGGATTGGACTGACATGGCAGCGCTCGCCCTCGAAGAGGTCGTTGTACCTCTTCGGACCTTCAGCCTCCGGCTGACTCTCGACGTCGACGGCGCGATTGCGCTGGTCGGCCCCTCCGGGGCCGGGAAGACGACTGTGCTCCGAGCGATCGCGGGACTGGTCCGGCCGGCGTCGGGCCGCATCACGTCCGGCGGCGAGGTCTGGTTCGACGCGTCGAAGGGCATCTCGGTCGCCCCGGATCGGCGGCGTGTGGGACTCGTCTTTCAGGACTACGCGCTCTTCCCGCATCTGTCCGTTCGTCAGAACATCGAATACGCGCGGCGCCACCGGGCCGACGAGTACCTCGACCGCTTCTCGATCCGTCATCTGGAGCGAGCGCGGCCGCTCGACCTTTCCGGCGGCGAGCGCCAGCGGGTCGCACTCGCCCGCGCGCTCGCCCGCGATCCCGACATCCTGCTCCTCGACGAGCCGCTGTCCGCGCTCGACGCGCACACCAAAGCCGGCGTCCGTTCGGAGCTCCACGACCTGCTGCGCGACCTCGGTATCCCCGTCCTGCTCGTGACCCACGACTTCGAGGACGCCGCCGCGCTCGCGGATCGTGTCGGTGTGATCGTCGAGGGCGAGCTGCGGCAGATCGCCGCGCCGGGCGAGCTCGTCGCGGAGCCGAGCGATCCGTTCGTCGCGTCGTTCACCGGCGCGAACCTCTTGAACGGCTACGGTGAACGGGACGGCGGCCTCAGCCGTGTCCGGCTCGTCGACGGCACGGTGATCACCACCGCCGACGACGCCCAAGGCGAGGTCGTGCTCGCGGTCTATCCATGGGACGTCACGATCTCGAGGGCGCCGCCGCACGACTCCGCGATGAATCTGATCAACGCTCCCATTCGCGGAATCGCCGAGATCGGGAACCGGATCCGCGTCACGATCGGCCCCGTCAGCGCAGAGATCACCGCCGACTCGCTCGAGCGGTTGGGCCTCGAAGTGGGGCAGCCCGCGTATGCGTCGTTCAAGGCAACGGGCACGCGGGTCGTCGGTGTGCGAGGGGGTTCGGCCCTCGCACACCGAAGCGGGCTCAGGAGTGCTTCCAGCTGACGCTGAAGCTCGTTCCGCCGCTCAAGCCCGAAGTCTGTGCCTTGACGGTCGAGCCCGACACCATGTCGATTCTGTCCGGGTTGTCGCTGCCGATCGGCTGGCCGTTCACGGTCGTCCCGCTGAATCCGACGGTGCCGAAGTTCGTCAGCGGCAGAACGCCGCCGGAGCTCGACGGCGCCTCTGCGATCGCCTCGGCCGAAGCGAGCTTCGCGTGGTTCAGGCGCTCGGTGGTGACGAAGCTCTAACCGGGCGAGTTGTTCGTGATCGTGAGCGTGAAGCGACCCGAGCCGTCAGTCTGACCGAGGCGCTGATCGCGTTCCCCGGGCGGATCGTCAGCGACAGGTTGACCGGGAACTTCGGATACATCTCGTACCACGCGTAGTACCGCGGGCTTCCGCCGCTGCAGTCGGCGGACGTCCCCGTCTGCTCGACGGTGTTGCTGCCGTCACCGTCGAGGCCGACCCAGAAGCTCGACTAGGTCGTGGCGGACGTGCAGCCGGCCGTCGGCTGCGTCCAGCTCGCAGAGACGCTCGTGTATCTCGCCTTGACGGCGGCGTACCCCGACCAGTTCGAGCTCGTGCTCTGACTGATTTTCTCGTTCGGGTCGAACCGCACCTGAGCGCCGGCCCGCCCACCGGCTGCGGCCGGGACCACGGCGAGGAGGCACGCGGCTGCAATCAACAGCTTGCTCAAGAGATCCCCTTTCCTCGGAGAATGACGGCCAGCAGAGAATATGAGGTCGACCGGAATGCGCACAAGCACTCTCATTGCCGCCGGCATCGCCGCTCTCCTGATCTGCGGCCTTGCGCAGTCGAACCGCGGCCCCCTCGTCATCGTTCGCGACAAGAGCGTCGGCGGCGTCCGCGTCGGCTCCAAGCTCGCCCGCGCGAGTTCCGTCTTCGGTGCGCCCGACAGAACGCGACGCGTCAGCCGTTACGAATGCCGCGCGGTTTGGCGACCGATTGGGCTCACGCTCGTCTTCGTCGATCTCTCCAGCGGCAACCCATGTCGCGTCGGCGGGATGCTGGTCGCGACGGCAACGTCGACGCAGTGGCGAACCGACCGAGGCCTGCGCGTCGGCGACCGAGTGTCGCGGGTTCGAGCCGCCTACCCTCGCGCACGGCACGTCACGACCGCGCCGTACGGAGGCTGGTGGCTGATCACGCGGCATACCTGCCCGACGACCGGATCGCAGGCGTATCCCGGCTTGCGTGCGAGGAGCTCGACGAAACGCGTTCTGGCGCTGGTCTTGACCGTGGCCGCATGTGAGTAGCTCGCGCCTGCGTGCGCGAGGATCTATGCTCCAAGCCATGCAGCGCACCGATGTCGGGGCTGCGTCGCGGACGAAGTTCCTGCTGGACGAGTCCCAGCTTCCTCAACGCTGGTACAACATCCGCCCCGACCTGCCGACGGCGCCGCTGCCGGTGCTGCATCCAGGCACCCGCGAGCCGATCGGCCCCGACGACCTCGCGCCGCTCTTCCCGATGGAGCTCATTGCGCAGGAGGTGAGCGAGGAGCCGGAGATCCCGATCCCGGACGAAGTGCTCGAGCTCTACAGCCTCTGGCGCCCGACGCCCCTTTACCGCGCACACCGTCTCGAGCAGGCGATCGGGACGCGCTCGGCGATCTACTACAAGCACGAGGGCGTCAGTCCGCCGGGAAGTCACAAGCCCAACACGGCCGTCGCCCAGGCGCACTACAACAAGAAGGAAGGCCGGACACGACTGTCGACCGAGACCGGAGCCGGACAGTGGGGGAGTGCCCTCTCGTTCGCCTGCAAGCTGATCGGCCTCGAGTGCAAGGTCTACATGGTCAGGATCTCCTACGACCAGAAGCCGAACCGGCGCTCGATGATCCAGGCGTGGGGCGCCGAGATCGTCGCGAGCCCGTCGGAGGACACGGAGGCGGGACGGGCGATCCTCGCCGTGGATCCGGACACGCCCGGCAGCCTCGGGATCGCGATCTCCGAGGCGGTCGAGGACGCGGCGAAGCGGGACGACACCGCGTACTCGCTCGGCAGCGTCTTGAACCACGTGCTGCTGCATCAGACCGTGATCGGGCAGGAGGCGTTGGCGCAGCTGGAGCTCGCGGGTGCATTCCCGGACGTCGTCATCGGCTGCGTCGGCGGCGGGTCGAACTTCGCCGGCCTCGCGTTTCCGTTCCTGCGCGAGAAGATCGCCGGCCGTGACATCGATGTGCTCGCCTGCGAGCCCGCGGCGTGCCCGACGCTGACGCGCGGCCCGTTCGCGTACGACTTCGGCGACACGAGCATGCTGACGCCGCTCGTCGCGATGCACACGCTCGGCCACGACTTCGTGCCGGCGCCGATCCACGCAGGAGGCTTGCGGTATCACGGTGTCGCACCGCTGATCTCCCAGCTCGTTCGCGACGACCTCGTCAGGGCCGAGGCCTATCTGCAGAACGACGTCTTCGCTTCGGCGCTCGTGTTCGCCGGCAGCGAGGGGATCCTGCCGGCGCCGGAGGCTGCGCACGCGATCCACGGCGCGGTGCGAGCGGCACAGGCTGCGGACGAGGAAGGCGTCGAGCGGACGATCCTCTTCAACCTCTCCGGCCACGGGCACTTCGACATGAGCGCCTCTGCCAAGTATCTGGAAGGGAAGCTCGACGACGTGGCGCTCGAGCAAGAGGAGATCGATCGCGCGCTGCGCGCGATCGAAGGCTTGCCAACCGCCGGCTGAATCGCTCTCCCCTCGTATCGGTCGTGGTGCCGGTGCGTGACGCCCAGCCCTTCCTCCACGAGGCTTTGCGCTCGATCGCCGAGCAGACGCACGAGAACTTGGAGGTCGTCGTCGACGACGACGGCTCGCTTGACGCGTCGGCCGAGATCGCGCGCGAGTGGGCGGCGCGCGATCGCCGCTTTCGGCTCGTCCGGCAGGAGCCGCGCGGCTTCGTCGCAGCGTCTCAGCGCGGCTGGGCCGAGGCGCGCGGCCGCTACATCGCCGCCATGGGTGCGGACGACGTCGCCCGGCCGCGGCGGCTCGAGGTGCAGCTCGCGGCGCTGGAGGGGGAAGGGCTCGACGCATGCGGCGGCGGCGTCGCCTATTTCCCGGACCCGACCGACGGCCTGCGGCGCTACGAGCGCTGGCTCAATTCGCTGACGACGGTCGAGGCCGCGCGGCGAGATGTGTTCGTCGAGTGTCCGATCGGCCACCCGACGCTGTTCGCGCGCGCCGATGCGGTGAGGTACCGGGCTGTCGACTGGCCGGAGGACTACGACCTCGTGCTGCGGCTGTGGGCCGCTGACGGCCGCTTCCGCAACGTCGACGAGCCGGTGCTCGACTGGCGCGACCATGCGGCGCGGCTCGCGCGGACGGACGAGCGCTACTCGCTGACGGCGTTCGCTCGGTGCAAGGTCCACTACCTCTGCCTGCACGTCCTGCGCGAGCGGCCGGTGGTCGTGTGGGGCGCCGGGCCGGTCGGAAAGCTCCACGCCCGCGTGCTGTCGGAAGCGGGCGTCGAGGTTGCGGCGTTCGTCGAGGTCGACGCGCGCAAGATCGGGAAGCGCATCTACGGGATCCCCGTCGTCTCGCACCACGACGGCCCACGGGACGGCGTCGCCCTCGGGGCCGTCGCAGGCGAAGCAGCGCGTGCTCGCCTACGGGAGCTCGCGCGTGAGCAGGGACGCCGCGAGGGCGACGACTTCGTCGCCGTCGCGTAGCTACTGCGGGCGCACGCTGCTGAAGAGGACGTCGTGGCCCTCGACGGACTGCATCGTCCCCCCGGTGAGCCGCTCGACCTCGGGGCGCAGGTACGCAGCTTTGGGGTCGCTGCGGCCTCGTGCCTCCTCGCTGTCCCACAGCGTGATGCCGATCACGCGTCCTGTCTCGCGGCTGCCGAGGACGAGGTACCCGGCATAGCCCTCCTCCTCGCGCAGCGCTGCGTCGACGACATCGCGGACGACGCGTTCGACGTCGTCGATCCTGTCGGGCGGGGTGTCGAGGAACGCAGCGGCAGGATCACCATGTGCGAGCGTGACGGTGAAGCACTCCCGCTTCGGCGAGATCCTGTTCGACGGCCGCGGCTACGTGCTGTACGCCTTCACGCGGGATCCGCGCGGCAAGAGCGCCTGCAGCGGCGCCTGCTCACGCGCGTGGCCGCCCTACGTCGTGAATTCGCGTCCGCGTGCCGGCGCCGGAGTCGCCGCGCATCGCATCGGGACGACGCGGCGCGCGGACGGCTCCGTCCAGGCCACCTA
>DATIDT010000080.1:0-7436 GCA_035456125.1 Gaiellaceae bacterium
CGACCTGCGGCCGGCCGGCTTCTGGTACCCCGCTTCGCGGGAACGCGCGCGGGCTGAGCCCGCGC
Organism: Gaiellaceae bacterium; assembly: GCA_035456125.1. Taxonomy (GTDB): domain Bacteria; phylum Actinomycetota; class Thermoleophilia; order Gaiellales; family Gaiellaceae; genus 3-1-20CM-4-69-9. Next base: position 66 of record DATIDT010000080.1, read on the forward strand.
GCTCTCTGCTGCTGGCCGGTTGTTCTCTTCCGTGCGGCGTGCGCGGGCTGCGCGTGCGCGCGTCGCATCAGTTCGCCTGCGCGGAAGCTCCGCTTCCGCTCCGGCCAGGACGGGGTCTGACCCCGAAGGGGTCTGACCCCAGCCTCTTGGTTACGTGCCGCAGCGGCGGAACGACACCGTCTGGCCTGGCCAGTTGTCGATGCCTCCGTCGAGCACCGGTCGGGCGTCGACGCCGGCGGCCACGAGCACGCTTGCCGCGATCGACGCTCGCGCACCCGACTCGCAGATCGTGACGACCGGCTTCGTCTCGTCCAGCCCGTCGGTTCCCGTTTCGCGGAGCAGGCGGAACGGGATGTGCAGCGAGCCCGGAATGTAGCCCTCGTCACGCTCCGACTTCTCCCGCACGTCGAGCACCTGCACCGAGCCGTCGTCGAGCAGGCGCTCGAGCTCGTCCACGTCGATCGGCTGCGAGCGCTCCGTTGCCTCGGCCCGTGTCACGTACCCGGCCAGCTCGAGGAAGCCGACCGATCGGAGGCCGCGCGCAGCAGACTCCGCCTCGTCGTCGTCGGTGGCGTGGAGCACGATCCGCTCGTCGGGGTCGAGGATGAAGCCTGCACGCGTCGCGAACGACGACCCCGAGACGGGGACGTTGAACGCGCGGTGCACGTGGCCGGCGGCATGCGCCGCCGCCGGCCGCACGTCGAGCACGGTCGCGGCGCCGATGTGGTCGAGCTCCACCAGCTGCTCCGGCGCGCCGAGGAACGGCCCCTTGTTGAGCGCGACGACGCGGGCCGTCGTGGGCGGCCTCGGTGTCGAGACTGCGGCCGAGCTCGCGATGAACTCCTGCATCTCGCCGAACGCGAGCGCGACGTTGCTTCGCTTCTCCGCCGCGATGGTCGTCGAGCGCGCCGGGCTCATCGCTACGCCGCAGAGCGAGCCTGCAATATGGCCCGGATAGACGTCATAGTCGTCGGGGAGCCGCGTCAGCCGCTGCAGCGAGTGGAAGAGGCCTTCGGCGCCTTCGCGTGCGTCGACCGCGAGATCCGGTCGCGCCGCGTCGCCCACGAACAGGGAGTCACCCGTGAGGACGAGGTGCTCGCCGACGACGAACGCGCAATGCTCCGGGCGGTGGCCCGGCGTATGCAGCACGCGGATCGAGAAAGCGCCGACGTGCAGCACCTGGCCGTCCTCGAGCGGGTCGAAGGAGAACTCAGGCTCGGCGATCGGATGCACGGACACCGGAATGCCGTGCTCGAGCGCGAGGCGCCCGTGCCCCGAAACGTGATCGGCGTGCGTGTGCGTCTCGAGCACGCGGACGATGCGAACGCCCTCCTGCTCGGACGCCTCGAGGTACTGCTCGGTCGCGTAGGCGGGGTCGACCACGACGGCTTCGCCCGCGCTGGGATCTCCGATCAGGTAGGAGGCGCAGCCGAGATCGTCGTCGACGAACTGGCGGAACAGCACGGAGAAGAAGCTAACACCGGCGGCCGCTAGCTTTCTTGAAGCGTTGGTCGTGGCGGTCGGGAACCCCGCAGTCCGCATCCGTGACTGCACCGATGCGCCCTCGCACGCGGGGCCGGAGAATAGCCGTGTCGACAAAGGAGGACGCGATGAACATGCGCGCTCCAAACGTGTGGTGGGCCTGGGTCGTCGCCTGCGGCGCCCTCTTGCTCGTCATCGACCTCTTCTTCGACTGGTTCGAGACGTCGGTCAACGTTGCGGGCGTCGTCGTCGTCAACACGACGTCCTCGGGGTGGGGCTACAGCTGGGGCATCGTCGCCGGCGTCCTCGCCCTGGCGGTGATCGGGACGGTGCTCGCCAGACACGCCGTCTGGACGCTCGTCTGCTCGTTCGCGATGCTGATCGCAACCGGGATCACCGTCTTCGTGGGCGACGCGAACGTCTCGTTACCGGCCGCGGGAGTCAGCGTCGACACGACGCGGTGGGCGGGCTGGGTCGGCTTCGGGCTCGCGGCGGTGACGGCCGCCGCGGCCATGGTGCCGTTCCTGAAGGCGCTCTCCGCGACGCCGCGCGGCCTCGAGCCGCACGGGACGACGTGAGCACGAGAAAGGGGGTCTTCTGATGCTGACCGCCGAGCAGTACAGGGAGGCGGAATTCGGCTACACCCTCCAGGAGTCGAGGCGCGGGTTCATCGCCCACGCCATCGTCTTCGGGGCGGTGATGACCGGGCTGATCGCGCTGAACGTGTGCCTGATCGTCTTCACCTCCGCGAACTTCCCGTGGGTCATCTTCCCGCTCCTCGGATGGGGCATCGGGCTGACGTTCCACTACGTGTACGGCTACCGTCGTGCCGCCGATGCGGCACGCCTGCGCCAGCGACACGTCGCGGAGTACGCGGCGGACAAGGAGCTCGTCTAGCTTCATACCACCGGGATCGGGCGCGACTCTGCCTGTCGTGCCCGGTCCCGGTGTGGCTAGCGTTCTTGCGGTGAAGCTCGATCTAGGCTCCTCTTGCTTCGAGCCGTGCCTCGATCGAGGCGAGCCGCTCCTCGATCCGGCGGAGCGAGTCGCGAGCTTCGGTTAGCTCTTGATCGCGCTGCTGTCGTTCCCGTTCGGCCTTCTCCGCCTCTTCCGCCGCAACGAAGTAGGACGTGACGATCGCGATCAGGAACGACACGAACGTCACGCCGACGACGATGACGGCGCTGCCGACGACGCGGCCCCAGCCCGTGTGAGGGACGACGTCGCCGTACCCCACCGTGGCGATCGTGACGATCGCCCACCACACGCCGGTCCCGAAGCTCGGGAAGTCTTTCTGATCGATCACGGTGACGACGAAGCCTGAGAGCGCCGCAATCGCGACCGTGGTCAGCACCAGCCACGGGAAGATGCGCCGGTTCGTCACCGCTCTTCGAATCGTCTGTTCGAAGCGCGGGCTCATCGGTCGTGCCGGCGGCTGCGAAGCCATGGAGGGACAGACTCGCAGGCGGACCGGACGCGGATTGCACGCTGCTCTGGTGCTCTTCCTGGGCAGTCTGGCCGTGCCCGCTGTGGCATCTGCGCACGTGACGCTCGTCAAGGTGGCACCCGAGAACGGCGCGGTGCTCTCGAGCTCGCCGACCGCCGTTCGGCTCGTGTTCGACGACACGGTGCGCCCCGCGTCGGGGATCAAGGCGGTTCGGAACGGCGGCGGCGCAGCGGTGCTCGCCGGGAAGCCGCGGGTCGTCGGCGGTCGCACGCTGGTCGTCCCGCTCGAGAGCGGGCTCTCTGACGGCGACTACACCGTCCTGTGGCGCGTCGTCTCCGACGACGGGCACACGATCGCCGGCGTCACCGTCTTCGGCATCGGCTCGGGCCGTCCGCCGCCGACTGCTGCGCTGACCGCGAGCAACAGGCCGAGCGTCAAGGACGTCGTTTCGCGCTGGTTGCTGTTCGCGGGGTTGTTGACGGCGGTCGGCGGGGCGTTCTTCCGCTTCTTCGTCGCGCCGGTCCCGATCAGACTTTTTCTCGGGGCGTTTTTGCTCGTCTTCGTCGGTGTCTCGGGCCTCTTGCACGGCGTGCCGGCGTCGAGCCGGTTCGGCGGCGCAATGGTCGCCGTCGCGATCATCGCGGCGGTCGGGGCGCTGCTGGCGGCGCTTGCGCCCGTCTATCGGGTGCTGGAGCGCGGCGTCTACGTCGCCGCGCTGCTGTTGCTTCCGGCGCCGTCGATCGCCGGCCATGCGCTCGACCGCGGCCGGTCGCCGCTCGAGATCGTGGACGACATCGTGCACGTTGCCGCGGCTTCGGTCTGGCTCGGCGGGCTCATTGCGCTCGGTCTTGCGCTGCGAAGACGGGGCGACCACGCGTTGCTGTTGCGGCGGTTCTCGAACATCGCGGTCGTGTCGATCCTCGTGCTGGCGATCACCGGTGTCGTGCGTGCGCTCGCTGAGCTTCAGAGCGTGAGCCAGCTCTGGACGACCGGCTACGGACGCGCGTTGGTCGTCAAGACGGCGCTGCTCGCAGCGCTCGTCGTGCTCGGCTGGGTGAATCGCTACCGGCTGGTGCCGGGGCTGCGCGAAGGCGCGCTGAGGCGGAGCCTCGTGGCGGAGCTCGTGCTCTTCGCCGGGCTGATCGTGGCCGTCGCGTTGCTGACTGATCTCCGGCCGGGCCGCGAGCGCGCTGCCGCGGCAGCCATCGTGACGGGGCCGCCCCCGCGCCCCGCGTCGCAGATGGTCGTTCAGGCGCAGGAGTCGGGCGACTTCGGCGTGGCGCTCGCGTATCGCGGCCCTGGGGAGGAGGTCACCGTGCTCGGACCGGACGGCCAGGGTGTCAACGGGTTGACCGTCAAGGTGAACGGCATCGAGGCGGGTGCCTGCGGCGCCGGCTGTTACGGCGCGTCTGTGACGTTGCGGCGGACGGCGACGGTCACCGTGAACGGCGACAGGCTGATCTTTGCCATCCCCGCGCATCCGAGGCCAGCGCCCGGGCTCGTCGCGCGTGCCACCGGGGCGTTTCGTGCGCTGCGCAGCGTCGACTACGTCGAGCGGCTTGCGTCGAGCCCGCGCAACAAGGTCGTGTCCGACTTCACGCTCGAGCGCCCGGACAAGCTGGAGTACCGCATCCACGCCGGCGCGTCCGGGATCATCATCGGCTCGCGCCGCTGGGACCGCGCGCGCGGGCAGCCGTGGATCGAGTCCGGCCAGACGCCGCTGCCGCAGCCGGAGCCGATCTGGGCCGGTCACTTCACGAACGCGTTTCTGCTGAAGAAAACGCCGTCGACGTACGTCGTCTCGTTCGTGAAGCCGCTCGGGCCGACCTGGTTCACGCTGACGCTCGACCGGCGCACGTTGCGGCCGCGCGGCCTCCACATGACGACGGCCGCGCACTTCATGAAGCACCGCTACACGCGCTTCAACGCACCCCCGAGGATCAAGCCGCCGCGCTAGCCGTGGGTCTGACCTTTGCGGGGTCAGACCCCACTAGAGCCGGAGCGTAAGCCGCAGGCTTGCGCGCAGGCGGACTGATGCGGCGCGCGCACGCGCAGCGTCCGCGCGCCGCACGGAAGGGAACAACCGCCCACCAGCAAGGAGCGCGCGAGCTTGGCTCGCGCGCGTTGCCCGCGAAGCGGCGTACCCATCTCGGCCTCTGACCCGCAGGGTCAGAGGCCGAGTTGCCGTGCAATCACCATCCGCTGCACCTCGTTGGTGCCCTCGCCGATCTCGAGGATCTTCTGGTCGCGGTAGAGCCGCGAGACCGCGTACTCGTCCATGTAGCCGTAGCCGCCGTGGATCTGGAGCGCCCAGTTCACGGCGCGGTTGGACAGCTCGCCCGTGTAGAGCTTCGCCTGCGCGGCCGCGAGCGCGAAGTCGCGCCCCCGATCCTTCAGCCACGCCGCTTTGTAGACGAGAATGCGGCCGGCCTCGACCTCCGTGGCCATGTCGGCGAGCTTGAACTGCACCGCCTGGAACCTCGAGATCGGCTGGCCGAACTGTTTCCGCTCCTGCGCGTACGCGTACGCGAGGTCGTACGCGCCCTGTGCGAGCCCCACGCCCATCGCGGCCACGGAGATGCGGCCGCCGTCGAGGATCTCGAGGAACTGGTGGAAGCCCCGGCCGCGCGGGCCGAGCAGGTTCCCCCCCGGCACTGAGCAGTCCTTGAACGACAGCTCGCGCGTGTCGGAGGCGCGCCAGCCGAGCTTCTTCATCGGCTTCGAGATCTCGTACCCGGGCGTGCCGTTCGGGATGATCAGGTTCGAGACTTCGTCGTCAGCCGTGCGCGCCGTGATCGTCACGCACGACGTGACGTCGGTTCCGGCGTTCGTGATGAAGATCTTCGAGCCGTTCACGATCCACTCGCCGTCGCGCGGCTCCGCGCGCGTGCGCGTCGCGCCCGCATCCGACCCGGCATCCGGCTCGGTCAGCCCGAACGCGGCGAGCTTCCGGCCCGCCGCGAGGTCGGGCAGCCACTGTTGTTTCTGCTCGTCGTTCCCGAAGTAGTAGATCGGCAGCGTCCCGAGCGAGTGGTGCGCGGCCATCGTGATCGCGACGGACGAGTCGACGCGCGTCAGCTCCTCCACCGCGATCGCGTAGGCGAGCGTGTCGGCGCCGCCACCGCCGTATTCCTCGGGGATCGTCATCCCCATCAGTCCGAGCTCACCCATCGCCGCGACGAGGTCGTACGGGAAGCGGCTTTCGCGGTCGAGCTCCTCGGCGACGGGAGCGACGCGCTTCTGCGCGAACTCGCGCACCGTCGATCGGACGAGCTCGTGCTCCTGGTCGAGGTCGAAGTTCAAGCGCTCAGGCGAGTGCCGAGCTCGACGATCAGGCGGACGCCGTAGCCGGTGCCGCCGCGCTGCGTGTAGTAGTCGCCGCGCGACCGCTCGAGGAAGCCGGGCCCGGCCATGTCGATGTGGCCCCACGGCCCGTCGCCGGAGAACTCGCGCAGAAACTCGGCGGCAAGCACTGCGCCTGCCTGCCGGAGCTCCGACGCGTTCTTGAGGTCGGCGTACACGGAGTCGACGTAGCGCCGGTAGCGGCGGTGCAGTGGGAACGGCCACGTGTGGTCGCCGCTCGTCTCCGCAGCGGCGAGGATCTCGTCGCGCCAGGCGTCGTCGTTCGCGAAGAGGCCCGCGTACAGGTCGCCGAGGGCGACCTCCATCGCGCCGGTAAGCGTCGCGAAGTCCAGCACGTGCGTTGCGCCTTCGCGGCGCGCGTACCAGAGCGCGTCGGCGAGCACGAGCCTGCCCTCCGCGTCGGTGTTCGTGATCTCGATCGTCTTGCCGTTTGCCGCGCGGAGGATGTCGCCGGGACGGAACGAGTCGCCGCTGACGAGGTTCTCGGCGGCCGCCACGACGGTGAGGATCCGGACGGGGAGCTGCAGCTCCGCGGCAGCCGCGGTCCCGGCGATCACGGCCGCGCCGCCGGCCATGTCGCCCTTCATGTCGTACATCTTCAGCGCCGGCTTCAGCGAGATGCCGCCGGCATCGAACGTGATCGCCTTGCCGACGAGCCCGAGCACGAGGTCGCCGTGCGCATCCGGCGGGTCGTAGCGAAGGACGATCAGCCGCGGGCCGTTCGCGCTTGCGCGCCCGACGGCGCTGAGGGCGCCCATGCCGAGCTCGTCGATCTGCTGCGGATCGAGCGCTTCGACTTTCAGATGCGGTCCCCTGAGGTCGGCGGCGCGTTCCGCCAGGGCCGCGGGCGTCAGCTCGTTGGGCGGCGAGTTCGCGAGATCCCGTGCCCTGTTGACCCATTTCGCGACGATGCCGGCGCGCTTCGCGACGTCCGCGTCCTCCATCCCGTAGAGGACGATCCTCGAGATCGGCTTGCGCGCCCGCGGCTCCGTCTTCCAGCGGCCGGGGCTGTACGCGCCGAGAACCGCCCCCTCGACGACGGCTCGCGCCTGCTCGTCGAGCGAGAGCGGGAGCGAGTC
>DATIDT010000081.1:0-25609 GCA_035456125.1 Gaiellaceae bacterium
TCAACGTCGCAACGCCGGCCGAGCATCGCGGACGCGGCTACGGCGCCGCGGTGACGGCTACGGCGGCGCGCGACGGCTTCGCGGGCGGTGCCGAGCTCGCCTGGCTGCAGGCGAGCGACATGGGGTTTCCCGTCTACCGTCGCCTCGGCTTCGCGCAGGTCGGGACCGACCTCCTGCTGACGCGCTGAGCTACGGCAGCGCGAAGAGGAGATACGCCTCGAGGGCGTCCTCCTTGCCCTTGACGCGTAGCCCGCTGCGCCGCTCGACGACAGCTCCGTCCGGCAGCTGCTCGTACGTCTCGGCGCCGATCAGCACACCGCCCGCCGGCGCGAGGCTCTCGAGCCGCGCGCCGGTGTTCACCGTGTCGCCGACGAGCGGATACGCAACGTGCCCCTCGCCGCCGATCTCGCGCACGACGGCCTCGCCGCTGTTGACCCCCACACGCATGCGGGGCCAATCCGGGTGCTGCGCCGCCAGATCGGCGATGCGGTCCTGCAGCGCGAGCGCGGCGCCTGCGGCGCGAATGGCGTGATCCGGCTGCTCGCCGCGGTCGTTGAAGACGGCGACGATCCCGTCGCCGATGAACTTCTCCACCACGCCGCCGCGGCGGGTGAGCAGCGGGGCGGCGACGCTCCAGTACGCGTTGAGCACGGTGGCGACCTGCGACGGCGACGACCGCTCCGCGAAGCCCGTGAATCCGACGAGGTCGCCGAAGAGGACGCTGACGTGCTGGCGCCGCTCACGCGTCGTCGGCAAATAGAGGTGACGGAAGCGCTCGTCGCGCCACTCGCGCTGTGCCGCGAAGCCGATGATCAAGTAGGCGGCGACGATCAGGCCGTGCCACTCCCACCAGCTCGCGTGCCACGTCCGCTCGCCCGTGACGGCGACGCCGATCAACGCCTCTGACAGCAGCAGGAAGCAGGCGATCACCGAGACCGCGAGCAGGCTGCGGCGATGGCGGAAGATCTGCCAGTAGCGCGCGGCGCTGACGGCGTAGATGACGGTTCCGAGGACCGCGACGAGGAGGATCAGGCGGTCGGTCGCGGCCTCGCCGTTCCGAGCGCGCAGCGGAGGCACGTCCAGCACGGTCCACACAAACCAGACGACCATCGTCAGGAGGACACCCGCACGCATCAGCGTCCGGTGACGGATCAGCGCGGCACCGAGCTCCGGCCGCTCGTCGACGAACGCCGACGCGGCTGCGAAGAGCGCGGCCACGAACAGTCCGACCGGAATCGCGACCATGAAGCCCGGATGCTCGTTCGTGAACAGCACCTGCTGCGTCCCGAGCGCGTGCAGGCCGAGAAAGCCTCCCGTCGCCATGAACGCGAGCGACAACAGCAGGACGCGCGCGTCGCCGCGCCGGTTCGCAGCTTCGCCGGCGGCGAACCCGAGGACGAACGCGAGGCCGCCGACGAACCCGAAGACGACGAAGTGCGCGCGGTAGTTCTCGAAGTGCGGGTCGAGCTCGCTGCGCAGGAGCAGCGACACGAGCCCGACCAGCGGCAAAGCGGCCGCCAGCACCGCTGTGGCCGCACGCGTCAAAGAGTGAAACCTCATGTCTCGCAACCTGTGGGCACACGACGCGCTGCAGCGCCGGTTTCTTCCCTACGCGTACGGCGGGACGCTCATGTACTTGAAGCCGCTGTCGACGGCGAGCGTGACGATGACGGCGTCCGGCCCGAGCCGCTCGGCGAGCCGGTGCGCGCCGACCACGTTCGCGCCCGTCGAGATCCCGGCGAAGATCCCCTCCTCCTGCGCGAGCCGCAGCGTCATCGCGAGCGCCTCGTCGTCCCCGATCGCCTCCACGTGGTCGACCTTCGCGGCGTCCCACAGCGGCATGACGAAGCCGGCCCATCCCTGCATCGCGAACGAGCCGGACGTCCCGGCAGTGATCGCGGCCGAGCCCGCCGGCTCGTGCGCCTGGACGAAGACTCCCCGCGGCTTGAGCGCGTCCGAGACGCCGATGAGCGAGCCGGCCGTCCCGAGCCCGTGGCAGAACGCGGTGATACGGCCTCGCGTCTGCTCCCAGATCTCCGCTGCAAGGTGGTCGCGGTAGTGCGGGATCGGATGGGGGTTGTTGAACTGATCGGTCGCGTAGTGGCCCGGCAGCGCAGCCAGCTCGCCCGCGCGCCGGATCATGTTCTGGATGTCCTGCGGCGTCACGCGCGGACGGCCCTCGACGGACTTCACGACGTCGAGGTCGGCGCCGAGGGCGCGGACGAGCTGGAAGCGCTCTTCCGTGAAGCAGTCCGCCATGACGATCAGACAGCGGTAGCCCTTCGCGCGACAGACGAGCGCAAGCGCCGGGCCGGTGCTTCCGCCGGTGTACTCGACGACGGTGTCGCCTTCCTCGAGCAGGCCGTCCCGCTCGGCGCCCTCGATCATCGCAACCGCCATCCGGTCCTTCATCGAGCCGCTCGGGTTCCGGTACTCGAGCTTTACCCACAGCTGCGCGCCGTTGGCCGGCGCGCAGCGTGTCAGGCGGACGAGCGGCGTGTTGCCGATCGCGTCGAGGATCGTCATGCGGCCGCCGCCGAGACCGGGTCGGGCCTCACGACCACCGTGTCGGCCACCTCGAAGATCTCCGTCGCAGGCATGTCCGAGCGAACTGCATGCTCTCGGATCTTGTCAGGGCTCGACGCCTCGTAGATGCAGATCGTTCCCAGACGTCCATCGGGCTCGTGCACGACGTACGAGCGGATCCAGCGGATGTCGTCTGACATCTCGTTGTCGCCGACGTCGAGCGATTTGGCGGCCGTCGCCTGCACCTCCTCGGGTGAGGCCCAGCCGTCGTTCCTGCGGATTGCGTAGAGCTTCATCTTCAGCCTCCGTGGCTCGTAGTTAGCACGACCGGTCGTACTGAGAATATACGAACGGTCGTGCTATCTTGTCAAGCGAGATGGCAGCGACAGCGGAACGGCGGCGGCGGCCGGACGGCGAGCGGAGCCGGCAGAAGATCCTGCGCGCAGCGGCGAGCCTCGCGACGATCGACGGCCTCGATGGGCTCTCGATCGGCAGCCTCGCCGACCACATCGGGATGAGCAAGAGTGGGCTCTACGCCCACTTCCGGTCGAAGGAGCAACTCCAGCTCGCGACCATCGAGACGGCGCTCGCGATCCTCGACACGCTGGTGGTCGAGCCGGCGGAGGCGGCCGCGACTCCGCTCGAGCGGCTCCGCACGCTGTACGACCGCTTCCTCGACTACATCGAGGAGCGCGTCTTTCCCGGCGGGTGCTTCTTTGCGTCTGCGGAGTCGGAGCTGGGCATGCGGGAGGGCCGTGTCAAAGACCGCATCGCGGAGCTCCAGCGCGGCTGGGTCGCCCGGGTCGAGGGGCTCGTGCAGGAGGCTCAGGCAGCCGGCGAGCTTCCGGCCGACGAGGATCCGGCGCAGGTCGCGTTCGAGCTCGACGCCTACGGAATGATGGGGAACGTCGGCTTCGTCCTCCACGACGATCCGGAGTACCTCCGCCATGCCAGATCGGCCATCCACCATCGTCTTCGTTGAGGGCGCAAGTGACCGCGCCGCTCTCCTGAAGCTCGCCGAGCGCCGCGGGCGTGACCTGGGCGCGGAGGGCGTCCACGTCGTGGCCATCGGCGGCGCGCACGCACTGCCGCGGTTCCTCGTGTCCGTGCCGGGCGCGAAGCTCGTCGGGCTCTGCGACGCAGGCGAGGCACGCCAATTCACCCGCGCGTTGGAGCACGTCTATGTCTGTGACCCGGACCTCGAGGACGAGCTGATCCGCGCGGTCGGCCCGCAGCGGCTTCAGGAGATCATCGACGCCCAGGGCGAGCTGCACTCGTTCCGCACGCTGCAGAAGCAGCCGGCTCAGCGGGCGCGAACGATCGAGCAACAGCTCCGGGTGTTCCTTGGGAACCGCAAGATCAGGTACGCGGAGCTGCTCGTCGGCGAGCTCGACCTGACTAACGTGCCGCGCCCGCTCGACGAGCTGCTCGAGGCTCTAGGCGCTCCTCCGGGGTCGCCGCCGCCGGCGCCTGTTCGCTGCTGAGCTCGGCGACCGGCCCGACCGTCGTCCGGAGCGGCACCTCCTTCAGCAGCCACGCAAGGCCGGCCGGAATGATCGCGAGCAACACGCCCCAGAGGAAGACGCCGTGCAGCGCATGCGCGAAGGCGTTGAGGAAGTCGGCGTGGACGAGCGGCGGCAGCTGCTTCGCCTGCTCCGGCTGGATGTGCACACCGCTCCCGAGACGCGCCGTCACGCTGTGGGGCAGCTGCGCGAGCTGGTCGGCAAGCCGCGTCGCGAAGATCGTCCCGAAGATGGCGACGCCGAACGAGCCGCCGACGGAGCGGAAGAACGTCGCGGTCGACGTCGCGACGCCGATGTCCCTCGGCGCGACGTCGTTCTGCACGACGAGCACGAGCACCTGCATCACGAGGCCGATGCCGACGCCGACGACGAGCATGTAGAGCGATGCGAGCAACGGCGCCGTGCCGACGCCGAGCCGGGACAAGAGGAACATTCCGACGACGAGCACGATCGTCCCGACGATCGGGAAGACCTTGTAGCGCCCGATGCGGCTGATGATGCGGCCGGACGCAATCGCCGCGACCAGCAGCCCCGCCATCAGCGGGAGCAGGCGCAGGCCCGAGCTCGTCGGGCTCGCGCCGTAGACGAGCTGGAGGTAGAGCGGGATGAAGACGATCGCGCCGAACATCGCCATGCCGATCGTGAAGCCCATCGCGTTCGACACGGCGAACACGCTGGAACGGAACAGCTTGAGCGGCAGGATCGGCTCCGACGCGCGCGTTTCCCGCCACACGAACAGCGCGAGCAGGAGGAGGCCGGCAACCCCGAGGCCGATGAGCGTGGACGAGCCCCAGGCGTACTGACTCCCGCCCCACGTCGCGACGAGGATCAGCGACGCGACGGCCGCGCTCAACAGCGCCGCGCCGAGCCAGTCGATCGAGTGCCGCACGGTCGGTGTGTGCAGGTGCAGCCGCGTGACGACGATCAGCACGGCGAGCGCGCCGACCGGCAGGTTGACGTAGAAAACCCATCGCCACGAGAGGTTGTCGACGAGGAAGCCGCCGAGCAGCGGGCCGGCGACCGACGCGACCGCGAACACGGAGCCGATCAGGCCCATGTAGCGTCCGCGCTCGCGCGGCGGGACGATGTCGGCGATGATCGCCTGCGCGCCGACCATCAGGCCGCCGGCGCCGATTCCCTGCAGCGCGCGGAAGCCGATCAGCTCACCCATCGTCTGCGACAGGCCGGCGAGCATCGAGCCCGCGAGGAAGATCAGGATCGCGGCGAGGAAGATCGGCTTGCGCCCGACCATGTCGCCGAGCTTCCCGTAGAGCGGGGTCGAGACCGTCGAGGCAAGCAGGTACGACGTCACGACCCACGAGAGGTGGTTGAGGCCGCCGAGATCGCCGACGATCGTCGGCAGCGCCGTCGACACGATCGTCTGGTCGAGCGCGGCGAGGAACATTCCGAGCATCAGCGCCGCGAACACGGTCCACAGCGCGCGGCCTTCCGGGCGCTCGTTCATCGATGCTGCCTCTTCAGCACGCGCGTGAACTGCGCGCGGGTCAGGGGCGGCGCGGCGAGCGGCGTCGCCGCCGCCGGGCGCAGCCCGTCGAACAGGAACCCCAGGTACCGGCGCCAGAGGCCCGGCGCAGCGGTCTCGGTCAGCTCGATGACGCGGCCGGCGGTCCAGATGACGAGCGGGAGGTCGTCGATGGTGAAGTCCCTGCGCAACGTCCCCTGCTCGTGCGCGCGTTCGATGACGCGGCCGAGCAGTGGCCGGATGCGGGCGCGCATCGCCTCGGCACGGCCGGCGCCGTGCGCGCGTGCCGCGACGATGTCCTTGACGCCGCGATTCGCCGCATGGAGCGCAAGGATTCGCTCGAAGAAGTGCGTCAGGCCGGCCCACGCGTCCTCGGCGCCCGCCGCCTCGCGCGCGATCTGGATGATCTCTGCAAAGGCGTCCTCGAGGACGGCGTCGATCAGCTCGTCCTTCGTCGGAAAGTGACGGTAGAGCGTCCCCATCCCGACGCCCGCGTGGTGCGTGATCTCCTCGACGGACACTTCGACACCCTCTGCGGCGAACAGCTCGCGCGCGCTCGCGACCAGCCGCTCGCGGTTGCGCTTCGCGTCGCTCCGAATCGAGAGAGCGGTGCTCACGTCCTGCCACGGTAGCAGAAACGGAGTGATCACTCCGCTTTGCTCTGGCGTACAGACGACAGTTGGTCCATAGTGTGTGTGGGCGTTGCTGCGGCCCTCGCTCATTCGACCGATGACGAGCTCGCAGCGAAGCAGAGGCTAGAGACGGATGCCGGGCACGCTTGTCTGGATCCTCGTCGGACTGGGCGCGTGGGCGCTCTTCTGCGTCCTCGTGGTCCGCACGTTCGCGCTGATGCATAGGTTCGACGAGGCTGTCGTCGTCGACCCGGAGCAGCCGGCGTCGGCGGTCGACCCGGCGCCGCCTCCGGGAGACATCGATCGACAGCGCATCCTGATCGTCGACGACGACCCCGGTCTTCGGCTGCTGCTGCGGACAACGCTCGGTCTGGACGAGTTCCTCGTCGAGGAGGCGTCGTCAGCGGAAGGCGCAGCGCATATCGCGCGCTTCTGGTTGCCGGCAGTCGTGATCCTCGACGTTGCGCTCCCGGGGATGAACGGCTTCCGCTTCTGCCGGGAGCTGAAGCAGAACCCGCGCTACGGCTCGCCGTTCGTCCTGCTGCTGACAGGCCACGACGCGACGCGGGAGGAGATCGAGCAAGCCGGGCCGGATGCCATCCTCCGCAAGCCGTTCAGCCCGATCGAGCTCGTCGGACTGCTCGACAGCCTCGGCGAGCCGGGGCTGATGACCGTGTCGGAGCCTCCCGGCGACGACGCCGAGCAGCTGCTCGTGTACGCACGCGACCTCAGCAGTTTGCTCGCGATCGAGCGCCGCCAGCGGCGCCTGCTGCAGCAGTCGTACCGGCAGACGGTGATCGCGCTCGCGGACGCCCTCGAGGCGAAGGATCCGGTGACCGGCCTGCACGCGATCCGCGTGCAGCGGTACGCCACGGAGCTCGTCGGCGGCGTGAACCCACGGCTGCTCGACGACCCGAGCCTCGAGTACGGCTTTCTGTTGCACGACGTCGGCAAGCTCGCGATCCCCGACGCCATCCTCAAGAAACAGGCGCCGCTCTCGGCCTCGGAGCGCGTGGTCATGGAGCAGCACACGCTGCTTGGCGAGGCGATGCTCGCCAACGTGACGCTCCTCGGCGGCTCCGGCCTGAAGGTCGTGCGCTCGCACCACGAGCACTGGGACGGCACGGGCTATCCCGACGGCCTCGCCGGCGAGCGGATCCCGCTGGCGGCGCGCGTGTTCGCGCTCGTCGATGCGATGGACGCGATGACGACCGACCGGCCGTACCGGCCCGCGCAGGCCTGGGAGGCGGCGACCGACGAGATCCTCGCGCAATCCGGGAGACAATTCGATCCGCGCGTCGTCGCCGCGTTCGCGCAGCGCGAGGCTCGCATGCGCCGCATCTCGAAAGAGCTCGCGGAAGCGGCCGCTTAACGCACGAAGACGAGAGCGAGGGTCGCGACCGCGAGCACGCTCGCAACACCTCCGATGATCAATGCGTCGCGGCCCGTCAAGGGCGAGTAGTCGCCTGCATGGAGCGCCGCCTCGACGCTGAGAAAGCGCCGCAGCCCGCCGAGGACGAGACCGAGCGCAAGAACGGCATACCCGGCGCCGAGGAGCTCGAACGGCCACGACGCGACATCTGTGACGCCGGGAACGATCTTGCCGGCGCCGATGGCCACTGCCACCGCCGTGAGCGCACTCCGCAGCCAGGCGAGATACGTGCGCTCGTTCGCGAGGCGCGTGCGTCGGAGCGCGTCCCTGACGTCGGGCTCCGACATCTAACGCTGCACGCGCGAACGGGCGGCGGCCCTATAACCATCGCCGGTCGTGTTCGACTCGTGCGGGACGCCGGCCGCGGCATATGCATCGTCCTCGTCGAGCGTCTCGTGCTCGAGCAGCGCGTGCGCGAGCGAGTCGAGCTTGTCCCGGTTGTCGCGCAGCAGCGTGATCACGTTCTGATGCGCCTCCTCGACGACACGCCGCACCTCCTCGTCGACGAGCCGCTGCGTCTCGGGTGAGACCTCCGAAACGCCCGGCAGGAGCGGGCCGGACCCCTCGCGCGGAATCACGGCCACGGGCCCGATCGTCTTGCTCATCCCCCAGCGCCCGACCATCTGCCGCGCGATCTCGGTCAGCTGTTGGATGTCGGACTCGGCACCGGTGCTGATCTCGCCGAACACGACCTCCTCGGCCGCGCGGCCGCCGAGCGCGACCTTGATCTTGGCCTCGATCTCCGGCTCGCTGTAGTTGAAGCGGTCGCTCTCGGGCGCGGCGAACGTCACGCCGAGCGCAACGCCGCGCGGGATGATCGACACCTTCCGCACCGGGTCGGCTCCTTCCGTGAGCATGCCGACGATCGCGTGACCGCCTTCGTGGTACGCGGTGAGACGGCGGTCGTCCTCGGTCATCATCACCTGCCGCTCCGCGCCGAGCACGATGCGCTCGAGCGCGTCGGTGATGTCGGGCTCCGTCACCTTCTCGTGGTTCCGGCGTGCGGCGAGCAAGGCCGCCTCGTTGACGAGGTTCGCAAGGTCTGCACCGACCATCCCAGGGGTCGTCGCCGAGATGCGGCCGAGGTCGACGTCGTCCGCGAGCGGGACTCCCCGAGTGTGCACCTTCAGGATCGCCTCACGGCCTGCGCGGTCCGGCGGCTGCACCGCCACGCGCCGGTCGAAGCGCCCGGGACGCAAAAGAGCCTGGTCGAGCACGTCCGGCCTGTTCGTCGCCGCGATGACGATGACGCTGGTCGACGAGTCGAAGCCGTCCATCTCCGTCAGGATCTGGTTCAGCGTCTGCTCGCGCTCGTCGTTGCCGCCGCTGAAGCCGGCAACGCCCGACGTGCGCGAGCGGCCGATCGCGTCGAGCTCGTCGATGAACACGATCGCCGGCGCGTTCTCCTTCGCCTCCTTGAACAGGTCGCGCACGCGCGCCGCGCCGACGCCGACGATCGCCTCGACGAACTCGGACGCGGCGATCGAGAAGAAGGGCGCGTTCGCCTCACCGGCGACCGCGCGGGCGAGCAGGGTCTTCCCCGTCCCCGGCGGCCCGGACAGGAGCACGCCGTGCGGAATACGCCCGCCGAGGCGGCGGTACTTGTCCGGATGCCGCAGGAAGTCGACGACTTCGGAGAGCTCCGATTTCGCCTCCTCGACGCCGGCCACGTCGGCGAACGTAACGCGATCGCCGGACGGCTCGTAGCGGCGTGCACGCGAGCGCCCGAACTGCCCGAGCAGGTTCTGCGCATTGCCGGCGCGTCGCATCAGCCAGAAGAGCAGGAACACGAACAGAATCGTCGGGCCGAAGCCGAGTAGCAAGTTCTCCCACCAGGCAACGCCGGTGTCGAGCGGCTGCGCGTTGACGACGACGTCGTTCTTCTGCAGCAGCGCCGACAGCTGGTCGGTGTTCGCGAACGCCGGCACCTCCGTCTTGAACTTGGTCGTCGGCTTCGACTTGGCGAACCTGATCTTCTGCGTGAACGAGCCCTGGATCGCCGTGCCCTTCGACGTGATCTCCTTGACGTGGCCAGCGTTGACCTGGTTGACGAAAAACGGGCTGTACGGAACGCGCACGCGCGCCGGCGGCTGCGTCGCGCGTGAGCCGAAATAGAAGTTGATCGCCAGCAGGGCGAGAGCAAAGAGGATCCACCCACGGCTGACCGGGAACCGCGGCGGCGGCTTTTTCGGGCTCGAACCGCGCGGCGCCGGAGGCGTCTGCTTGTCGTTGCGCGCCCCGCTCGCCTCCACAGCCGAAGCCTAGTCCTGCCGGAGCAGAGCGCGTAGGTCGTCGATCGTGTCGGCCTCCGCGGGAGACTTGTCCGGGCGGTAGCGCTTCACGCGGGCGAAGCGCAGCGCGACACCGCCCGCATAGCGGGTTGACGACTGGACGCCGTCCAGCGCGATCTCGACGACGAGCTCGGGGCGGACCAGCACGGTGATGCCGCGGCGTTCGACCTCGCGCGCGAGCAACTCCTGCGTCTGCCAGCGGAGGAGGTCGTCGGTCATCCCCTTGAACGTCTTGCCGACCATGACGAAACCGGCGCTGCGCGGATCGCGCGCGCCGAGGTGGAGGTTGGACAGCGTCCCGGCGCGGCGTCCATGTCCCCACTCGGCGCCGAGGACGACGAGGTCGTACGTGCGCACCGGCTTCACCTTCCGCCACGCCTTCCCGCGCCGTCCCGCGGCGTACGGCGACGCGGCGTCCTTGACGACGACGCCCTCGTGGCCGGCGGCGAGCGCACGGTCGAGAACGAGCTGCGCCTCGCCCACGTCCGACGTGAACGTGCTGGGCACCTCGAGCTCGGGCGCGAGCGCGGCCAGCAGCTCGTGGCGACGCTCGAGCGGCGTATCGAGCAGATCCTCGCCGTCGACGTGGAGGAGGTCGAAGAGGAATGTCCCGCCCCCGAGCGCCTCGCCGTCGAGCACCGCCTGCTCGACCGGGAGCCGGAGCGCGGCGTCGACGGCCGCGGGCAGGTCGTGCGTCACGTCGTTCAGGTTGCGCGTGTAGACGCGGACCTGGTCGCGGCGCCGGTGGATCTGGATGCGGATCCCGTCGAGCTTCCACTCGACCGATGCCCGCTCGAGGCCCACGAGCGCGTCGGTGACGCTGTCGGCACTCGATGCGAGCATCGGCAGCACCGGGCGGAAGAGCTCGAAGCCGAACGCGCGGAGGCCGTCCTCGCCCTCCGCGAGCGCGACGCGCGCGGTGCGCGGCAGATCGCCCGACAGCATGTATGCGCGGCGGGCGAGCTCGAGCGGCACGTCCGCGGCCTTCGCGACCGCGTCGACCATGATGCCGGCGAGCGCACCCTGGCGGAGCTCACCGATGAAGAGCCGACGAATGAAGTCGGCCTCCGCTGCGGTCGCGCGTGCGAAGAGCCCTTCGAGCAGCGCGCGCCGCCGCATGACGGATCCGCTGCCGGTGGTCGCCTGCAGCTCCGAGATCGCGCCGTCCAGCTCGCCGATCGACAACGACGGCGTCGGAGCGTTCTCCTGCTCGAGCGCGTAGATCGCCGAGTAGCCGACCCCGACGCGTCCCTGCCGCGGCACGCCCGAAAGCAGGCCGGTTGCGATCGCTACCTCGTCGCCGTCGAGCGTGCGCAGCAGATCGGCCAGCGCTGCGACCTTGCGCGCGCGGGAGCTCGTGCCGGCGACGGACTCCGACGCCGCGACGACCTCCGCGAGCAGCGCCATCAGTCGGGCAGCAGCGGCATCGCGAGCCCGGTGCGGCGGCCGAGCAAGACGGCGCGCCGGACTGCGTCGAGGCCGAAGCGCGTGCGAATCTCGTCGATCGCGAGGTCGAGCTCGAGCTCCGATCTGCGCTCGAACGGCAGCGGCAGCTGAACGGGCGTGTCGTTGCTGAGGTTAGAGACGGCCACCCCCACGAGGGTAAGGCCTCGCCGCCGGAGCGTCGCGTCCTCGGCCGCGAGCAGCCGGCGTGCGGTGGCGAAGATCGCCTGCGTCTCGGCGGTTGCTTCGTGGAGCGTGAACGACCGCGTCGCGCGCGTGAAGTCGTCGAATCGGAGACGCAGCGTGACGGTGCGCCCGATCCGATGCGCTGCGCGCATGCGTCGCGTGACTCGGTCGACGAGGCCGAGTAGCACCGCGTCGACGTCCTCGCGCAAGCGCAGCCGACGGCCGAGCGCGCACTGCGCGCCGATCGAGCGTCGCCGGCGGCCCGGTGCAACACGACGCGGGTCGCGGTTGTGCGCGAGCGCGTGCAGCTGGCGGCCGGCCGCGCGGCCGAGGATCGAGACGAGGGCGCTCTCGGACATCTCTGCGACCTGGCCTACCGTGGAGATGCCGACCTCGTGCAGCCGGGCGGCCGTGACCTCGCCGACGCCCCAGAGCCGCTCCACCGGGAGCGGGTGCAGGAAGCGCAGCTCGCGCTCCGGCGGGACGAACAGGAGCCCGTCCGGCTTGGCGACACCGCTCGCCACCTTCGCCAGAAACTTCGTCCGCGCGATGCCGACGGTGATCGGCAGGCCGACGCGCCGGCGAACCTCGCGGCGGAGGCGAACCGCGATCTCCCCAGGGCTGCCGGCGAGCCGGCGCATGCCGCGCACGTCGAGGAACGCCTCGTCGATCGACAGGCCCTCGACGAGCGGCGACACGTCGTCGAACACGCGGTAGACGGCCTTGCTCGCCTCGCTGTACGCCGACATCCGGGGCGGCACGACGACCGCGTGCGGGCAGAGCCGCCGCGCGGTGCGGCCGCCCATCGCGGTCAGGACGCCGAACGCCTTGGCCTCGTAGCTCGCCGCAAGCACCACGCCGGCGCCGACGATGACCGGTCGGCCGCGCAGCCGCGGATCGTCGCGCTGCTCGACGGACGCGTAGAACGAGTCGAGGTCGGCGTGGAGGATCGTCGCCTCCTGCACGAACACATGTTCGCACAGGTGCTCCCTTCCCGCACGAAGTCTGCGGTTTTTCCCGGACGCGATTCAGCGCCTGCGCGGTAGCCACGCCTGTCGCAGCCATCAACGATCGGCGAAGAACTCAAAGCTGCGAAAGGAGCCCTAGATGAAGCGATTTCGAGCACAGGCGGCCTTGCTCGGTGGTGCCGCCGTCGCCGCGATCCTCGCCGGCGGTGCGCTCGGCAGCAGCAGCGCCTTCGTCGCGAAGTACAGCGGGTCGGTCACCGAGAAGGTGAACGGCCAGCAGGTGACGGCGGTGCCACACGGGAAGGGCACGGGAACGCCGATCGGCAAAGGCACGCTCACCGGCGTGGTCAGGGCGACGACGGCGAATCCTCCCTGCAGCCCGCTCAATGGACCCGGAACCCTCGCCGGGACGAAGGGCAAGCTGTCGGTGACGCTGCTGTCGACATCTCGCGGCTGCGCCGCGAGCGAGGAGGACAAGGACAGCATCTCCTTCTCGGGCAGCGCGAAGATTCTCAAGGGAACGGGGAAGTTCCGCGGCGCGAAAGGGACGCTGCGCTTCTCCGGCCACTACGACCGTGCGGGCGGCACGTTCAACGTGAAGCTCACCGGAACCATCAAGTACTAGGAGCGTGAGCACATGAAGCGCATCACATTGGCGCTGGCGACGTTCATCGCTCTCGCGAGCGCCTCAGTAGCTCTCGCCGACACGACCGTTCCGTTCCCGTCCTCCAACGTCGGGAACGTCTTCGTGTCGGCGCAAACCGTGACGGCGGACGGTGCGGTTGCGAACTTCTTCGCGCCCGGAAGCTCGGTCGTCTTCCGCGCTTACGCGGTCGACGGCAAGAGCCACAAAGTCGTGACGACAAAGACCTACAAGTACTTCTACGTCAAGATCCCGAATCAGCCGAACCTCAAGCTGCGGTACACGCCGCGGAACAAGGTCGCGATGGGGCGGTACGTCTGGACGGCCACGTGGAAGATCCCGGCGGATTACGCCACGGGGATCGTCCCGTTCAAGGTCGTCGCGGTCGTCAAGGCGAAGAAGCGGACGGGCTCGTTCGTCCAGATGCCTGTCTCGACGTCGCAGCTGACGATCACGTCGACGCCGCAGAACCCGCCCGGCAGCGGCCCGTCGTCGACGGGCGCCGCAGGCACGAAGCTCAACTTCGGCTTCTACGTCGACAGCGTCAACGGCACGCGACCGGCCGGCGCAGCGCCGCGGCCGATCGGCTGTACGCAGACCAACGTGTTCAAGCGCGGCGAGCAGTTCGTGCTGCGCACGTGGGGCTTCGACCTTGCAACGGGTGCCGTCCTCTCGATGGACAACGTGACGGACGCGCACTTCGCCCTCCCCGGCGTCGCGAACATCCCGCTGAACTGGGGGTCGCACGGAGCCACCGGGAACAAGGTCTGGTTCTGGACGAACTTCTGGAACATCCCCAAGGACTACCCCCTCGGAGACACAAACGTCGTCGTCACCTTCACGACGACGACGGGCAAGACGGGGGCCATCAACTACCTGATCACGATCATCCCGTAGCGAAAGCGAGCATCCCATGAGCACCAGCAAACTCCTACTCACTGCGTCGGTGCTGGCGGCAGCGCTGCTGCTGCCGGCACATGCCGCGGCGGATCCGAAGCCGCTGACGCCCCCGGCGCTGCCGGGCGTCGCACCGCTGCCCGGACCGATCGCGGCGCCGTCGAAGCCGGCGGCGGACATGACGATCCTCAAGGCAAAGCCGGACATCGGCGTGCCGGGAACGGCCTACACCCTCTCCGGCACGGGCCTCCCCGCCGGCAAGGACGTCTCGATCGTCTGGAACACAGCGAACGTGACGTGGGTCGTCGACCCACGCCCCGACAGCGTCGACTACCTCGGTCGGAAGGCCGACAAGGTAGCCGTCGTGATCGCGACGGCGAAGACTGACGCGAGTGGCGCCTTCTCGGTCATGCTGAAGGCTCCACGCGACTTCGGCGGCATCCACGACATCTATGCCGTCGTCGACGGAGTGCAGGTCGCGAAGGGCGGCTTCCTCATCTCCCGCTGGGCGAAGATGACGCCCCGCCGCGGCCCGATCGGAACGATGATCACGCTGACGTACGGCGGCCTCGGGTCGTCGCTGTACGAGGGCGGTGCGGCCGCGTACTACGACAACAAGTACATCGGTGCAGTGATGGCCAACTGGACGCGCGGTGTGGCAACGGTGAAGTTCCGCGCAGCCGGCCCGGTCGGACGCCACGTCGTCCAGATCGCAGACGCGATCAGCGTCGATTACCTCAACATCCCGCAATCACCGATCCCGTGGGCCGCCGGCAGCCGCTTTGCGTTCACGGTGACGAAGGACGCAGGTCTCCCCCGGCAGCGAATCGACTGGCCCGTAGCCGTCGAGCCGACGCTCAGTGCGCGGACGACGCTGTCGGCCACCGGGCTCGCGGCCGGGACGACTGCAACGGCACGGCTGAGCTCGACCGCCGGTCCCGTGCTTTCGAAGGTCGACGTCAACGCCACCGGCCTGACTCCGAGAGCCCGTGTGGACGTCGTCTGGTCGACTGTGGTCGGCAACCGCGTGAACTGCAGCGGCACGTGCTGGAGCTTCGTGTCGATCCCGCTCGGCACGGCCACGGCTGCGGCCGACGGTTCGATCGCGAGCCACGTCACCATCCCTGACGGGCTCGGCGGCTGGCACGTCGTCCAGCTGCTCGAGGGCGACAAGATCAAGGCACAAGTGCCGTACTTCGTGAAGCGCAGCGTCGCGGGCATCTCCTCGCTGAAGCTGAAGGCCGGCCAGCCGTTCACGATCCATCTCAAGGGCGTCGGCTGGACGCAGCTCGACAACACGATCGCAGTCGACTACGACAACAGCTACGTCGGTTACGGCTGCGGGTTCAACAGCAACGGCGACGTCGTCCTGAATCTGGTGGCGACCGGCACCCCGGGGACGCACCTGATCGACATGTACCCGCTGCTGTACACGCAGCAGCCGTCGTATGCGAACACGCCCTACGGAATGGTGCCGGTGCTGACGTACGCACGAGACGTCCCCGGCCTCGCACTCGGTTACCAGCTACCGGCGATCCGGATGGCGATCGAGGTCGTGAAATAAGGCCTCCCCCAGGAGGAGCGTCGACGAGGAGATGACCCGGTGCTCATCACCTCCTCGAGACGCTTAGCGGGCCGCGGCGGTCGCTCCGACCCCGCGGCCCGCCCGTTCGAACGTTGGACGCTCCTCGTCCTGCGTCATCGCTATGCGGTGCTCGCCGCGTGGCTGGCGATCGTCGTCTCCGGCGGCGTGCTGGTCACCGCGTTGCCACGGCTCCTCGCCAGCTCGTACGCGGTGCCCGGAACGGAGTCCGCACGCGCTGCGACCGCGCTCGCGCGCGGCTTTCACGAACGGACGGACGGCACCTTCACCGTCGTCTTCCCGGTCCGAGATGCCCCGGACCGGCAACTCGTCACCACGCTCCGCCACCGCCTCGAGCGCGCCGCGCAGACCTTGCCCGGCGGCCACGTCGCGTCATTCCGGGTCGCAGGGGGCGTCGTCTACGGCGACCTCGAGACGACGGCCGGCCTCCAGGACGCAAAACAGCTGACCGGAGGCCTACGACGACTGCTGCGCCGCGAGGGCCCGGCTCTGGTCACCGGCGAGCCGGCCCTTCAGCACGACCTCGAGCCCCGGCTGGCGGCCGACCTGCGCCTCGGCGAAGGCGTCGCCCTGCCGCTCGTCTTCGTCGTCCTCGCACTGGTCCTCGGCTGGTCGCTCGGGCTGGTCATTCCCTTCGTCTTCGCCGCGTCGACGATCGCCGGGACGGTGGTGCTCGTCTGGGTTTGCGCACGCTTCTTCGCGGTCGGGCCGTACACGATCAATCTCGTCGAACTGCTGGGCCTCGGTTTCGCGATCGACTACTCCCTCTTGACCGTTCGCCGCTACCGCGAGCAGTCTGCCCGCGGCCAGACCAGGACGGAGGCGACGGTCGAGACGATGGCGACCGCCGGAAGGGCCGTGCTGTTCTCGGGCGTTGCGGCGGCGATCGGGCTCGCCCTCCTGCTCTTCATGCCGGTGCCGTTCGTGCGCGCCATGGGCCTCGCGGGGCTGCTGATCCCGCTGGTCGCGATCGCTGCCACGTTCACGCTGCAGCCGGTCCTGCTGCTGACGTGCGGCGGCCGCACGACCCGTCGATCCCGCGTTTCGGAGTGGTGGCGATGGTGGGCCGCCGTCGTTCTCGGGCGGCCCGTCCGGGCGCTCGTCGCGGGCGTGGCGGTGCTGACAGTGGCGGCCGTGCCGGCGCTCTTCCTGCGGGTCGAGCCGGCCTCGTTCGCCGGACTGCCACAGTCACTGGAAGCGACGCGCGCGCTCGGAGAACTGCGCCATGCGTTCGGGCCGGGTGCGGTGACGCCGACGCAAGTCGTCGTCGACACAGGCCGGACGGATGGAGCCACCATGCCCGCCGTCCGCGCCGCCGTCGACCGGCTCTCGAACAAGCTCTTCCACGATCCGGAGGTGTACGTCGTCGCGCTCGGAAGGCAGGCGCCGTACGTCTCGACCGACGGGCGTTTCACCCGCGTCCTCGTCGTCGGCCGGCACGACTTCGGCTCGCCGGCGTCGCGACAACTGGTCGACCGCCTGCGCGCGTCGTACGTACCGGCAGCGCGCTTCCCGCGGGGAACGACCGCGCTGACGGGCGGCGCGGCTCCGCAGGGCGCCGATTTCCTCGCCAGAACCTACGGCTTCTTTCCTTGGCTCGTCCTCGGCGCGCTCGCGCTGACGTACGTCGTTCTCGCACGCGCGTTTCGCTCGCTGGTGCTGCCCCTCAAGGCAGTCGTGCTCAATGTGCTCTCGGTGGCAGCGAGCTACGGCCTGCTCGTCCTCGTGTTCCACGGGGCGCAGATCGAGGCGTGGGTCCCGGTCTTCCTGTTCGCAGTGCTGTTCGGGCTCTCGATGGACTACGAGGTCTTTCTGGTTTCGCGCATACGTGAAGTTCGGGACTGCGGATCGCCGACGACCGACGCGATCGCCCATGGGCTCGAGCAGACCGGCGGCGTCATCACGGCGGCCGCAGTCGTGATGGTCGTCTCGTTTGCCGGTTTCGTGGTCGGCAGCGTGCCCGGGCTGCGCCAGTTCGGTGTCGGGCTCATCATCGCCGTCCTGATCGATGCGACGATCGTCCGCGCCGCGCTCAGCCCCTCGATCATGGCGCTGCTCGGCCGCTGGAACTGGTGGCTTCCCGGGGCGAGGGCGCGCAAGCGGCTCGCGGTAGTGACGGCGGCGGTCCTGGTCGCCGTGGCGGCACCGACAACGGCCGCTGCGTCGCCGACCATCCGGCTCGCGATCGCGCACGTCGTCCAGCACTGCCACGTGTGGCGCACGCCGGCAAGGCTGCTCGGCGCCTCGACGAAGCTGACGATCAAACCGGGGACGCGCCTTGTGATCCGGGCCGACTGTCCGATGGACTTCGACTACGTGCAGACGCGTGGGCCGCGACTGGCGCTCGGCAATCCGCGTACTTTCGCCGGCCAATCGCGTGTGATCGTCTTCCGCAAGCCGGGCATCTACCGGCTGCAGGTCAAGAACGTCCAGACGCCCGAAGACCGGGGCCTGGTGACGCTGGGAGAGACAAACGTGCTCACGCTCACGGTGATCGCGAGGTAGCAGGTCACGGGTGAAACCGCAGGCGGTCGACGACCTTGTCGGCCACCTTCCGGTCCGCGCGAAAGGCGATCCCGACGAGGTCCAGCTCCTCGGCTCGGACAGCGGCGACGGCCGCACGGTTCGCCTCGTCGTGATCCGTCTCGAAGAGGTCCCTCGTGTAGACGGCCGGCCTCACGCCGCGGCTCATCGCTCGCTCGTAGGCGCGCCGCAGCGCCGCGCCGTCGGCCTCGTACACGAGCACGGGCTGCACGAACATCGGCAGGTACTCGTTGTCAGAGGCGTCGCGGTACGGCTCGCCGACGACGCCGGCGACGGTCCCGGCAATGCCGCTGACGAGGAAGGCCGTGACGTTCGTCTTCTGCCAGACGGCGAGGTCGTCGCGCAGCACGACGGAGATCTTCGTGTCGAACTGCATCGTCAGGGAGTCGTGAAGCCGATGCGGCGATGGGTACCGTCGCAGAACGGCTTGTTCGCGGAGCCGCCGCAGCGGCACAGCGCGACGCGCGTGTCCTCCCGCAGGACCGCGCCGTCTTCACCGACGACGCGCACCCGGCCGCGCAGGAACAACGGCCCGTTCGGGCGAGGCTCGACGGTCAGCTCGTCCGTTGCCGTCTCCTGCCGGCCGCCGTCGAGACGGCGGTAGTGCAGCGCTCCCGTCGGGCACCGCTGGACGGCGGCCGCGACCGCGTCCGCGTCCGCTCCGTCGAGCACGATCCACGGCCGCTCCTCCGCTCGGAACACCTGCGGGAGGGAGTGCACGCAGCTCTGCGTGTGGATGCAAAGGCCTGCTTCCCAGTGAACCTCGATCGCGTCGCTCGCATACGTGCGCGTCGCGCCGCGGTTCGCCGGCGCGGACATCAGTCCGTCACCTGCAGATCGGTCGTGACGAGATCCGCGTACTCGTCATGACGCCTCAGGTACGAGCGAACGAACGGACAAATCGGCACGACGCGCAAGCCGTTCGAGCGGATGTCGTCGAGCGCGCCGGCGACGAGCCGACTCGCCAGGCCGCGCTTTTCGAGCGCCGGCGAAACCTCGGTGTGCACGAGGGCGATCCGGTCCGGCTCGCGGCAGTAGAGGATTTCGCCGACGAGCTGCCCGTCGTCGAGCAGCTCGTAGCGCAGCTCTTCCGGGTGGTCCCGGACCTCCATCGCTCGACCTTAGCTCAGGCCGCTTCCTCCGCGAGCTCGGCGAGTTGCGCCCGCACCCGGGCGATCTCCGTCCCGTACAACTCGAGCTCGTCTGCGGCGGCTCCACGGCTCTCGCGCAGCTGGCGCACGGCGACGAGCCCTTTCAGGCGCAGGACGAGATCGTCACTCGGGGACACGGCGGGTGCAGGCCCCGCGACGGGGCGTACCAGCGCGAATGCCACGACGGCGCCCACGACGAGCAGCCCGGTGAGCACGTAGAGCCCCGTCTGGAAGCCGTGGGCGAGCGCGACGGTGCTCGACACGGAGTGGGCGTCGGCGTAGTTCCGGGTCGACGTCGCGGCGATCGCACTGAGCGCCGCGATGCCGACCGCGCCGCCGATCTGGCGCGACGTGTTGATCAGGCCCGAGGCAACGCCGGCGTCCGAGCGCTCGACGCCGGTCAGGCTCGCGATCGTCACGGGCACGAACGACATGCCCATGCCGGCGCCGCCGAGGACGAACCACGGGAAGAGATCCCAGAAGTAGTGCCCGTCCACGGGCAGGCGGGTCAGCGCCGCGACGGAGATTGCCGACAGCAGCAGCCCGAGCGTCAACGTCGGACGCACGCCGAGCCGGCCGACGATCGCCTGAGCGACGTTCGACACGACGACGACGGAGAGCGCGAATGCGCTGAACGCGACGCCGCTCTCGACCGCGGAGTAGTGGAGGACGTCCTGCAGGTAGAGCGTCAGCAGGAAGAACTCGGAGAACGCAAC
Organism: Gaiellaceae bacterium; assembly: GCA_035456125.1. Classification (GTDB taxonomy): domain Bacteria; phylum Actinomycetota; class Thermoleophilia; order Gaiellales; family Gaiellaceae; genus 3-1-20CM-4-69-9. The sequence goes on from DATIDT010000081.1 coordinate 20,039, forward strand.
CGCGCCGACGATCGCCATCGCGACGTTTGCGGCCGTCAGCGTGCGCGATCGGAAGATCCGCAGCGGCAGGAGCGGCGAGCGCGACCGCAGCTCGATTGCCACGAACGCGAGCACGAGCGCAACGGAGGCGCCGAAGAGCGCAAGCGTCGACGGGGAACTCCAGCCGTCCGTCGTCGCGCGGGTCGTCGCGTAGACGAGCAACATCAGGCCGGCCGTGATCGACACCGCCCCCGGCAAGTCGAAGTGCCTGTGCGCAACGTCGGCACGGCTCTCGCCCAGCAGCACCGGAGCCAGCGCGATCGCCGCCACGCCGACCGGGACGTTGATGAAGAAGATCCACGACCAGCTCAGGTACGAGGTCAGGACACCGCCGAGCAGGACGCCGACGGCCGCACCGCTGCCCGACGCCGCGCCGTAGATCCCGAGCGCGAGGTTGCGCTCGCGGCCCTCGGCGAACGTCGTCATCAGGAGCGACAGCGCGGCCGGCGCGAGCAGCGCACCGCCGAGGCCCTGCAGGCCGCGGAACGCGATCAGCGAGCCCTCCGACCAGGCGAGACCGCACAACAGCGAGCTCACGGCGAAAACGGCGAGGCCAGTCATGAACAGCCGCCGCCGTCCGAGCAGGTCACCCAGCCGCCCGCCCAGCAGAAGCGTCCCGCCGAAGAGGATGGCGTACGCCGAGACCACCCACTGGAGGCTCGTCGACGAGAAGTGCAGATCGGACTTGATCGACGGGAGCGCGACGTTCACGATGGCGACGTCGAGGATGACCATGAACTGTGCGGTGACGATCAGCGCCAGGGCGCTCCAGCGGCGGTTCGTAGCGGGGTTCACGTATTGACCTCCAAAAATCGTTGAACTCATCAACGTTATAGCAGTACAACGGTTGACCGCGCTACCCTATTTCCGATGAACGTGACGATCCGGCAAGGGCTGCCCCAAGCGCTGCTCGCGTCGACCACGTTCCTGCTCAAGCGGCTCGGCTACGCGGCCAAGGAGCGCGGCACCGACGCGTACGAGCGCGAAGACGTCCATCCATACCACTACGCGATCCTGCTCGCGCTCGACGACGGCGGTCACGAGACGCAGGGGGCGATCGCCGACACGCTCGGGTACGACCGCGGACAGCTCGTCGGACTGCTCGACGAGCTCGAGGAGCGCGGGCTGATCGAGCGCAAGCGCGACCCGGACGACCGTCGCCGGCACCTGGTTCGGATGACCTCCGACGGCAAACGCAAGCTCCGCCGCCTGCGCACGCTCGCCGGCGAGCTCGAGGACGACTTCCTGGCGCCGCTCAGCGCCGCCGAGCGCGCGCAGCTCCACGCGCTGCTGCTCAAGCTGGCCGAGCGACACGAGCCGCGCTGCGCGCCGCTGCCGCCGAGCTGACCGCATGGCGACGATGGCCGACCTCGACGAGCTCGCGCTGTCGCTGCCCAAGACGACGAAGAAGCTGACGAGCGACGGCCGGCCGGAGTACTACGTCCACGACAAGCTCTTCTGCTGCCATCGCGGCCGTCGCAAGGATGCGGTCGACGCGAAGACTGGAGAGCGACTCGCCGACGTCTTGATGTTCCGCGTCCCCGATCTCGACGTGAAGGAGCTGCTGCTCACCGACGCGCGCGACATCTTCTTCACCACGCCCCACTTCGACGGCTATCCCGCCGTGCTCGTGCGCATTCCGGAGCTCGAGCGGCTCGAACGCGACGAGCTCGAAGACCTCGTCGCCGAGGCGTGGCTGACGCGGGCGCAGAAGCGCGTGGCCAACGCCTGGCTCGCAGAGCAGCGCTAAACGCCGGCCCAGTGCGCGAGCCGCTGCGACAGCGCGGCCACGCTCTCTCGGAGCTCTGCCGGCGTGCGCACCCGAAACGGGCACCCCAGCCCGGCGAGCAGCGACGCCGCCCAGTCGAGCGAGCTGACCCGCATCCGAAGCACGGTGTTCCCGTCCTCCTCGTCGAGCTCGGCGAGCGTTCCGGGAATGCGGCGGCGCGCGTCATCCAGCGGCAGCTCGAGCACGACGTCGACCTCCCACGGCCACGGCACCTGCGCAAGCGAGCGGCTGACGTGCGCGAGTGCGTCGAAATCGGCCGGGGCGGGCCGTGCGGCCGCTTCGGTGATCGCGGCGCGTTCGATGCGGTCGACGCGGAAGGTGCGCAACGCCTCGCGTACGTGGTCGTGCGCCGCGAGGTACCAGCGGCCCGCGTGAACGACGAGGCCGTACGGGCTCACCTCGCGCCGAGTCCGTTCGCCCTCGAACGAGCGGTATGACACGCGCAGCCGCCGGCCGCGGCGAATCGCCTGCGCGAGCAGCAGCACCGTCTCACCGGCCGGCGGAGCGCCGGTGATCGCAGGCCCGGTGAACGCGAGCGCCGCCTCGAGCGCCTCGACACGCCGCCGGAGGGTCTCCGGCAGAACGCGGTGAATCTTCGAGAGCGCGCCGTCCGTTCCGTCGGCGTCGCCGAGCGCGAGCCGGCGTGCGGCGGTCAGACCCAAGACGACGGCCGTCGCCTCGTCCTCCGTCAGCATGAGCGGCGGCAGGCGATACCCGGGTCGGAGGCGATACCCGCCGCCGACGCCACGCTCCCCCTCGACCGGGATGCCCAGGCGCTGCAGTGCCGCGACGTCACGCCGCACGGTTCGGCGGTCGACGCACAGCCGGTCGCCGAGCTCGCGACCGGTGACGACCGGTTTCGTCTGGAGGAGCTCGAGCAGCTCGAGCAGTCGTGAGGTCGGCACCCCCGGATCCAAGCACGAATAGAGGGCGGAAGTTGCCCTATTTCGCCGGTAGCGTCGACGCCATGCTCGATGTGCCCCGAGGCGCAGCGTTGTATGTCGGCGCGCTCGTCGGGCCCGGACTGCTGCTCGTTCCGGCGCTCGCGGCGAACGCCGCGGGCCCTGCCTCGATCGTGGCATGGGCTGCGCTGCTGGTCTTGTCGGCGCCGCTCGCCGTCACGTTCGCGGCACTCGGCGTCCGGCGCCCGGTTGCCGGCGGCGTGTCCGCCTACGTCGACGAGGCCTTCGGCAAGACCGCCGCGGCCGTCACCGGCGCGTGGTTTCTCGCTGCCGGCATCTTCGGCGGGCCGGCGGTCGCTCTGATCGGCGGCTACTACGTCGCCGACCTCACCGGCTCGGGGACGTCGGTCGCCGTCGCCGTGGCGGTGGCGATGTACGTCGCGGTGTTCGCAGCGAACGCGGCCGGCCTGCGGCTCTCGTCGGGATTTCAGCTCTTCCTCTCGGCCGTCCTGGTCGGCGTCGTCGCACTTGCGGTGGCCGTCGCCGTTCCGGGACGCGCGAGCGAGCACTGGACGCCGTTCGCGCCGCACGGCTGGTGGGCCGTCGGCACGGCTGCGAACGTCCTGATGTGGCTCTTCATCGGCTGGGAGGCGATGGCGCAGCTCGCGGGCGAGTTTCGCGATCCGCGTCGCCAGCTTCCTCGCGCGATGGCGCTCGCGTTCGCGGTCATCGCCGTGTTGTACGCGAGCCTCGCGGTCGCGACGATCGTCATCGGGTCGGGTAGGTCACGAGTCCCGCTCGCGGACCTGATCGCGGTCGGCTTCGGGCACGCAGGGCGCGACGCAACGGCGGTGCTCGCGGTAACGCTGACGATGGGGACGATGAACGTCTACACCGGCTCCGTCGCGAAACTGGCGGCGGCGCTCGCGCGCGACGGGACGTTGCCGGCATGGCTCGGAGGTGACGCGCAGCGCAGCATCCCGCGCCGGCCGCTGCTCGCACTTTTCGCGGTCGCGCTCGTGTTCCTCGTGGCGTTGGGGATGGGCGTCAGTGGGACGAGCGACCTAATCCGGGCATCCGCAGCGTGCTTCATCGCCGTCTACGTGTTCTCGCTCGCCTCCGCTCTGCGTCTGCTCGACGGTCTGTTGCGGGTGGCGGCGGCGATCTCGCTGTTGTCGATCTCCGTCGTCGGTGTCTTCTCGAGCACGTACCTGAGTGTGCCGGCGGTCACAGCGCTGCTGGTGCTCGGCATCAGGCGTGCAGGCGCTCCGTCGCCTAAATCAGTGAGGACGACCGTCACGCGGGCGTAGGGATCGCCCGGCCGTTGAGGTGTCTTCCCGGCTCGTGCGAGCCTGCGCGGGATGGCGCGCCGCGTAGGACAATGACACGGATGGGACGGATCGTCGTGACCGAGTTCATCTCGCTCGACGGCGTGATCGAAGCGCCGGGCGGCGGCGAGGGCTTCGAGTACGACGGCTGGACGTTCGAGTTCGACCGCGGCGAAGACGGGAACACGTTCAAGCTGGACGAGGTGATGGAGGCGGAGGCGCAGCTGCTCGGCCGCCGAACGTACGAGGGCTTCGCAGCGGCGTGGCCGAACTACACCGATGAGGTCGGGTTCGCGGACAAGATGAACTCGATGCCGAAGTACGTGCTGTCGACGACGCTCGAGAGCGCAGGCTGGAACAACTCGACGATCCTCAGGAGCTTCGACGAGGTTGCGGAGGTTCGGGACGAGCTCGACGGCGTGATCCTCGTGGCCGGCAGCGCGCAGCTCGTCCAGGGCTTGCTCGAGCGCGACCTCGTGGACGAGCTGCGGCTCATGGTCTTCCCCGTCGCGCTCGGAACGGGCAAGCGGCTCTGGGGCGAGACGGCCGACAGGAAGCAGTTCAACCTCGCCGACGTGAAGACGGTCGGGGAGGGAATCGCGATCCTCACGCTCCGGCGCTAGGTCACCGCCGCCGCGCGCTCGAGCTCCGCGATCTCGATCTTCCTCATCCCCAGCATTGCCTGCATGACGCGCTGAGCCGTCTCCGCGTCGGGCTGCTGCAGCAGCTCCGGCAGCGCGCGCGGCACGACCTGCCACGGCACGCCGAACTTGTCAGTCAGCCAGCCGCACGGGCCTTCCTCGCCGCCGTCGCCGAGGAGCGACCAGTAGCGGTCGACTTCCTCCTGGCTCTCGCACATGATCTGGAACGAGATCGCCTGGCTGAAGGTGTACTCCGGGCCGCCGTTGAGCGCCACGAACTCCTGGCCCATCAGCTCGAAGCCGACCGTCATCACGGTCCCGGCGGCGCGCGGCCCCGCGGAGCCGTAGCGCGTGATCTCGCCGAGCTTCGAGCCGGGGAAGATCGACGTGTAGAACCTGGCAGCGTCCTCGCCTTCGGTGTCGAACCAGAGACAGGTGACGAGCTTGTCCATCATCTGACTGTCCTTTCACTCGGGGAACACTCCTCAGACGGCGCGCACGCCGGGAAGTCATCGGACGAGATGAGTTTCCGCGGCCGAAACAGTCTTCTCTGTGTGGACTGCGACGTCGCTCACGTCCGCTGCGCTGACTTCGGGACGGTCGACGCACTCGCACGCGCTTCGCTGAATGCGAAGCGTGCAGGCGCGCGCCTGCGGGTCGTCAACGAGATGCCCGAGCTCGAAGAGCTCATCGACCTCGCCGGTCTCGGCGGGGTGCTACGCGGGCGGCGCCGGCGGCAGGCCGAAGAGCGGGAAGAGGCGCTCGGTGTCGAGGAACGCGGTGTAGCCGACGATCCGCCCCTCTGACAGCTCGAGCACCTGCAAGGCCCACGGCTCGTAGCTGCCGCCGGGCCCGCTCGGCCGGTACTGCCC
>DATIDT010000082.1:0-10164 GCA_035456125.1 Gaiellaceae bacterium
ATCGTCGTGACGCTGCTCGCATCGCTGCGGCCTGCGCTGCGCGCGACACGCGTCCCGCCGATCGCCGCTGTGCGCGAGGGCGCGACGCTGCCGGAGTCGCGCTGGGCGCGCTACCGGCTCCCGTCGGCGGCCGTCGTAACGCTGCTGGGCTTCGCCGGCTTGCTGGCGGGTCTCTTCGTTCCGAATCTGAGCACCGCCCAGGTCCTCCTCCTCATCCTCGGCGGCGCGCTGCTCATCTTCGTCGGCGTCGCCCTGCTGTCGGTGCGCCTGATCGGCCCGCTGGCGTGGACGCTCGGCTGGCCGCCGTCGAAGTTCGGCGGCGCTTCCGGCGTGCTCGCGCGTGACAACTCGCGACGCAACCCGCAGCGCACGGCATCGACGGCGTCGGCGCTGATGATCGGGCTCGCCCTCGTCACGCTTGTTTCAATCCTCGCGGCCGGGATCGTCTCGAGCTTCCGCGGGGCGGTGAAGGACATCTGGCGGAACGCCGACTACGCGATCACCGCGCAGAACAACTTCAGCCCGATCCCGATCGCCGCGTCCGAGGCCGTGAAGAAGACGCCCGGCGTGATCGAGGTCAGCGACGTCCGCGCCGGCGAAGCGCTGGCCTTCGGAAGCAAGATCGGGATCACAGCGGTCAACCGGTCGGCAGCAAACGTGTTCAACCTCGACTGGACGCATGGGTCCGCCGCGGTGATGGCAAACCTCGGCGAAGACGGAGCATTCGTCGACAAGGACTTCGCGAAGTCGCATCATCTCGAGATCGGCTCGCCGGTTCCGTTGACCTTCTCGGACGGCACGCAGGAACTGCTCAACGTGAAGGGTATCTTCGACCCACCGACGGGCGGGTCCCCGTTCGGTCGCGTGACGATGTCGACGACGGTCTTCGACAAACACACGGAGTCGCCGGAGAACCTCTACTCGTTCGTCGTCATGAAGGGCGGCCAGACGGATGCCAATCAGGCAGCGCTCGACAAGACGCTCAAGGACTTCCCGAACGCGAAGGCGGCGACACGGCAGAAGTTCATCGACAACCAGATCTCCGGCCTGAGCTCGATCCTCAACATTCTCTACGTGCTGCTCGCGCTGTCCGTCGTCGTGAGCCTCTTCGGGATCGTCAATACGCTCGTGCTGACGGTGTTCGAGCGGACGCGCGAGATCGGGATGCTGCGCGCGATCGGGATGACTCGCCGTCAGGTGCGCCGCATGATCCGATACGAGAGCGTGATCACCGCACTCATCGGCGCAGCGGTCGGGATCGCGCTCGGCGTCATCCTCGCCGCGCTGCTGATCGCGCGGGTCGACTTCATCGTCCTCTCGGTGCCGATCGGCCAGCTGATCGTCTTCGCGCTCGCGGCGATCATCGTCGGGATCATCGCGGCGATCTTCCCGGCGCGCCGCGCGTCGCGGCTCAACGTCCTGCAGGCGCTCCAGTACGAGTAACAGTACGAGTAACCGCCAGGGCGGCGGGGATCGCCGCGACTGCAGTCTCGACATCGGCGTCCGTGATGTCGAGGTGCGTGACCGCACGCACGACCGTCGGATGAACCGTCGTCGAGACGAGCACGCCGTGCTGTTTCATCCGCTCGATCGCGTCGGCACGCTCCGGCCCGACGTCGATCTGGACGAAGTTCGTCTCCACCTGGTCGAGGTCGACCTTCACCCCGGAGTCGACAAGCCCCTCCGCGAGCCGCCGCGCGCGCCTGTGGTCGTCCGCGATCCGGTCGACGTGGTGGTCGAGCGCGTGCAGCGCTGCTGCGGCGACGATGCCGGCCTGGCGCATCGCGCCGCCGAAGAAGTGCTTGCCACGGCGCGCGGCCTGCATCAGGTCGTGCGAGCCGGCGATGAGCGCGCCGAGCGGGCAGCCGAGCCCCTTCGAGAAGCAGAGCGTGACGGTGTCGAACGCGCCTCCGATTCGCGCGGCGGCGACACCGCAGGCGACGGCGGCGTTCACGAGCCGCGCGCCGTCGAGATGCACGGCGAGGTCGTGCTCTCGGCAGGTCGCGATGATGGCATCGATCTCCTCGAGTGGCCACACGCGGGCGCCCGAGCTGTTGTGCGTGTTCTCGACGGCGACGATGCGGGTCGGGGCGACGTGAACGCTCGTCCGATCGCGGATCTCCGAGACGACCTGGTCGGGCGAGAAGCGTCCCTTCGTTCCCTCGAGGCCGATGGTGAGCAGCCCGGAGTGCGCGGCCGGGCCGCCGAGCTCGGACAGCATGATGTGCGCGTGGCGCTCGACGAGCAGCGCGTCGCCCGGCCGGCCGAGGATCTGCAGCGCGATCTGGTTCGCCATCGTCGCCGTCGGGAGGAAGACGGCCTCCTCGTGGCCGAGAAAATCGGCGCCGCGGCGCTCGAGCTCGTTCACCGTCGGGTCCTCGCGCTTCTGGTCGTCGCCCACGGCGGCGCTCGCGATCGCCTCGCGCATGGCGGGCGTCGGCTGGGTCAGCGTGTCGGACCGGAGGTCGATCACACCGTCATTTTGCAGTTTTCAACTCGTCAACCCGTCGGGTGATCGATCCATGTCTCACCGGCGCCGATAGAAGGGACGTGGACAAGCGGTACATCGGCGGCGGCCTGCGCCTTGCGTCGGGTGCGGCTGCGCCGCGTCTCGACCACGGCTACTTCGAGGACGAGGTCCGGCCGATGCTCGGGACGATCCTGCTCCGGAAGGGCTGGGTCTCCCATGACAGGCTCGATGCGGCGCTCGAGGCTTCGCGGATCAGCGGGATGCGCCTCGGCGAGATGCTGCTGTCGCGCGGCTGGTTGTTCGAGCCGGAGCTTGCTGCCGCACTCGCGGAGCAGTTCGGGCTCCGCTACGTCGATCTCGTGCGTCATCCGCTCGACCCGGGCGCGGCGCGGCTGCTGCCGCTCGAGGTCGCGCGCCGCATGTTCGCCGTGCCGGTCCGCTTCGTGGACTCCGGCGCGATCGAGGTCGCCGTCGGCGATCCCGCCGACGCCGACCAGGCGGCGCTCGAGCAGGTACTCGGGCGCAGGGTCGAGCTCGTCGTCGGCGAGCGTTCGGTGATCCAGGACGCCTGGCGCTACCTGCGCTGAACGATCCCCTGCCACGGCGCGAGCCGTAACCCGTCGTCGCCCTCGGCGTCGTCGTCGGTGAGGTTGACCGCAACACGTGTGTGCTCGCCGCGCCGGAAGGCCCAGACGCCGTCCGGCGACGGGAGCGACTGGTAGTCACCGTCGACGAGGTCGGGATTCGCGCGGCGCTGCGCGATCAGGCCACGGCAGTACGACAGGAACGAGCCCTCGCTCGCACGCTGCTCCGCGACGCTCGCGACGCGTGCGGTGAGAGGGAGCCAAGGATCGTTCCAGCCGCCGTTCCACGGGAGCGGCGTTCGCGCTCCGTCGCGGCCATCCATGTCCCGCTCGCTGCCGCGCGGGATCTCCGCCTGCGGCATCCCGAGCTCGTCGCCGTAGTAGAGCACCGGCGTTCCGCGAAGGGTGAACAACAGGAAGAGCAGCGCGCGCGCCTTCCGCTCGTCACCGCCCGCCATCCGCGTCGGAAAGCGAGCGATGTCGTGATTCGAGAGCATCCACACCGGCCATGCGCCGTGCGGGAGCAGCGATTCCGTCGTCTCGACGATCGAGCGCAGCTGCTCGGCGTTCAGCTCCGAGAACGTGAACGGGAAGTTGAACGCGAGGTGGAGCTCGTCCGCGCCGTTGCCGTAGAAGCCCGCGAGGCGCCGCAGATCCATCACCCAGGTCTCGCCCAGTAGAACGCGTTCCGGCGCGTACGCGTCGACGAGCCGGCGCCACCGGCGGAGGACGTCGTGGACGTCCTCGCGATTCGCGTTGTACGTCGAGACCGAGGGGTCGGGGTTGTCGCGCAGCTCGCGGTCCTTGACGATGCCGTGGGCGACGTCGATGCGAAAGCCGTCGATGCCGCGGTCGAGCCAGAAGCGGAGGATCGCGTCGAACGCCGCGCGCACGTCGTCGTTCCACCAGTTCAGGTCCGGCTGCTCAGGCAGGAAGTTGTGCAGGTAGTACTGCCCGGTGCGGTCGTCGAGCGTCCACGCGGGAGCGCCGAGGAACGTGCTGCGCCAGTTGTTCGGCGGCGAGCCGTCCTGCTTCGGGTCGGCCCAGACGTACCAGTCGCGCCGCGGCGAGTTGCGCGAGGCGCGAGATTCCTGGAACCACGGATGCCGGTCGGACGTGTGGTTCGGAACGATGTCGATGATCACGTGCAGGTCGCGTGCGCCGGCCTCTGCCACGAGCTCGTCGAGTGCCGGCATGCCGCCGAATGCCGCCTGCACGTCGGTGTAGTCCGCGACGTCGTAGCCCCAGTCCTTGTCCGGCGAGACCGTGACCGGGCTGAGCCAAAGCGCATCGACGCCCAGCCACTGCAGGTACTCGAGCCGGTCGACGATCCCGCGCAGATCGCCGACGCCGTCGCTGTCGGAGTCGGCGAACGAGCGGACGTAGACCTGATACAGGACCGCGCGTTGCCACCAGGGGCGGGCGACGGAAGCCATGGGCAACGCTACCGTGTCGCCCGTGGAGCTCGCACTCCTACGCGACGTGCTTACAACGGCCGGTGAGCCGCCGTATCGCGCCGCTCAGGTGTGGCAGTGGACGGCGCGCGGCGCCGACTCGTACGCGGCGATGACGAACGTCCCGGCCCCGCTGCGCGAGCGCCTTGCGGCGGAGGTTCCGTTCTCGACGCTGGCGCTCGAGCTCGAGGAGCACGCGCGCGACGGCACGGTGAAGGCGCTCTTCCGGACGTCCGACGGCCACCCGGTGGAGGCGGTGCTGATGCGCTACCGCGACGGCAGGCGCTCCCTCTGCCTGTCGTCGCAGTCGGGCTGTCCGTTGACATGCACGTTCTGCGCGACCGGCCAGATGGCGTTCGGCCGGAACCTGACGGCGTCCGAGATCCTCGACCAGACGCTCCACTTCCGTCGGGCGGAGGCTGTCGACCACGCGGTGTTCATGGGCATGGGCGAGCCGATGTTGAACTTCGACTCGGTGCTCGAGGCGGCGCGGTTCCTGCCGGACGTCGGCATCACACATCGCCGGACCACGATCTCGACGGTCGGCTGGCTGCCCGGCTTGCGGCGGTTCGTCGAGGACGTGACGGAGCCGGTCCGCCTCGCGCTGTCGCTGCACGCACCGACGGACGAGCTCCGCAGCGAGCTGATGCCGGTAAACCTCCGCTACCCGCTCGCGAACGTTCTCGCCGAGTGCGAGCGCTACTTCGACCTGCGCCGTCGTAAGGTCTTCGTCGAGTACGTGATGCTCGGCGGCGTGAACGATCGCGTCGAGCAGGCGCGCGCACTCGTGCGGCTCCTCGACCCGAAGGTGTTCAAGGTGAACCTGATTCCGTACAACCCGACCGGGATGTACGCCGGCTCGACTCGCAAGGCGATCGCGGCCTTCAAGACTGTGCTCGACGACGCGCGCCTTCCGGCGACGGTACGTCTCACCCGCGGCCGCGACATCGCCGCCGCATGCGGCCAGCTCGCGGCCTCACCGCGGCCGCGCCCGCGCAGGCGCGTGCCCGCGTAAGAGGTACACGCGCGTACCCGGGTCCCACCACTCCCGCCCACCGACACCTTACGGTCAAGCGTGCGACGTGTCTGTCGCGGAAGCGTGACGAATCAGCGCACGCCGGCGAGCGCCGGCGTGCTCTCTGCGCGACCGCGCTTCTCGAGGTACTGCTGATGGTGCTCCTCGGCTTCGGAGAACGTCGGCACCGGCGCGATCTCGGTCACGATCGGAGCGTCCAGGCGCGCCTGCTCGCGTGCCTTCGACGCCAACGCCGCCTGCCGCTGCTCCTCGTCGTGAAAGAACACGACCGAGCGATACTGGTCGCCGCCCGTGCGCCGTGTCGGGTTGTGCTTGCGCCAGAACACGCCGAGCAGCTCGTCGTACGAGACGCGGTCCGGGTCGTAGGTCACCTCGACGACTTCGGCATGGCCGGTCGTGTGTGAGCAGACGTCTTCGTACGACGGGTGCTCGAACGTGCCACCGCTGTAGCCGACACGGGTCCGCGTCACACCCTCGATCTGCCGGAACGCAGCCTCGACGCCCCAGAAGCAGCCGGCACCGAACGTCGCCGTCCGCTCCACTTATTCCTCCTCGAGCTCGAGCGCCGCGGAATTGATGCAGTAGCGGAGCCCGGTCGGGCGCGGGCCGTCGGGAAAGACGTGGCCGAGATGCCCGCCGCAGTTCGCGCACGTGACCTCTGTGCGCACCATCCCGTGGCTCGAGTCCGTCTCCTCGACGATGGCGTCGCCGCCGGCCGCCGCGTAGAACGCCGGCCACCCGCAGCCCGAGTCGTACTTGGCCTCGGAGCTGAAGAGCTCGGCGCCACAGCCGGCACAGCGGTACGTGCCGTCGTCGAAGACGTGGTCGTACTCACCGGAGAACGGCCGCTCCGTGCCCTTTTCGCGCAGCACGTGGTACTGCTCGGGCGTCAACTCGGCACGCCACTCGCCGTCCGTCTTCTGAACCTTCGTCATCACACTCCCTCGATCGAGTTCCCTCATAAGTGTGGCAACCGCCGCAAGCATTACGCGACTGAGGGATCGAGGGGTCGACGCTACCCGCCGATGCGGCACCAGAAGGAGGAGCCGAGATGAAAGAAACCGTCATCCTCATGCGGTTTCTGCGGCACGACCCGGTGGGTCAGCGCTTTGGCGTGGGCGTTCTGGTCTTGACCTGGCTCGCCGTCGCCTGGACGAGCCTCGCGTTCGCCGTCGCGGTCCCGCTCGTGCTGGGCGTCGCCGAGGTCGTGCGTCGCCGCCGCGAAGAGAACGCCTACGTGGCCGACGACCTCGAAGACCTGTACTAGGCCGGCTCGCGCAGCGCCGTGCGGCGCCGCAACCCGAGCAGGATCACAACGCTCAACAGGATCGAGTCGCCGCCGACTGCGAAGACGTCGGCGAGGTTGAACGCGAGCCCGTGCGTCGCGCCGGTGACGACGAAGGGATCCGGCACGCCTTGTGCCCATGCGAGCAGTGACACCAGGTTCCCGAGCGCGCCGCCGCAGGCAATGCCTGCGCCGATCGCAGCCGCGTTCGACGGCAAGCGCGGCACGAGCACCACGAGGGCCACGATGAGCGCGCCCATCACGAGCGTCACGTACGGTGTGCGCGCGTGATGAAACTCAGCGTACGACAACGACTTGTGCACGAGGTCGATCGTCGCGAAGGCGATCGCAGTGCAGACCAGGAGCGCGCGGCGCATGTGCATCACGGAAGCATTACACGCTCAAGTCCGTCCGACGCGGCACCGACTATTTGCCCCGTGGGACAACGCCAGTACCCCGCGTGCGTTCCCCGAGCAGGCAAACCCCGTCTGCGTGCGCTGGAGGACGTCGTCGCGCTGCCGCGCCGTAGCCCACTCGCCGGTGAGCTTCAGCGTGCGCTGGCCGCGGCGTCGAGCCTGCACGGCATGCAATCCGATCTGGAGCCCGTGCCCGTGCGTGCGACCGCGACGGTCACCGAGGCGGGCGCTTATCGGTTTCGCAGGAAGGATCCCATCGACGTACGCGTGTCGCGTCTCGGCGGCCGCGTCGCGCTCGGGTTTCTGCACGAGCTCGGACACCTGCTCGACCATCAGGTGTTCTACGACCGCAAGACGCGCACATGGGCGTCGGCGACGCATGGTGCGTTCGAGTCGTGGCGGACCACGGCCGCGAGGCTCGAGCGGCGCCCGCTCCCCGGTGGACGCGGTCGACAGCGCTACTTTCAGGCGACCCACGAGGTGTGGGCGCGCTGCTACGCGCAGACGGTGCTGCTTCGCTCCGGCGACCCTCTCCTCCAGCAGGAGCTCGTGAAGCTGCAGGAGGACGACGATCCGCATGTGTGGCCGGCGGCGCAGTTCGACGCGACGGCGGCCGAGGTGGAGCGCGTCTTCGAGCGACTCGGGCTCACGCAGCTCACGCTGCCGCTCGCGGCCTAAGCCCCTTTCTGCGCCTCGAGCTGCCGCGGCTCCCCGGCGGGTTCGTCACTCGTGTCCGGATGCTCTTCGAAGCCGTACTTGACGATCGCCCGCTTCGCTGCCCGAACCTCGTCGAGGCGTTTCACCGGGCGCGCGTGCGGCGCCTGCTTGACCACGTCCGGATCGTCGGCCGCCTCCCGGACGATCGCGAGCATCGCGTCCGCGAATGCGTCGAGCGTCTCCTTCGCCTCGGTCTCCGTCGGCTCGATCATGAGCGCCTCCGGGACGACGAGCGGGAAGTAGATGGTCGGCGGGTGGAAGCCGTAGTCCATCAGCCGTTTCGCGACGTCGGTCGCCGTGATCCCGTGCTCGCGCTTGAGCGTCCGCGCACTCAGCACGAACTCGTGCATGCACAGGCGTTCGAAAGGCAGGCCGTACGCCCCTTTCAGCCGGGCGAGCAGGTAGTTGGCGTTGAGCACCGCCGCCTCGGACATGTCGCGCAGGCGCGGCCCGTAGGCGCGGATATACGCATACGAGCGAACGAAGACGCCGAACGGGCCGGTGTAGCCGCGAACTTTGCCGATTGACTTCGGCCGGTCGAAGTCGAGGCGGAACGAGTCCGCGTCCTGCACCACCGCCGGCACTGGCAAGTACGGCTCGAGTGTGTCGCGTACGACGATCGGGCCGCCGCCCGGCCCGCCGCCGCCGTGCGGCTGCGAGAAGGTCTTGTGCAGGTTGATGTGCACGATGTCGAACCCCATGTCGCCCGGGCGCGAGATGCCGCAGACGGCGTTGAGGTTCGCCCCGTCGTAGTAGAGGAGCGCGCCGACGTCGTGAAAGATCGCCGCGACCTCCTCGATGTGCTCGTCGAAGAGCCCGAGCGTCGACGGATTCGTCAGCATCAACCCAGCCGTGCGCTCGTTGACGAGCTCGCGCAGATGGTCGACGTCGACATTGCCGCGCGGGTCGGTCTGCGCCTTCGCGAGCTTGTAGCCGGCCATCGTGACACTGGCCGGATTCGTGCCGTGCGCGGTATCGGCCGTGACGATGGTGTCGCGCTGTTCGGCCTCGCCGCGGTCGGCGAAGTATGCGCGCATCAACATCAGTCCCGTCAGCTCGCCCTGGGAGCCGGCAGCCGGCTGAAGCGAGCACGCATGCAGGCCCGAGATCTCGATCAGCGCCTCCTGCAGGCGCCACATCAGCTCGAGCGCGCCCTGGCACGCTTCTTCGTCCTGGTAGGGATGCAGGTCGCGGAACCCCGGGAGCGCGACTAGCCGCTCGTTGACGCGCGGGTTGTACTTCATCGTGCACGAACCGAGCGGGTAGAAGCCCGTGTCGATCCCGAAGTTCCGCGTCGACAGCGCTGTGAAGTGGCGAAGGATCTCGGGCTCGGCGAGCTCCGGGAGCCGGGGCGGCCTCGCGCGGCGCAGCTCGGCGGGAACGTCCGTAGCCGGGACGTCCGGCTTCGGCAGCTCGCCGCCGCGCCGGCCCGGCTGGGACTTTTCGAAGATCAGCTTCATGCCTGCGCCAGTGCCTCTACGAGACGGTCGACGTCCGCAGGCGAACGGCGCTCCGTAATCGCCACGAGCAGGGTGTCGTCGAGACCCTGGTAGTCGCGGCCGAGGGCGTAACCGGGATGCACGCCCTGTGCGCGCGCAGCCCGGACAACCTCCGTGGCGTTCCGTCCGACGCGCACGGCAAACTCCTTGAATGTTGTCTGTTCGGGAAACGACAGCTCGAAGCCGGCGTCAGCGAGGCGCCGCTTCGCGTACGCGCCGAGGCCCATGCAGGTCTCCCCCAGCTCGCGCAGTCCTTCAGGCCCTAGCCAGCTGAGATACACGAGTCCCGCCAGCGCAAGGAGCGTTTGATTCGTCGTGATGTTCGACGTCGCCTTCTCGCGTCGGATGTGCTGCTCGCGGGTCTGGAGGGTGAGGACATAGCCGCGCTCCCCCACGGTGTCTATCGTCTCGCCGACGATGCGGCCCGGCATGCGGCGGATGAACTCGTTTCGCGCTGCGAGGAATCCGTAATGCGGGCCGGCGAAGGACTGGTAGTTGCCCGCGCTCTGGCCCTCGCCGATCGCCATCCCGCACCCGTACGTGCCGGGAGCTTCGAGCACGCCGAGCGAAAGCAGGTCCACGTGCGCGACCGGAATCGCGTCGGCTTCCGCAGCAGCGGCAGCGAGATCTGGTGCCGCCTCGAGGCAGCCGAAGAAGTTCGGCTGCTGGAAGATGACGCACGCGGCATCCTCCGCGGCTCGAC
>DATIDT010000083.1:0-2395 GCA_035456125.1 Gaiellaceae bacterium
AGCACGACGGCGGCGAGGTCGTCGGGCCGCACCGCCGCCAGTGCTCCGCCTGTGCGGCCGAACGGCGTGCGGACGGCGTCGTAGATGAAGGAAGCGGTCATGTCAGTTCTCTCCTGAGCCTGTCGAGGGGGCAGAGACCACGCCGAGGCGCAGCCCCGTGAGCGCGGCGAGCGATTCGACCGTGTTGTCGCCGAACGCCTCGCGCACCGCGAAGCCCTCGCCCGTCACGTCGAACACGGCGTGGTCGGTGTAGACGCGGGTGACGCACGCGACGCCCGTGAGCGGGTACGTGCAGTGCTCGACCAGCTTGGACGAGCCGTCCTTCGCGAGCAGGTCGGTCATGACGTAGACGGCCTTCGCGCCGATCGCGAGGTCCATCGCGCCGCCGACGGCCGGGATCGCCCCCGGCGCCCCGGTCGACCAGTTCGCGAGGTCGCCGCCCTCCGACACCTGGAACGCCCCGAGAACGCACACGTCGAGGTGTCCGCCGCGCATCATGCCGAATGAGTCGGCGTGGTGGAAGTACGCGGCGCCCGGCAGAGCCGTGACGGCCTGCTTGCCCGCATTGATGAGATCGGGGTCGACGTCGCCGGCGGCGGGGGCGGGGCCCATGCCCAGCATCCCGTTCTCGGTGTGCAGGATGATCTCCTGGTCGGCCGGCAGGAAGTTCGCGACGAGCGTCGGCGCGCCGATCCCGAGGTTGACGTATGAGCCCTCGGCGATGTCGGCGGCGATGCGCTGCGCGAGCTGCCCGCGGGTGATGGTCGTGGTCATCGCTGTGCTCCCGTTCCCGCACCGGTCGAAGGGCGAGCGGATGCTGTCGCCTCAGACAGCGCGCGACCCTCGAGGTCGACGCCGCCGACGAACGCGCCGTCGTCGAGCCAGCCGCGACTCCCGACCGCAACCACCCGGTCGACGAAGATCCCGGGGGTGACGACCGATTCGGGATCGAGCGCACCGAGCGGCACGATCTCGTCGACCTGGACGATCGTCGTGGTCGCCGCACTCGCCATGATCGGCCCGAAGTTGCGGGCGGTCTCGCGGTACACGAGATTGCCCCAGCGGTCGGCCTTCAAGGCGCTGACGAGCGCGAAGTCGGCCGCGATCGGGTATTCGAGCACGTAGTCGCGGCCTGCGATCTCGCGCAGTTCTTTGCCTTCGGCGAGTTCGGTGCCGACGCCCGTGGGTGAGAAGAACGCGCCGATGCCGGCGCCGGCCGCGCGGATCCGCTCGGCGAGGTTGCCCTGGGGCACGAGTTCGAGTTCGATCTCGCCGGCGCGGTAGAGCCCGTCGAAGACCCACGAGTCGGACTGCCGGGGAAACGAGCACACGATCTTTCGCACGCGCTTCGCGGCGAGCAGGGCCGCGAGGCCGGTGTCGCCGTTGCCCGCGTTGTTGCCCACGATCGTGAGGTCGCCCGCGCCGTGCGCGATGAGCGCGTCGATGAGCTCGACGGGCTGACCGGCACGGCCGAACCCGCCGATCATGATGGTCGATCCGTCCGGGATGCCGGCGACGGCGGCCGCGGCATCCGGAATCGTCTTGTCGATCATGCGCCCTCCTTATGTTCGCTGTGCGAACGGACGTTCGTCCAGTGAACAGTGTACGCCGAAGCGGCGGAGAACGCACGGGCGACCGCTGAGAACAGCTACGGCTCGAGCGTCAGCGATGCCGAGATCGGCACGATCCCTTCGCGCAGACGGATGATCTCGCGCGCGTGCTCCTGCAGCCGGACGTCTTCCGGCCGCGCGGGCCGCCACTGCGGCACAGGCAGCGCGACCGCGTCGGGCCCCGGCACGACGAAGACGCACAGGCACTGGGTCGTGAGCGTGAGGTCGTGCGGCGTCCGCGGATCGGCGGTCGACACGCGGATGCTGAGGTGGATGCTGTGCGCGCTCGTGTGAATGATCCGCGCCTCGACCTCGACGAGGTCGCCGATGCGCACCGGCGCGAAGAAGTGGATACCGCCCGAGTACACCGCGATCGCCTCACTCGCCGCGTCACCGTCGCGCGTCCACGAGGCCGCACACGCGTACGCGGCTTCGTCGATCCAGCGCATGACGGTGCCGCCGTGCGCCTTGCCGCCCCAGTTGACCACGCCGGGTGGCACGAGGAAGCGCAGCGTCACGCGGGGCGCGTCGGTCGGGGCGCCGTAGTCCTCGTCGAGCATGAGCCGCTTGATCTCGCCGCGCGACGCGATGCGGTCGAGGGCGGCGGCGGCGAGTTTGTGATCCGACCGCGACTCCGGCCGCCACGCCGGCACTTCGGTCGGACGCCCGTCGAGGTCCTTCGCGACGAAGATCAGCATGCACGTGGTCGCCGGCGTGTACGAGCGCGTCGACACCTCGGCCGACGACACCGTGACCACGACGTGCATGCTCGTGCGACCCGTGTG
>DATIDT010000084.1:0-3970 GCA_035456125.1 Gaiellaceae bacterium
TCCTCGTCCAGCGGAACCGACTCGTGTCCCGGACGCGTCGACTCGCCGCCGACGTCGACGATCGCGGCGCCCTCGTCGATCATCCGGCGCGCAGCGGCGGCGGCCGTATCGGGATCGAGATGCACGCCGGCGTCCGAGAACGAGTCCGGCGTGACGTTGACGACGCCCATGACCGACGGGCGCGGGAAGCGACTTGACATCTCCGGATACTTTCTCGGATGGGGGACCACGACGCGCAACGGCGCGCGGCGTGGCAATTCGTGCGCGCCGTCATCCGCTCCCAGAGCGCGGGCGTAGTCGGCGCTGCCGTCTCCGGGCTGCTCTGGCAGGTCGGCGCGGTCGCCGCGCCGCTGATGGTCAAGAACGCGATCGACCGCGGCGTGCTCACGCACGACCACGCTGCGCTGCTCGCGTGGCTCGGCGCGCTCCTGCTCGTGGGGCTGCTCGAGATGACCGCGGGCGCCGTCCGCCACCTGTACGCGATCCGGAACCGCGCCCGCGCGGACGCGCGCGTGCGCGATGCGATCTTCGCCCACGCGCTCCGGCTCGACGCGAGCTACCACGACCGGGTGGGACCGGGCGAGCTGATGAGCCGCGCATCGTCTGACGCGGAGCACGTCGCCCGGATGATGGACTCGATCGGCCACACGATCGGCTACGTGCTCACGGTGTGCGCCGTCGCGGTCGTGCTACTCGTCATCGACTGGAAGCTCGCGCTGATCGTCCTGATCCCGCTGCCGTTGATCGCGCTCGCGGGCTGGACATACTCGCGGCGGTATCACGCGAACACCGAACGGCTGCAGGAAGCGTGGGGCGACGCCGCGACGCTCGTCGAGGAGACGATCGCAGGCATCCGCGTCGTCAAGGGGATCGGCGCCGGGCGCGCGCTCGCCCGAGACTTCAGGACGCGCAGCGCGCGCATCGTCGACCGGGCCCTGGACATCGCCCGGCTCGACGCCGTCTTCATGCCGACGCTCGAGTTCCTGCCGCTGCTCGGCTTACTCGCCGTGCTGTGGCTCGGCGGACGACGCGTCGTCGAAGGCGGCCTCAGCCTCGGGTCGTTCGTCGCGTTCAACGCGTACGTGGCGATGCTCGTATGGCCCCTGCGCGTCCTCGGCCAGCGCGTCACGACGCTGCAAAAGGCGGTCGGCGCGAGCGCGCGCATCAGCGAGGTGCTCGAGGCGGAGCCGCGCCTCGTCGAGGCTCGACATCCGATCGACCTCGAGCAGCCCGTCCGCGGCGACGTGCGGCTCGCCGGCGTGCGGTTCGGCCACGAGGACGGCCACGCAGTGCTCGACGGTCTAGACCTCCACCTCGCGCCGGGCGAGTCGCTTGCGCTCGTCGGGCCGACGGGCTCGGGCAAGAGCACGATCGCCGGCCTGCTCGCGCGGCTGTACGACCCCGAGGACGGGGCGGTGCTGCTCGACGGGCACAATCTGCGCGACCTGCGCCTGCGCGATGTGCGCAATGCCGTGGCCCTGGTGTTCGAGGAGACGTTCCTCTTCACCGACACCGTGAAGGAGAACATCCGCTTCGCGCGCCCGGACGCAGACGACGAGGCGATCGGGCGCGCCGCCGAGCTCGCCGGCGCCGCGGAGTTCATCGCCGACCTGCCCGACGGCTACGAGACCGTCCTCGGCGAGCGCGGCTTCTCGCTCTCCGGCGGCCAGCGGCAGCGAATCGCCATCGCGCGGGCGATCCTCGCCGACCCCGCGGTGCTCGTTCTCGACGACGCGACGTCGGCAGTGGACGCAACGAAAGAGCACGAGATCCGTGCCGCGCTCACGACGGTGATGGAAGGACGCACGACGCTCGTGATCGCGCACAGGCCGGCGACGATCGCGCTCGCCGACCGCGTCGCCGTCCTCGAAGGTGGCCGCATCGTCGAGGAAGGGACGCACGCGGAGCTGCTGCGCCGCTCGCCACGCTACCGGCGGCTGCTCGCGCTCGAGGCGGTCGCGTGATGGAGCGCGCGTCGGCCCGCACGGTCTGGCGTGTGACGCGCAAGCTGCTCGTTCCCGTACGCGGACGCTACGCGGTCGCGGCAGCGGCGGTGATCGTCTCGACCCTGATCACGCTGGCCGGGCCGCTCCTCGTCGGCTACGCCGTCGACGCCGGAATCAAGAAGCAGGACCTGCACCCCTTGAACGTCGCGGCGTTGATCTTCCTCGGGCTCGCGATCCTGAAGCCGTTCGCCGTGCGAGCCCAGACGCTGTTCGCTGCTAGGGCCGGCGAGCGCTTCCTCGACGCGCTCCGCGTGGCGTCGTTCGACAAGCTGCAGGCACTGCCGCTGGGCTTCTTCGAGCGCGAACGCGCGGGCGTGCTCGTCTCGCGCCTCACCTCGGACGTCCAATCACTGAACGAGCTGGTGCGCGACGCGCTGGTAGAGATCGTCGGCAGCGCGCTGCAGATCGTGCTGACGATCGTGGCGCTCGTCTTCCTGTCGCCGAAGCTAGCGGCGATCTCGCTCGTGTCGCTGCCGATCCTGGTGGCGTCGAGCTGGAGCTTCCACCACGGCGCGGGCCGCGCGTACCACTCGATCCGCGACCGCGTCGCCGAGACGCTGACGGCTCTCCAGGAGGGGCTTGCGGGCGTGCGCGTCGTGCAGGCGTTCCGGCGCGAGCAGCGCACGCTCGACCGCTACCGACCTCGGAGCCAGGCGCAGGTCCACGCATGGCGCCGCGCATCGCTCGTGAACATCCGCCTGTTCGCGTTCCTGCCGCTCGCGCAGGCGGCAGCCCTGATCGTCGTGCTGCTCGCGGCGGCGTCGATGTACACCGACGGGCAGATCTCGATCGGGACCGTTACCGCGTTCGTCCTCTATCTGATCCAGCTCTTCGACCCGATCGGCCGCTTCACGGAGTGGCTGGGTGAGTTCCGGCAGGGGCTCGCGGCGCTCGGCAAGATCGTGGGCCTGCTCGAGGTGCCGGTCGCGATCACGCAGAAGCCGGACGCGGTCGAGCTGCCGCACGAGGGGTCGCTCACCCTCCGCGGCGTCACGTTCGGCTACCGCAAGCGGCGGGTCGTCCGCGACCTGACGCTGGACGTTGCGCCGGGCGAGCACGTCGCGCTCGTCGGCGCGACCGGTGCGGGCAAGTCGACGGTCGCGAAGCTGCTGACGCGCCAGTACGACCCGCAGGACGGAAGGATCGAGCTCGGTGGCATCGACCTCCGCGATGCGACGCTCGCCTCGCTGCGACGGCAGATCGTCCTGCTGCCGCAGGAAGGCCACCTCTTCAGCGGGACGATCGCGGACAACGTGCGGCTCGCGCATCCGAACGCGCCGGACGATGACGTCCGGCGGGCCCTCCGGACGATCGGCGCCCTCGACCGGTTCGAGTCGCTGCCGAACGGGCTCGACACGGACGTGCAGACGCGCGGGCTGCGGCTATCCGCAGGCGAGCGCCAGCTGGTCGGGATCGCGCGGATCGCGCTCGCCGATCCGGCGGTGATCGTGCTCGACGAGGCGACCTCGAGCCTCGACCCGGCGACGGAGCTCGCCGTTGAGACCGCCCTCGCCGCCGTCGCCGACGGCCGAACGGTGATCACGATCGCGCATCGCCTCTCGACCGCGCAGCGCGCCGACCGCGTCGCGGTGATGGAGCACGGCCGCGTCGTCGAGATCGCATCGCACGACGAGCTCGTCCGCCAGGGCGACCGCTACGCGCGCCTCTGGGCGTCATGGGAGGCCGGCCTTAGTGGGGTCTGACCCTGCGGGTCAGACCCCAGCTTTCCGTTACGCCGCTTCGCGGGGAACGCGCGCGGGCTGAGCCCGTGCGCTCCTTGCCGGTTGGCGGATGTCTCTTCCGTCCGTGTGCCGGTGGCCTTTGGCCATCGGCACACGGATCAGTTCACCTGCGCGTAAGCCTGCGGCTTACGCTCCGGCCTTGACGGGGTCTGACCCCCACAGGGTCTGACCCCAGCAGTTGACTCAGTGGTGGTAGTCGTGCACGAGCGCGTGGCCTTTGCC
>DATIDT010000085.1:0-49230 GCA_035456125.1 Gaiellaceae bacterium
CGGAAGCCGACCGCGTCGGGGAAGCCGAGCGTCGTGTCGTAGCGAAACGGGAGCCGCGCGAGGTTTCGATGCGGGTCGACGCGGAGGTAGTGGTAGCGGTGTCCCTGCACGGGCCCGGCAAGCGCTTCGAGCATCGCCCGCTCCTCCGCGAGCCGCTGCGGGTCGTCGGCCGCCGTGTAGCTGCCGTGCAGGCCGACCTCGCCGCCCGCGTCGCGGATCGTTGCGACGAGGCGGGGCCGCAGCTCCTCGTATCGCCCCGGCGCTGCACCGTCGTGCGGGTCGTTGTGGCCCGCGAGGACGAAGAACGTCGAGCCGACTCGTTCGCGCGCGAGGATCTCGCGGAAGCGCCAGTTGGGATCGCTCCCGCGCAGGCGGTGGACGGGCGCAGCCGCAAGTGCGGTCGCCTCGCGAAAGGCCGGCGCCGCGCGCACCTGGAGGACGTTGCGCTTCAGCCGAGCGGCGGAGCCACGCAGACCGATGCGCGTCCAACGCCACGGGCTGTCGACGTCGTGCGTGAGTGCGACGGCGAACCCGTCGTCCTTCAAGCCGAGCGTTCGGCGCAGGCGCTCGAGCGGCGGGTCGAGCGGATCGAGCTGCGACCACTCGGCACGGAAGCGGCCGTGCTCGTCGCGCGGCCCGGCGCGCTCTTCGACGCGCGCGAGGTGGAAGAACCCGGCGGCGACGTCGTCGTCCGGCGGCAGCTCGCCGCGCTCGACCTGCTCCCATGCGCCGGCGTCGTACGGAACGTCGTCGCCGAAGCCGACGTCGACGGCGCCGATGGAGTCGAGCACCCAGCGCGCGCGACGCTCGATCTGCTCCGGGATCACGAGACGAGGCTCCGGGCCACGCGCGCCAGGTGGACGAGCCCCGGCTTTGGGTCGTCGAGCGCGAAGACGGCGTCGACGTACGGCGGCCGCTGCGGCGCCGGGCTCTCGCCCGGCATCAGCGTGATCGCCCAGCGCTTCCCGTGGCCGTTCATGTGGACGTCGGGAAGGGCTGCGCCGGTCAGGTCGCGGTAGGCGATCAGCGGCAGGTCGACGCCGCAGGCCGCCGCGAGCCCGTGCCACTGCCAGAGCCGGGCGTTGATCTCCATCAGCTTGTAGCGGCCGTCGCGCGCATCGCGCTTGAACTCGACCTGCGAGACGCCGCGGTAGCCGAACGAGCGCAACAGGGTGAGCGCCGCGTCGACGACCTCCTGCACCCAAACCGCCTCGCCGACGCGGCACGTGCCGATGCCCGGCGGCGTCTGCCGCAGCTTGCGCCCGCAGAACACACCGAGCGCGCGGCCGTCGGCATCGAGGTAGCTGCCGACGGTGTAGAGCGTGTCGTCCCCGCCCGGGACGAGCTCCTGGACGATCGGCCCGAACTCCTCCGTCTTCGCCAGCGCGTCGTCGAGCTCGGCCTGCGTCCCGCACCGGAACGCCTGGCGCCTGTAGCGGCGCTTGAACTCGACCGAGCGGTCGGGCTTGACGATGACGGGAAACGTCCCCGGATCGGGCGTCGGGATGTCGAGGCCCGCAGCCGCCGCCTGGTCGAGCTGGGCGCGCTTGCTCTCCATGCGCTCGAGCAGGCTCCAGTGCGGGAACGGCGTCAGCACCTCGAGATCGTCCGCGTGGCGCGCGATCGCGTTCAGCGCGTCGTCGTGCGTCGGGAAGACGACGACCTCACCCAGCGCACGAACGACGTTGACGAAGCCGTGCTCGTCCGTGAACGGGTCCGGCGAGAGCACCGGCTCGCCGTACTTCGAGCGGAAGCCGAGCGCGCTCGGACGGTGATCCACCGCGAGCACGCGCACGCCGCCGCGGCCGAGCGAGCGGATAGCCGCGAGGCCGTTGACCCAGCCGACGTCGACGACGGCAGCGGGGACGGCCACTAGCGCAAGGCGTCGAGCGCGGCGACGTCCTCCGCGGACGGCTCCCACTCGCCGGCCGCGGCGTTCGCGCGCACCTGCTCGGGCCTCGTCGCGCCGGAGATGACGGACGCGACGGCCGGCTGCGCGAGCAAGCCGCCGATCGCGACGTCGAGCGGCGTGATGTTGCGCTCGCCGGCGTATCCCTCCAGCGCCTCGAGGCGGTCGAACGTCTCGTCCGTGAAGACCTCGTCGCGATTCTGGAGCCGCGTCCCCTCCGGCCGAGGCTGCCCGCGCTTGTACTTGCCCGTCAAGAGCCCACTCGCAAGCGGAAAGTAGGGGAGAACGCCGAGGCCGAGCCGCTCGCAGACCGGCAGCAGGTCGTCCTCGGGGCCGCGGTGCAGCAGCGAGTAGCGGTTCTGCGCGGAGACCGGTCGCGCCCAACCGTGCTCGCGCGCGAGCGCGTCGACTTCCTCGACCTGCGCCGCGGTGAGATTGGAGTGGCCGACGTGGCGCACCTTGCCCTCGCGGACGAGCTCGTCGAGCGCGCCGAACGTCTCCGCGAACGGCGTGCTCTTGTCGGGCGTGTGGTACTGGTAGAGGTCGATCCGGTCGCTCCGGAGCCGTTGCAGCGATGCGTCGACCGCCCTGCGGATGTACTCGCGCGAGCCGCGCGCCTGCGTTCCATCGCCCATGTCGCCGCCGAACTTCGTCGCGATGACGACCTGGTCACGCCGTCCCTCCAGCACTTCGCCGAGGAACGTCTCGCTGCCGCCCTTGTTGCCGTAGATGTCGGCCGTGTCGAGCAGCGTGATGCCGGCGTCCAGCGCGGCGTCGACCACGGCGCGCGTGCCGTCGAGGTCGACGCGTCCGCCGAAGTTGTTGCAGCCGAGACCGACGACCGAGACATCCGGGCCTTCGCTGCCGAGGCGGCGCGTACGCATGGCGCCGAATGGTAAGGCTTCGTCTGTGCGCTACCGGCAGTTGGGCAGCAGCGACCTGCAGGTGTCCGAGGTCAGCCTCGGCTCGTGGCTGACGTACGGCGGCGGCGTCGAGCGCGCCCAGGCGGAGGCGTGCGTCGCCAAGGCGTTCGAGGCCGGGATCAACTTCATCGACACCGCGAACGTCTACGCGCGCGGCGCCGCCGAGTCGTTCCTCGGTGAGGTGCTCGCGGGCAGGCCCCGCGACTCATACGTGTTGGGGACGAAGCTGTTCTGGCCGATGAACGGCGACCGAGGCCTGTCGCGCGAACAGGTCTTCAAGCAGCTCGACATGTCGCTGCTGCGCCTGAAGACCGATTACGTCGACCTGTACCAGTGCCACCGCTACGACTGGGACACGCCGCTCGAGGAGACCATGGAGGCGCTGACGGAAGTCGTCCGGCAAGGGAAAGTGCGGTATCTCGGCTTCAGTGAGTGGCCGCCCGACCGCATCCAGGCGGCACTCGAGCTTTCGGACGTGAAGAGATTCGTGTCGAGCCAGCCGCAGTACTCGATCCTGTGGCGCGAGCCGGAACGCGAGGTCTTCCCGCTGTGCGCTGCGAACGGCATCTCGCAGATCGTCTGGTCGCCGCTCGCCCAGGGCGCGCTGACGGGAAAGTACAAGCCGGGCGAGGCGCCGCCTGCGGGCACGCGCGCCGCGTCGCGGGACATGGGCTGGGCGATGGATCGCTTCCGCGACGACGACGTGCTCGGGGCCGTGCAGGAGCTCGTTCCGGTCGCCGACGGCCTCGGCATCAGCGTGGCGCAGCTCGCGCTCGCCTGGGTGCTGCGGCGGGAGGAAGTCGCCTCCGCGATCATCGGCGCCAGCCGACCAGAGCAGGTCGAGGAGAACGCGGCCGCGTCGGGTGTCGAGCTCGACGATGCGACGCTGCAGGCGATCGACGACGCGGTCGCGCCGGTCGTCGCCGTTTAGCGCTCCGCCCCGGTCGGCTCGAGCGCGTCGTGGACGTGCGCCTGAACCTTGCGGTCCGGGCGCGCGACGAAGAAGTACACGGCACCGACGAGGGCGATCACGACCATCACGAGCAGGGTGATCCAGTCGAGGTTGAAGAGGCCGCGTCCGCTCGTGAGGCCGGTCGGCACGACGACGTTCAGCAGCATCAGGCCGAGGTAGGACACCGCGATGATCGAGACCGTCCAGCCCCAGCGCCCGAGCTGGAACGCGCCCTCCGCCTTCCAGCCGCGGCTCCGGGCGACGATGGCCGCGATCACCGTGAGCAGGAACGAGAGGTAGATGCCGCTGACCGCGAACGAGATCAGCGAGTAGAGCGCCGTGATGTTCGCCGGGTACGTGACGAACCAGACCTTCACGTCCTTCGCAGGCTGGTAGTAGACAAGCAGGACGAAGAGCACCGAGACGACCGAGCCCGCGAGCAGCGCGTTCACGGGTGTGCGGAACCTCGCGTGCACCTTCGAGAGCCAGGCCGAGGCCGGCAGAGCCCCGTCACGGCCGTACGAGAACGCGAGCCTGCTGCCGGCGCCCTGGACGGCGGTGCCGCACGAGAAGAACGCGAAGATGATGAGCACGAGCAGGAAGTCCTGCAGGCCGCCTGAGAGCTGCCCGAGGATGGCCGGGACGCCGCCGCCGTCGAACGTGGCCTTGAGCGGGTTCTGCTTCGGCATCGCGAGCAGGAGCGCGGCCGTGAGCACGAGGGACGAGACGCCGCCCCAGATCAGCGCCCAGCGCATCGACTTGGGGATCTTCCGCCCGGCGTCCTTCGTCTCCTCGGCGATGTCACCGGCAGACTCGAACCCGTAGAAGATGTAGACGGGCGCGAGCACCGCGACGAGCGCGGCGGCCAGCCAGCTGCCGTGGAAGTTCACGCCGTAGACGTTGGTCGAGGCGTGCGTCGCGCCCTGCGTCGAGAAGAGGAAGCCGAGCCCGTGGTGGAAGCCGTGGATCGCGAGGATCAGCGCGATCCCGAACGTGCCGACGATCTCGACGGCGACGCCGAACTGGGCGACCCGACCCATGACCTTCGCCCCGGTGATGTTGAGCGTCGTCTGCACGGCGAGCAGGACGAGCGTCACGGAGAGGATCGTCGTGTGGGCGGTCGGGTCCCAGTTGGCCCCGAACCAGCGGTGCGCGAGATCGGTCACGTACGGGACGACGCCGGTGTCGACCGAGGCCACCGTCACGAGGAGCGCAATGCCGTAGAACCAGCCGACGAACCACCCGTACGCGGGACCGACCGAGAACTTCGAGTACTGGTAGAGGGCCCCCGCAACGGGGTAATGACTCGCGAGCTCGCCGAACACGAGCGCGACGAAAAGCATCCCGACGACCGGGATGATCGTGAGCCAGAGGTAGGCCGGGCCGCCGGTCGCGACGCCGACCAGGAAGAGCGAGTAGATGCCGACCATCGGCGACAGGTAGGCGAAGGCGACGGCGAAGTTCTCGAAGAACCCCAGCACGCGGTTGAGCTGGGGCCGGTAGCCGAGGCTCGCGAGGCGCTCGTCCTCGGCCGTGGTCGCAGCAGCACCGTCGTCGGCGGGAACGGGGATTCCCGCAACCGTGTCGCTCATGGTCACCTCCTGGGGTCGGACGCCAGGCGACGACCGTACAACGTCGGTGCGAGCGTCACAAATGGATCAGGACGGGCTTACCCCTACGCGACGACGACGCGGTAGACCTCGAAGACCTCCGCGAACTCGCGGTTCACGTTGATGCCGTGCGTCCGGGCGACGTTGCGGATGTACTCGGGATCGCTGTAGCGCCGGTGCTGCTGCGACTCGTACTTCCCGAGCGCGGCGACCTTCCTCTCGACGTGGGGCGCCTGCAGCGCGACGTACGCCTGGTAGGTGAAGTCGAAGTTGTTCCACGGGATCTCGTAGCCGAGGATCGTCGTGCGCTTGAACGCGCGGAGCCCCTCGGCCGCGATCACCTGGTGGTCCTGGTGGATGTCGTGCACGGACGGCTGGAAGACCGCGTCCGGATGCCACTCTTCCCACAAAGCCACGAGCAGCTCGAGGATGTCCTGGCGGTGCTCCGGAAAGGTGCGGACGTCGAAGTCGTGCACGGTCAGGTTCTCGGGCGCGATGCCGAGCTCGGATGTCGCCTCGCGCACCTCGCGCGCGAGCGTGTCCGGCGCGAACCCGTCGGGAAGCGACCGGGTCGCGATCGAGAAAGCGACGTAGCGGACCTCGGCGCCGGCTTCGACGAGCCGCGCCATCGTCCCGCCCGCGCCGAACTCCCCGTCGTCGGTGTGCGGAGCGAGCACGAGCACGCGTTGCCAGGCGCCGATCACGCGGCCTTTCCTATCACGGGTCGCGCGTCCGCCGGAAACGACCGGTCGAACCGCTTGGATCCATACGTCCGCCGTAGTCTTGGCTGCTCATGCCCGTGCCCCACGGCGACTTGGCTCAGCTGGCGGCTGTCGTCGGCGCCGGAGGCGCCGCGACGCTGCTCCTTGCCCGCAGGCGACTCGAGCTGCTCGCCGGGCTCGGCATCGCCGTCGCCGGCGAGGCGCTGCTCGCAGTGGCGCTCATTCCCGGGCACGATCTCAAGCGCTTCGTCACGCCGGCGTCGCATCTCGGCGCGCTGGTCTTCGGCGTGCTCGTCGTCGTCGCGATCGCCTGGGCGTTCGTGCGCTGGCCGGTGGCCGTCCCGGTCGCGCTGCTCGCGGCCGCGCCGTTTCGCATCTCGACGTCTGTCGGAACGCAGAAGGCCTACCTGCTCGACCCGCTCTATGTCGTGCTGGCGGCGGCAGTGCTCGCGCTCGTCGTCCGCGTGGTGCGCGGACACGCCGACCGGGAGCTACCGCGCCTGATCGCGATTCCCGCCGCGGCGTTCGTCTTCTACACCGGCCTCTCGTTGCTCTGGACACACGACCTGCGGGCGGGGAGCATCGAGCTGCTCTTCTTCCTGTTCCCGTTCTCGGCTCTCGTCGTCGTCGTGGTGCGCTCGCCGTATCGCGACTGGCACCCGCGCGCGCTCGCGATCACCCTCGTCGCGCTGGGGGCGCTCTTCTCGGCCGTCGCGCTCTTTCAACGCCTGACGCACGGCCACCTCCTGGCGAGCGACGTCGAGCGCGCAAACGCGTACACGTCGTACTTCCGCGTCACGTCGCTGTTCAAGGACCCGAGCGTCTTCGGCCGGAACGTGGTGATCGCGATCGGCGTCTTGCTCGTCGCAATGTGGCTGGCACGCGTGCGCTTCTGGGTCGCGGCAGTGCTGGTCGCCTTCCTTTTCCTCGGGATGCTGCCGGCGTATTCGCAGTCGAGCTACGCGGCGCTGTTCGCCGTCACGGTCGCCGTCTCGTACGTGCTCGGCGGCCCGGTGTTGCGACGCGTCTTGGTAGTCGGCGCCGTCGCCTGTGTGGTCGCCGGAGCGGCGTTCGTCGCCGCGACCGCGGTCAGCGACTCGGCCCGGCAGGCGACGAGCGGGCGCACGCGGCTCGCGCGCGTGACCTGGATCGCGTTCGAGCACCACCCCGTCGTCGGCGTCGGCGTCGGCGGGCAACCGCAGGCGAGCAAGGAGGAGGCGAAGACGCAGCTCTCCGCCAAACGCGACAAGTCGCACACGACACCGCTGACGGTCGCGGCCGAGCTCGGGATCATCGGCTTCCTCATCTACGTGGCGCTGATGGCTGCGACGGCGCGGCTCCTCTACCTCGTCACGCAGCGCAACCGTGCGCTGGGCCTCGGCGCTGCCTCGGTCTTCCTCGCACTGTTCGTGCACTCGCTCTTCTACGCTGGCTTCTTCGAGGACCCGATCGCGTGGGGCGTGATCGGCGTCGCCGCGTGGGCTCTAACCGTCATGACGGCAGGCGCCGCTGGCACACTTGCCAACGCCGGGTGCGTCGACGGATCCTCCTCAGCCTCGCAATCCTCGGGCTCCTCGTCGCCGGTGCCGCCGTCGCCGTCTACCTCAAAGCCCGTGAGCGCCCCTCGGGAAAGCTCGACACCCAGCTGAAGGGCGTCTCCGAAGGCACCGCCGACACGCGCGCGATCACGGCGCCGAAGCAGCACAAGGGACACCATCTCGTCGACGACAAGCGCTGCTGGCGCGAGTTCGGCGGCAGCCCGCAGCGGACGCTCTCACGGCCGGCGCTCGACATCGGCCTGCCGTACCGCCGTTTCTGGTCGGTCGGTCTCGGCAGTTACATCGAATACCCGCCGAGCTACTGCGGTGGAATCCTCTACGTGAACACGTTCGGCGGGAAGACCGTCGCGCTCAACTCCCACAACGGTCACCGGCTCTGGCAGGTGCAGGGAGGACGGAAGCCGTCGACCCCGGCGATCGCGGGGCCGCGCCTGATCGTCTCGTCGCACGACGGCTACGTGACCGCCTACAACCGCTTCAACGGCCGTCGGCTGTGGCGGCTCAAGGTGGCAGGAAAGGTCGAGTCGTCGCCGGTCGCCGTCGGCCGCCTCGTCTACTTCGGCGCGACGGACGGCCGGCTGTTCTGCGTCTACGTGCGCACGGGCAGAGTCAAATGGGCGTACGACACGGGCGGCCGCATCAACTCGAGCCCGTCGATCCTCGGCAACAGCGTCTTCATCACGACCTACGCCGGCTCGGTCTGGCGGCTGAACCGCGACGACGGCCACAAGATCTGGAGCAAGTACCTGAGCCGCGACTTCGTCCGCTACCAGAGCTTCTACGCGAGCGCGTCGACCGACGGGAAGCGGTTGTTCACGATCTCGCGCTCCGGCGGAGTGTTCGCGTTGTCAACCAGCAACGGTGACGTCGTCTGGCGGTCGAGCGTCAACTCGTGGGGCTACGCAACGCCGGCGGTCGCCCACGGCCGGGTCTTCTTCGGCGGCTTCGACGGCCGCGTTCGGGCGCTGCGCGCCAGCACGGGGCAAGTGATCTGGAGCCGGCATCTCGGCGGGCGCTTCCTCGGCCCCGCATTCGTCGCCGGCAAGTACGTCTTCGTCTCGAACCTGGAGCGAAACACCTACGCGCTGCGGGCGTCCGACGGCAAGGTGATGTGGCACCTCGACATCGGCAAGTACTCGCCCGGCATCGTCACTGAGCGGCACTACTTCTTCACGCTGAACGGGATCGTGCAGGCGTGGCACGGGCGAAAGAGCCCGCAGATCCTCGAGCTGAAGCGGCGGCAGCTAGCCGCGAAGCACCGGGTGACGGCGACGCCAAAGAAACGATCGCCGTAGCCCGAAGCTCGCCGCGCGCCAGGCGCCGGCGCGGACACGGTACGACGCGAGCTTGACGCGGCCGGCGACATGCGGGGTGCGTGCAGTGTCGTAGCCGAGCTCGAGCAGGAGATCTCCGGCGACGCGCTCGAAGGCCTCGACGTCGGCCGCCGGCATCTGGGTGCGCCAGTCGCGCACGCCCGTCGTCGGCGGCTGCTTGAGCCGCTGCTGGTGCGGCTTCGCGGAGACGTCGACGTCGTCGGCGTAGTCCGCCATCGCGGGCTCGTACTCGAGGCCGGCGAACCCGCAGATCCGTCGAAGGACTGCCTCCACGTCGGCGACGAGCTCCTCGTAACGCACCTCGAGGTAGCGCGCGCCGGCGCGACACCCGAGCCGCCGCGCGGCAGCGACCTCCGTCCGCCACTGGCACGCGAAGTCGGCCGGCGTGCGGGGATGCATCCACGTCTCGGTGACGATCCCGCGCGGCATCGACCGAAACGCCAGCGCCGCGTCGCGGCCGTCGCGGATCAGGTGGACGAACCGTGCGTCCGGAAAGAGCCGCTCGAGGAGGCGCAGGTTCTGCATGTACATCGGCGTCTTGTCGCCCCAGCGGGGCTTGCCGCGCTGGTCGGCGTAGACGGAGTAGACCGTCGCGATCGCCTCACCGGTCGACATCCCGTCGCGCAGCCGTGCACGCACCTTGTCGAGCGGCACGTCCCACTCCGCGACCGTGTCGAGGCGGCTGAGATCGTCCATGAACTCGTCGACCTCGGGGTGACGCAGATGCCGGTCGGCGAGCTGCGGGAGGAAGTACGACTCGTCCGGGACCGCGAGCTGCGAATGGCGGTCGAGCATCACGCGCAGAAGCGTCGTCCCGGAGCGGCGGACGCCGAGGATGAGGAGCGGCGGCCCGCCCGGCGTCAAGAGCTCGAGATCGGAACCAGTTGCGAGAGGTTGCCGGCGAGGTCGCGGGCGCGGAGCGCCAGCTGTGCCTGCGCCGACAGCGGCCGGTAGTACGGGAGCCGCCCGTGCCGCAGCGTGGAGTAGGTCCGGACGCGCCGGCGGCCGTTCACGTAGAGGAGCGCGTGGCCCTGTTCCGAGATCCGGTACAGAAAGGTGGTCTTGGCGCCGGCGCGCTGGACGCCCGTCAGCGCGATCGTCGGCGGCTGCGTGTCGACGCGGATCGGGTTCGGGAGGTCGATCGTCCGCTGCGCGCGCCGCATGCGGACGACGGCGAAATAGGTCCCGTCGGGAACGCCGTCGCCGTTCCATTTGACGTGCACCGCTCCCTTCGGGAACTCACGGTCGGCGAGGACGGCAGGGCCTGAGGGCGTGCGCACCCAGATGCGCAGGTGGTCGGCGCGGCGGATCGAGAAGTCGATGTGCGCAGCGGCCGTCGCGCAGTTGCAGACGGGCGAAAAGACCTTATCGACGTGCGTCTGCGAGATCGGGCTCGGCTCGAGCTTCACGCGCTGTGTCACCACGAAAGCCGTCGCCGTCGCCGCCAGCAGCACGAGCACGAGAATCGTCGGCGCGTTCCGCTTCACGGCTCCGCGATTGTAGGAGCAGCCAAACGGCGAGCGCGGCGAGACCGAGCCCCAAGCCGGCCGCGATGACGTAGCTCGACTGCGGGACGTCGAGCAGCTTGATGCCACTGAGGGCGAGCACGCCGGCGAGCCCGAGCCGGAGCGCGTCCTGCGGCAGGTGCAGGGTGAAGCGGCTCGAGATCCAGATGCCGGGAATGGAGCCGAGCAACAGCCATGCGGTTGCGTGCAGGTCGACGTTGCCCTGCACGAGGTGGCCGAACCCCGCGACCCAGAGCAGTGCCGCGGCGTGGAAGATGTCCGTGCCCACGATCCGCGCAATCGTGAGCGGATAGATCATCACCATCACCAGCCCGAAGAACGTCCCGCTGCCGACCGACGTCAGGCCGACGACGTAGCCGAAGACGGCACCGAGGATCACCGCGCGCACCTTGTCCTTCCGCTGGAGGACGAACCCGGCCTCGCTCGGCTGAATGCCACGCTTGATGAACGTCTTCAGCACGAGCCCGATCGCGCCGAG
Source organism: Gaiellaceae bacterium (assembly GCA_035456125.1). GTDB lineage: Bacteria > Actinomycetota > Thermoleophilia > Gaiellales > Gaiellaceae > 3-1-20CM-4-69-9. Next base: position 11,014 of record DATIDT010000085.1, read on the forward strand.
GACCAGCGCGCCGCCGATCGCGTAGCTCAGCACCGACTGCACGCTGTCCCCATAGGCGTTCGCAAGCCAGCTGGCGCTCGCGACGCCGAGCAGCGACATCGGGCCCGAGCCGAGGAACATCCACAGCGTCAGCCGCGCGTGGACGTTGCCGAGCCGGCGGTGCCGCACGGCGCCGAACGACTTGAACACGGCGCCGTGAAGGATGTCCGTCCCGACTGCGTACGTCGGCTTGAAGCCGAACACCAGCACGAGGATCGGCGTCATCAGCGAGCCGCCGCCCATCCCCGTCAAGCCGACGAGGACGCCGATCAGCAGGCCGGTGAGGGTGAACTGCCAGGTCACTTGTACGCGTCGATCAGAACCTGCGCGACTTCGGGACGGGAGAACTCAACCGGCGGGAGCTCGCCCTCGCCCAGCAGCTCCCGCACCTTGGTGCCAGACAGGAAGACATGGTCGTCGGAGCCATGCGGACAGGTCTTCGCGGACGCCATCGAACCGCACCGCCGGCACCAGAACGAGTGCTCGAAGAACATCGGCTCGATGTCGAGCTCGTGCGGCTCGAACTCGTCGAAGATCAGCTGCGCGTCGTACGTGCCGTAGTAGTCGCCGACACCCGCATGGTCGCGGCCGACGATGAAGTGCGAGCAGCCGTAGTTCTTGCGGCAGATCGCATGCCAGATCGCCTCGCGCGGCCCGGCGTACCGCATCGCCGCCGGGAACGCACTCAGAACGACGCGTTCGGTCGGGTAATAGCCGTCCAGCAGCACGCGGTAGCACTCGACGCGGGTTTTGGCCGGGACGTCGTCGGACTTCGTGTCGCCGACGAGCGGGTGGATCAGCAGCCCGTCGACCGTCTCGAGCGCGACTTTCGTCAGGTACTCGTGCGCGCGGTGGATCGGGTTGCGCGTCTGGAACCCGACGACGCGCTTCCAGCCGCGCCGCGCGAACTCCGCGCGCGTGTCGGCGGGGTCGCGGGCAAGCTCCGGGAACGGCGCCTCCGCTCGCTCGAAGACCGTCACACGGCCCGCGAGATAGAGCGGCTTCTGCTCGTACAGCCGCGCGACACCGGGATGCACGTCGTCCGTCGTCCCGAACGCCTGCTGTGCCTCGCGCTCCTTGTCGTACTCGTACACGTCCTCGACGTCGAGCACGGCGAAGTCGCCGAGAGCGACACGGTCGCCCGTCGGCGCTTCGTCGATCGCAAGGCACACCGGCAGCGCCCACGGCTCGCCGTTGACGAGCCGCATGTTCTCGAGCACCGACTCGTAGTCGCCGCGGCCCATGAAGCCGGTCAGCGGCGAGAGCGCGCCGGACGCGAGCATGTCCAGGTCGGAACGCTCGCGCGACGTGAGCGTCAGCGTCTCGAGCGACGCGAGGTCGTCCGGACGCTCGCCGGTGCGGTCGACCAGCTCGCCGCCGTGCGGCGTGATCAGCTTCGTCTCCGTCGCGACGCTCATGCCGGCACCGCCGCCGCGATCAGCCCGCGCTCCGCGAGGTGGGCAAGGATCAGCTCGGCGCTCTCCTCCGGCGAGTGCTGCTCGGTGTCGATTCGCACATCGGGATTGCTCGGCTCTTCGTACGGGTCGTCGACCCCGGTGAAGCCCTTGATCTCGCCGCTGAACGCCTTCTCGTACAGCCCCTTCACGTCGCGGCGCGCACACTCCTCCACCGACGCGGCGACGTGCACCTCGACGAACGGCCCCCACTCCTCGACGAGCTCGCGCGCGCGCCGCCGCGTCTCCTCGTACGGAGAGATGGCAGCTGCGATGACTGCGGCCCCGTGGCGCGTCAAGCGTGCGGAAACCCAGCCGATGCGCTCGATGTTCGCATCGCGGTCCTCCTTCGAGAAGCCGAGCCCCTTCGAGAGATGAGTCCGGACGGTGTCGCCGTCGAGATACTCGACGATCGGGCCGCGCTCCTCGATTGCGGGACCGACGAGGTGCGCGATCGTGGTCTTGCCCGAACCGGAGAGACCGGTGAACCACAACGTGAAGCCGCCCTCGCGCCGGCGTTTCGTCTCGGGGTGCTCGTGGGCGTAGATGTGCTCAGTCATTCGACTCCTTGATCAGCGGTGCGTTGATGTGGATGCCGCACTCGAGCTTGTTCGAGCCGGCCCAGCGACCGGACCGCTCGTCGCCACCGGCGGCGACCGCACGTGTGCACGGGACGCAGCCGATCGACGGATAGCCCCGGTCGTGGAGCGGGTTGTACGGAATCTCGTTGACATGGATGTACGCCTGCACGCGCTTCGCGTCCCAGTCGACGATGGGCTGCACCTTCCAGACGCCGTAGCGCTCTGACCACTCGATCCTCTGTGCGGCCGCACGCGTGGCCGCCTGCTCGCGGCGGATGCCCGTGATCCAGGCGTCGTACGGCGCGAGCGCGCGCTCGAGCGGCTCGACCTTGCGGATGTGGCAGCAGCGGTCGGGGTCCGTCTCCCACAGGCGGTCGGGCGGATCGATCGGCCGGAAGGACTGCAGCTTCAGGTCGTAGCGCGCCACGAGGCGGTCGCGCGTCTCGTACGTCTCGGGAAAGAGGACGAGCGTGTCGAGCTCGACGATCGGGACGTCGAGGCCGAGCTCGTCGAGCATGTGGATCAGCACCGACGACTGGCGCTGCCAGGAGCAGGTCAGGCACATGCGGTCGCCGAACTGCTCGTGCGCCCAGCGGAGGACGTCCTCCGCCGACATCGCCTCGACGTCAGGAAGCGGGAGCGCCGGCGCGGTCGCCAAGCAGCACCTCCTTCAACGTGTCGCCGCGCAACCCGAGTCGGAGGGTCTCCAGGGGGATCACCTCGTCGGGCGGGATGTTCCCGAGGTTGACGTTCGGGCCGAACTCCTTCACGAACCACGCCTGAGACGCCTTCGTCGGCGCCTCGAAGATCAAGTCGTCGACAGGGACCTCGTGGACGATCTCGTCGACCAGCCCGGTGCGCATCTCCCCGGTCGGGCGGTAGATCCCGGCTGTGCCGCCCTCGCGCCCTTCCGTGATCACCTTCCACGCCCCGGCGTCGAGCTCTTCCTTGATCCACTCGACCCAGAGGTACGGCGCGTAGTTCACGTCGGCATCCTTCGAGCCGACCTCGGAGAGGACGGTGAAGTCGCGCGCGAACTCGGAGATCAGCTCGAGCTTGCGCTCACGCGGAATCTCGAGCGTGCCGTCCGAGATCTCCACGTGCGAGAAGCGCTCGTGGGTGAGCCACTGCTTGAACTCGTCGATCTTGTTCCGCGCGTAGACGGCTTCGAACAGCGTTCCCCCGCACACGATCGGCGTGTCGAACGACCGATAGAGGGCGATCTTCTTCTCGAGGTTGTTGGTGACATAACCGGTTCCCCAGCCGAGCTTGACGATGTCGACGTAGCTGCCCGCCGTGTCGAACAGCCCTTCGATCTCGCGCAGGTTCATCCCCTTGTCGATGACGTGCGTCAGACCCTGGCTTCGGGGCTTGCCCGGGCGCGGCGGGAGGTCCAGGAAACCGTCAGAGCCGTTCATAGAGAGCCTCCAGTCGTTGCTTGGCGCGTTCCTGGACGTCGTGGAAGAGCGAGTTGCCGTGCGCGTCGATGCCGACCGTCAGCGGTCCGAAGTCCTTGACGCGGAACTTCCAGAGGCACTCGGGCATCAGCTCTTCCCAGTAGACCTCCTCGATCTCCTCGATCTGCGTCGTCTCGAGCGCCGCCGCGCCGCCGACGATCGCGAAGTAGACCATCCCGAATTGGCGCATCGGCTCGATCGCCTCGTCGGGAAGCCCACCCTTCCCGCAGATGGCGCGCACGCCGTAGTCGCGTCCGAGCGGCTCCGTGAAGCGCACCATCCGCGCGGACGTCGTCGTGCCGATGCAGATTTTCTCGTACTTGCCTTCATCCACCTTCCGCACGTTCGGCGCGGTGTGCAGCAGGAAGGCGCCGTTGAGGTCGAGCGGCGGCTCGACGCCCTGGTCGAAGATGCGGATCTGCGTTCGGTCGCGGATGCCGATGATGTGGCCGTCGACCAGCACCTCGTCGCCGGCGTGCAGCTCGCGGATCGCCTCCTCGCCTGCAGGGAAGGTCAGGCGCTTAGAACTCGCGGTCATAGTCGACCTCTCCGTCGGGATGGACGTGCGCAGTCGCGCGCCGCGCCGCCCAGCACTGGTAGTTGACCGCCACGGGGTTGAGCGTCATGTGCGTGTCGGCGTGCTCGATGTGGACCTGCAGCACCGTGACGTCGCCCCCGAGGCCCATCGGCCCGATGCCGGTCTCGTTCAGCAGCTCGAGCAGCTCCTCCTCGAGCTGCGCAACGTGCGGGTCCGGGTTCTTTGTGCCGACCGGCCGCGCGATCGCCTCCTTGGCGAGGTACATCGCGTAGTCGGCGCTCCCGCCGATGCCGACGCCGACGATCCCCGGTGGGCACGGCTTGCCGCCGGCCCCGACGATCGACTCGAGCACGAACTGCTTGATCCCCTTCACACCGTCGGCGGGGATGCACATCTTCAGGAACGACATGTTCTCGCTGCCCGACCCCTTCGGCACGCACTTGACGTCCAATCCATCCCAATCCGGGATGAACTCCCAGTGCACGATCGGCAAGCGATGTCCGGTGTTCGGGCCGGTGTTCTCGCGCGTGATCGTGTGCACGGCGTTCGAGCGCAACGGATGCTCGATCGTCGCACGCTCGGTGCCGGTCTTCAGCGCCGTGTAAATCCTGGCCGGATGCAGGGGAAAATGCTCTCCGACGCGGCACGTGTAGACGGCGATGCCAGTGTCCTGGCAGACGAGGTTCTTCTCGGTGTCTGCGATCTGGACATTCTTGAGGATCGTCTGCAGAACGCGCTGGCCGGGAACCGACGTCTCCTTTGTTGCCGCGTCGGCCAACGCGTCGCGCAGGTCTTGCGGAATGTCCTTCAGCGCCCAGACGTACAGGTGCGCCGCCGCGTCTTCGACCGCGGCTTCCAGATCTGTTGTCGTGATCGTGCTCATGCGGTTGCAGCTGCCTTTCCGGCACGGCGTCCGAAGACGCAGCACTCGAGGAGGGAGTTGCCCATCATGCGGTTTCTGCCGTGCGTGCCGCCGGCGATCTCGCCGCACGCGTAGAGCCCTTCGAGCGTCGTCTGCGCGTTTTCGTCGATGACGAGCCCGCCGTTCTGGTAGTGGAGCACGGGGTAGGTGAGGATGCGCTCCTTCATCGGGTCGATCCCGCCGGCGCGGTAGCGGCGCAGCATGTAGGGCAGCGACACGTTCGCGTCGTCCTCCGTGATGCGCGTCGTGTCGAGGTACACCGCGGGCCGCCCGTCGGGCGTCTCGACGCCCTTGCCCCTCTCGACCTCCTCGACGATCGCCTGGCTGACGGCGTCGCGCGGGCCGAGCGAGTCGGTGAACTCCTCACCGTCGGCGTTGAGCAGGACGGCGCCGTACGCGCGCGTCGTCTCGGGGATGGAGTAGCCCTGCATGTTCGGCGGCCAGGCGCCGCCGTTCGGGTGGTACTGCAGCGCGTCGTAGTCGCGCAGCTGTGCGCCCAGGTCGACGGCCATCTGCGTCACCTCGCCGGTCGCGCCCGGGTGGTTCGTCGACAGCTCGCCGCGCTCCTGCGCGATGCGGTAGCACCGCCCGCCCGCTGCGAGGACCACCGTCGTGGCGTCAATCGTGTGATCCCCGCAGCGTGCGCGCCAGCCGTTCTCGGTCCGTACGAGCTCGGCGAGCGGTGACTTCGGAAAGGTGTGGATGTCGGCGCTCTCGACCGCGTCACGCAACGCAGTGGTGATCGCGTGTCCGGTGCGGTCGCCGACCTGGAGCAGCCGCTTGCGCGACGCGCCGCCGCAGCGCGCGAGGCGGTAGCCACCGTTTTGCCGGGTGAACTCGACGCCGAGCTCCTCGAGCCAGTGGATCGCGGACCGCGCCTCCGAGGTGAGGATCTCGACGAGCCGGCGGTCGGCCGTCTCGTGCGACGACTTCCAGACGTCCTCGGCGTGCTGCTCGGGGGAGTCGTCCTCGCCGAAGGCGGCCTGGATTCCGCCCTGCGCCTTGGCGGAGTTGCAGGACTGGAGGGCGCCTTTCGTCGCAACGGCGACGCGCGCGCCGGCCGCATGCGCCGAAACGGCGGCCGCGAGGCCGGACGCACCGCTGCCGAACACGAGCACGTCGAAAGAGGAGTCCGCCACGACCGTCGGACCATACCACGAAGAGACTAATTCGAATGATTAGTAGATGTTATGCAGAAGCTGCTCGACATCGGCCGCGGTCGCCGGCCGCGGGTTCGCCTTGGCTCCCGCGCGCTGAACCGTTGCCGCGGCGATCTCGGACAGATCCTCTTCCGCGATCCCGAAGTCCCGGAGCCGCTCGAAGCCGCCGAGCCTCGCCAGTTCGTGAACGTCGACGCCCACTTCCTCCCGGAACCTGCGCACGGCCTCGGGCGCGACCTTCTCGTTGAACGCGAGTGCCTGCGGGAGGGTAAGGGCATTCATCGCGCCGTGTGGGAGCCCGTAGCGGCCGCCGAGCGCCTGCGCCATCGCATGCCCGAGCGCGAGCATCGACGCGCCGAGCGCGGCGCCGGCGTGCATCGCCCCTTCGAGCAGCTTCGTGCGTGCGTCGAGGTCGTCGAGCCGTGCGACGACCTGCGGCAGCCACTCGCCGATCAGGCTCGCGCCCTGGACGGCGTGCGCGTCCGCGGCTGCGTTGTGTCCCTCGGCGTACATCGCCTCCGCGCAGTGGGCGAGCGCGTTCATCGCAGTGCCGACCGTCTCCTCCCGCGGAAGGGACAGCGTCAGCTTCGGCTCGTAGACAGCCGCGGCAAGGTGTGCACCCGAGCCGCCGCCCTTCATCCTGCGGTCCGGGTCGCGGATGCCGAAGTACGGCGTCCACTCGGCGCCGGCGTACGTGGTCGGGACCGACACAAGGGGGACGCCCGCTTCCGCCGAGACGGCCTTACCGAGGTCGATCGCGCTGCCGCCGCCGAGGGCGACGACGCCGTCGCCGGCCTCCTTCGCGGCGGCGGCGATGCGCTCGCTCGGAACCTCCGTCCACCGGGCGGCCGCCTCGATCGGCGGCTCCCAGCGCGCACTCGCGACGAGCAGCGGCTGCTCGCTGCCAACCTCCTCGACGACACTGCGGAGGGCGTCGATGCCCCAGCGGACGATCATGCCGGGACGCGCTCGCGCGCAAACGCCAGGAACGCGCGCGCCGCCCGCGTCTCGCTGCGGCCGCTCGCGCGCGCGAGGAAGATCTCGCGCACCGGATCGAGCCCGCGCACCCGCACGGTCGCGAGCACCCCGGCAGCGAGATCCGACTCGATCGCCAGCCGCGAGACGAACGTCACACCGTGGCCGGCGAGCACCGCGCTTCGCACGGACTCCTGCAGGCCGAGCTCGAGCCGCACGTCGAGGTCGCGCAGCCGCGTGTTGCTCTTGCGCAGCTCGTCCTCGAGCACCTGGCGCACACCTGCGCCGTCCTGCATGACGATCAGCGGCTCGCCTTTCAGCTGCTCGAGCGTGATCGTCTTGCCGGCGAACGGATGCGAGGCCGGGACCGCGAGCACGACCTCGTCACGGAAGAAGGGCTCGAACGTGACGCCGCGGTGGCGCCGGCCCGCGCCGACGATGCCGAGCTCGAGCTCGCGCCCGGCGACCTGCGCGACGACGGTCTGCGTGTCGGACACCGACAACCGGACGTGCACGCCCGGGTGGCGTTCCTGGAACTCGCAGAGGATGACGGGAACGACGGTCCCGCCCGGCCCCGTGGAGGCGCCGAGCTCGAGATTGCCGGTGACGACGCCTTCGTCGTCCGAGTCGAGCTCCTCGAGCAGCTGCTCCTCGGCCTGGAGCACGCGCTGCGCGGATGCGTACAGTCGCAGTCCCGCCTCCGTCGGCTCGACACGGCGACCGGAGCGGTCGAGCAGCTGCCGGCCGAGCCGCTGCTCGAGCGAACGGATCTGGAGCGAGACGGCCGGCTGCGTCACGCCGAGCCGCTCCGCGGCCTGCGAGAAGCTCCGTCGCTCGACGACGGCGCAGAACGCGGCAAGCTGTCGCGTATCCATAAGCGTTCATTATGACCGGCGTCGCGCTTGGCGGCGCGCGACGAGGATCCGGAGCACGATGACGGCGGCGAATCCGATCAGCGCGCCCCAGAGAAACAGGAAGGTTTCAGGCGGCGGGCTCGAGTTCTCCGGGTCGGCGCGGGCGCCCACAGCCAGACGAACAGCTCGCCGAGCCCGTACGCCGCCGCGAGCGCGGCGGCGAGCGTGAGCGCCCGATCGAGCAGCCACTTCGCGGAGGCCATAGCCGTATCTACCCAGCTGAGCGACTCTCTACGATCCTGGAGTGGCGAGCGACTCGCTCACCCGCCGCTTCGAGGAGCTGACGGAGGCAAGCCCGCCGCGGCCGCGGGACGCCGTCCTGCGCGCACTCGACATCCTGCTCTCGGCGTTCTTCCTGATGGTCTCGCTGCCGGTCGCGATTCCGATCGCCGTCGCGATCCTCGCCACAGGCGGCCGGCCACTCTTCTACCGTGGCGAGCGCGTCGGGCGCGGCGGCCGCGTCTTCGAGATGCTCAAGTTCCGGACGCTGAAGCCCGGCGCCGAGGATCGCCTCGGCCCCTATCTCGGCGAGGAGCTCGTCCGGCGCACACAGGCCGAGACGACGTCGTTCGGCAGATGGCTGCGGAAGACGCAGCTGGACGAGATCCCGCAGCTCCTGAACGTGCTCAACGGCGACATGAGCTTGGTCGGGCCGCGGCCGATCAGGCCACGGTTCTTCGAGGAGCTCGCGGACGAGCTGCCGGCGTACTGGCAGCGCCTCGTCGTACGGCCGGGGCTGACCGGCTTCGCGCAGCTGCGGCGGGGCTACGAGACCTCGATGGCCGAGAAGCTCGCGCACGACCTCGAGTGGATCGCCGACCGCTCGGTCCGACTCTACGTGCGCACGCTCTGGGCGACGGCCGTGCGCCTGCTCAAACAGATCTTCTAAACATCGAGCCGCGCGTCCTCGAGGTCGAGGTCGCGCCGCACCCGATTGGCGACGTCGCCGCTGATCTCGCCGGAACGGCCGAGCTGCGTCACCGCGTCGCGCTCGGCGCTGAGCAGCTCCCGGCGCAGGCGCTGGTACGCCTGCGACTGCTCCTCGACCGACCCGTCGGCGCCGTCGTCGAAGCGTGAAGAGAAGCGGTTGATGCGGAAGCCGTAGAGCCCGCGCATGCGCTCGGCCGTCTCCGTACGTACCCATTCCTCGGCCACGAGCTCGTCCAACCGCGCGATCGCGGCCTCGGAAGCGTGAATCCGCGCGCGCGCCTCTTCCTCGTCCGTCGTCTGGTCGGGCTCGATGTGCATCAGACGGATGACCACCGGCAGCGTCAGCCCCTGGACGACGAGCGTGCCGAGGATGACGGTGAACGTCAGGAAGATGATCAGGTTGCGGTGCGGGAACGGCGCCCCCGCATCCGTCACGAGCGGGATCGAGAGCGCGGCCGCGAGCGAGACCGCGCCGCGCAGACCGGCCCACGAGAGCAGGAACGTGTGCGCGAACGGCTTCCTCTTCTTGCGCCAGGAGAAGATCGGCACCCAGACGATCCGCGTCGCGATCACGGTGCCCGTCACGAGCAGCGCCCACCACGTCAGCTGCCAGCCCGACGTGCCGTTCAGCGTGTCGAGGATGCTCGACAGCTGCAACCCGAGCAGCGCGAACACGAGCGCGTTGAGCACGAACGCGACGATGCTCCACAGGGCTTCACCCTGGAGACGGGTCTGAACGGAGGTCAGCTCCGGCGTGCGCCACCCGAGATAGACGCCCGCGGTCACGACCGAGAGCACGCCCGATGCGCTCGCCGCCGCCGCCGGGATGAACGCGAAGTAGCCGGTCATCAGCGAGAGCGTGACCTCGACCGGCGGGTTGTCGACCCGAAGCCGCGTCTCGGCGACGAGGAAGCCGACGATCAGGCCGATGCCGATCCCCCCGGCGACTGCCCAGACGAAGCGCCACGAGACGTCCCACGCCGAGAAGTCGCCCGAGAGCGCAGCGACGACGGCAACCCGGAAGAGCACGAGCGCGGTCCCGTCGTTGACGAGACTCTCGCTCTCGATGATCGAGACGAGGCGGCGCGGCACCCCGAGGCGGCGCATGATCGCGGTCGCTGCGATCGCATCGGTCGGAGCGACAACGGCGCCGAGGGCGAACGCAGCGCTCCATGACATGTCGTCGACCAATGCGTGCGCGACGAGCGCCACGCTGACCGTGGTCGCCACCACGAGGCCGAGGGCGAGGATGAAGATCGCGCGGGCGTTCGCCCGCAGGTCGCGCAGAGACGTCCGGTAGGCGGAGAGGTAGAGCAGGGGCGGCAGGACCGCGACGAGCACGACCTCCGGCGGCAGCGTGATCGTCGGCATCCCGGGCACGAACCCGAGGGCGAGCCCGCCCAGCACGAGGAAGATCGGGTACGGGATCCGGAACTTCGGCGCGGCGATCAGCAGCGCGGCGAGCACCATCAGGAGCGCGAGCAGGATCAGCTGGTCGTGCGTGCCGAAGTGCACGGGTCGAGCCTACGTCGTGCCTAGACTCCTGCGCTATGTGCGGGATCTGCGGAGTCGTGTCCGCGAACGGCTCCGTCGATCCGGAGCGCGTCGCGCGGATGAGCGCGACGCTCGTCCACCGCGGGCCCGACAGCGCCGGCGAGTTCGCCGAGGGCGCCGCAGCGCTCGCTGCGCGGCGTCTGTCGATCATCGACCTCGAGACCGGCGACCAGCCGATCGCGAACGAGGACGCGACGCTGCACGTCGTCCAGAACGGCGAGCTCTACAACTACCGCGAGCTGCGACGCGAGCTCGAGCGGGCAGGGCACGTCTTCCGCACGCACGGCGACACCGAGGTGCTGCTCCATCTCTACGAGCAGCACGGCGCCGGCTTTGCCGAGCGGCTGCGGGGCATGTTCGCCGTCGCGATCTGGGACGCGCCACGCCGCCGCCTGGTTCTCGCGCGCGATCGCTTCGGGATCAAGCCGCTCTACTATCGGCACCTCGACGGCGAGCTTGCCTTCGCGTCGGAGCTGCGGGCGCTGCCGCGCGGCGAGATCGACCTCGACGCGCTCGAAGCGTTCCTCGCCTACAACTCGATCCCGGCGCCGTTGACGGTCTTCCGCGAGGTTCGGAAGCTTCCGGCCGGGCACCTGCTCGTGTGGGAAAACGGCGCGATCCGGCTCGAGCGATACGCCCGCCCGGCCCCGCTTCCGGAACGCGACGACGAGGAAGCAGAGCTCGTGGAGGAGCTGCGCTCGCGGCTACGCGACTCCGTTCGGGCGCACCTCGTCAGCGACGTGCCGGTCGGCGTGCTGCTCTCGGGCGGCGTCGACTCCGCGCTGCTCGCCGCGCTCGCGGCGGAGGAGAGCGCCGAGCCGCTGCGGACGTTCTCGATCGGCTTCGAGGAGCGGTCGTTCGACGAACTCGCCGACGCGCGCCGCGTTGCCGAGCGCTACGGCACGCGGCATCGCGAGCTCGTGCTGCGGCCGGATGCGGCGCATCTGCTGCCGGCGCTCGCCGACGCCTTCGACGAGCCCTTCGCCGACTCCTCCGCCCTTCCGACCTATCTCGTCTCGGAGCTTGCAGCGAGCGACGTCAAGGTCGCGCTCTCCGGCGAAGGCGGCGACGAGCTCTTCGGCGGCTACTACACCTATGCGGCCGACCTGCTCGCCGACCGCGTCGGCGGGCTCGCACGGCTCGTGCGACCAGTCGTCGAGCGGCTGCCCAGCTCGAGCGCGAAGGCGAGCTTCGACTACCGCGCGAAGCGCTTCGTGCGCGCTGCACACCTTCCGCCGCTCGAACGCCACCACGGCTGGAAGGAGATCTTCTCGCCCGATCTGCGCGCGCAGCTGACCGGCCGGCGCACCACGTTCGACCCTGTCGGCCTGCTCCGCGCGCGCTACGCCGAGACGGAGGGCGCCGACGAGCTCGCACGGCTCCAGGACGTCGATCTCGGCGTCTACCTCGTCGACGACCTGCTCGTGAAGACCGACCGCGCGTCGATGGCGCATTCGCTCGAGGCGCGCGTGCCCTATCTCGACACCGTCGTGACGAACCTTGCGCTCGCGCTGCCCGCGCGTCACAAGGTGCGCGGCCTCTCCAAGAAGGTGCTGCTACGCAAGGCCGCGGCCCCGTTGCTGCCGCGCGAGATCGTGCACGGGAAGAAGCGCGGGTTCTCGATCCCCGCCGCGGCGTGGCTGCGCGGCGAGCTGGAGCCGTTCGCGCGCGAGACGCTGTCGACGGAGACGTTACGGCGGCAGGGCTTCTTCGAGCCGCACGTCGTGCACACGCTGCTCGACGACCACGTCGCCGGCCGCGAGGATCTGAGCCGTCAGCTCTGGGGCTTGCTCGCGTTCACGCTCTGGCACGAGCGTCACGTCGAGCGTGAGCCCGGCGACGTTCGGATGCCGGCGCTGCTCGCCGAGCGCTGATGGTCGTACACGTCGTCGGCGCACGGCCGAACTACATGAAGGTCGCGCCGGTCTATGCGGCGCTCGAGCAACACGGGATCGACCAGCAGCTCGTCCACACCGGGCAGCATTACGACGCGCTCCTCAAGGACGTGTTCTTCGCCGAGCTGCCGCTTCCGCGGCCGCACGTGCAGCTCGAGGCGCGGACACAGGAGACGGCCGCTGCCGAGCTCGAGCGCACATTTGCGGAGCTCGCTCCCGAGGTGGTCGTCGTCGCGGGTGATGTCAACTCGACGCTGGCGGGAGCCGTCGCCGCACGCAAGCGCGATATTCGAGTCGTGCATGTCGAGTCGGGGCTGCGCAGCCACGACTGGTCGATGCCCGAGGAGGTCAACCGCGTCCTCACCGACCATCTCGCCGCGCTGCTGCTGACGACACTGGCCAGCGCCGACACGAACCTCGCGAAAGAGCACCTACCGGACGAGCGCGTGCGCCGGGTCGGCAACACGATGATCGATACCCTGCTCGCGAACCTGGAAGCGGCGCGGCTACTGGAGCTCGACGTCGAGCCGCAGACGTACGTCCTCGTGACACTGCATCGTCCCAGCCTCGTCGACGACCGTGACGCGCTTGCCGAGACCGTCGCCGCGCTCGACGACGTCGCCGCGACGCTGCCGGTCATCTTCCCGGTGCACCCCCGGACGAAGAAGAATCTCGGCGATGTCGGACGCGTCGTCCTCACGGATCCGCTTCCCTACCTGCGGTTCCTGTCGCTGGAGGCGCAGGCGGCGGCCGTGGTGACGGACTCCGGCGGGATTCAGGAGGAGACGACCGTCCTCGGCGTGCCGTGCTTCACGCTGCGCGCCAACACGGAGCGGCCGGAGACGCTCGAGGGCACGAACCGGCTGATCACACGCGCGCAGTTGCGCGACGTCCCGCGACTGCTGGAGGAGCCGACTCCCGGACGGGTTCCGGCGCTCTGGGACGGGCGGGCGGGCCCACGCGCGGCGGCTGCCGTCGAGGAGCTCTTGTGAAGGTGTGGGTCGACATGACCGCGTCGGCGCACGTGCTCGTGTTCCGCCCGCTGGTCAAGCTGCTGCGCGAGCGCGGGGACGAGGTGGAGATCACTGCGCGCGAGTACGCCCAGACGCTTCAGCTGCTCGAGCTGCACGGACTGGAGGCCACCGTGATCGGGCGCCACGGCGGCCGGTCGCGGCTCGGGAAGGCGCGCTCGCTCCTCTCCCGCCTTCATTCCCTGCGCAAGTGGGCCCGGCCGCGCGATTTCGAGCTCGCGCTCGCGCATGGGTCGCACGAGCTGACGCTGAGCGCGCGGCGGCTCGGCATCCCGAGCGCAACGACGCACGACTACGAGTTCGCGACGCTCCAGCACCAGCTGGGCATGCGCGCGGCAACCCGGGTCGTGGTTCCCGACGCAATCCTGCCCGAACGGCTCGAGCGCTTCGGCGTGCGGCCGCCGAAGCTGCAGCTCTACCCGGGCCTGAAAGAGGAGTACTACCTCTCCGATTTCGAGCCCGATCCGGGCGTGCTCGAGCGCCTGAACGTCGACCGCAGCCGCGTGCTCGTGGTGCTACGACCCCCGCCGGACGTGTCGCTCTACCACCGCCACTCGAACCCGCTCTTTCCGCAGACGCTCGACTTTCTCGGCGCCCATCCGGAGGTGCAGGCCGTCGTCCTGCCGCGCACGGAGGAACAACGCGAGTTCGTGCGCCGGCTCGACCTGCCGTCGATGATCGTCCCCGAGCGGGCGGTCGACGCGCAGAGCCTGATCGCGCTCGCCGACGTCGTCGTCTCGGCCGGTGGGACGATGAATCGCGAGGCCGCGGCGCTCGGCGTGCCGGTCTACACGACGTACGGCGGCCGCCTGGGCGGTGTCGACGAGGCGCTGATCCGCGAAGGGCGGCTGAAGCCGCTCACGGATCCACGCGCGCTCGAGCTGGTGAAACGGGAGGACGGGTCCGGCACGCGTGTCCGCCGCGACCCGCAGGTCATGCTCGACCTGTTGCTGACGGCACTCGACTAAGCGGCGCGAAGAACGGCAAGCACCTCGTCGCCGTAGCGCTCGAGCTTCGTCGGCCCGACGCCCGGCACCGAGCCGAGCTCGTGGAGGTCGCGCGGGCGGCGCCCGGCGATCTCCGCAAGCGTCGCGTTGTGGAACACGACGTATGCCGGCAGATCGTCCGCCGTCGCGCGCTGCAGGCGCCACCGCTTCAGCGCGGCATACAGCGGATCGCCGGGCTCGGCGGGACGCGCCGCGCGCGTCTCGACCCCGAGCTCGCGGAGGAAGCGACTCGGCTTGCCGCTCCAGGTCACGATCAGATACCGCTTCGCCCGCGTGAGGCCGACGTAGAGCAGCCGCCGCTCCTCGGCAATCTCGTGCTCCTGCTTCGCCTGGCGGATGGGAAGCTCGCGCTCCTCGACATGCGGCAGGAAGACCGCCTCGAACTCGAGCCCTTTGGCTCCGTGCAGCGTGAGCAGGTGGACCCCGCGGCGCTCGGCGCCGCTCGTCCCGAAGCGCCGCTCGAGCTCGCTGACGAAGTCGCGAGTCGTCCGCGCGCCGTCGTCGAGCTCTGCCGCCAGCTTCACGAGGCGACCGAGATCGGCCTGTCGGACGAGCTCGCGCTCGCCGAGCTTGTCGGGCGGTTGCTCGACCCAGCCGGCGTCGTACGCATAGGCCCGAACCGTGGCGGCGACGGCGGGCGTCGGGCTCAAGCCGCGGACGCGCTTCAGCAACTGCCGCGCGGCCTCGCGCGAGAGGAGCGCCGCGCCCTGGAACGGGATGTCGGCCTCGTGGAACGGCTCCTCGAAGTCGGCCAGGCGCGCGTTCGTTCGGCACAGCACGGCCATCTCGTCGTACGGGACACCGTCGCCGTGCAGCTCGCGGACTCGCTCGAGCACGAACGCCGGCTCGTCGGCCGCCGAACGCACGATCGGCTCCGGCCCACTCGGGCGTGACGCGCGCAGCACCTTCTCGGCGCCGCCGAGCGCCGGCACGATCCGGTTCGCGAGCGAGAGCACCTCCGGCGACGAGCGGTAGTTCGACTCGAGCCGGACGACCGTCCCGTGCGGGAAGCGCGCCGGCAGCCCGAGGAGGTAGGCAGGTGTCGCGCCGGTGAACGCGTAGATGGACTGGTAGTCGTCACCGACGGCGCAGAGCTCGTCGCTCGTGCCGAGCCAGCGGTCGAGCAGTTCTTGCTGCAGTAGGTTGACGTCCTGGTACTCGTCGACGGTGAACGCGCGGTAGCGCTGCCTGACCTCGGCCAGCGCGTGCTCGTCCTCCTCCAGCAGGCGCAACGCCAGCTCGAGCAGGTCTTCGAAGTCGACGAAGCCGCGGTCGGACTTCGCCGTCTCGTACGAGCGGAACACCTTGAGCATCAGATCCGCGGGAATCGGCGGCTCGTGGTCGCCGAGCCCGCCGACGTACGTGTCCGGCGTCAGCCTCCGGTTCTTCGCCCACTCGATCTCCGTCGCGAGGTCGACAGCGGGACGGAACTTGTACGGTGGCGGCAGCCCGTTGGCGATGCGCCGCAACGCGAGCGCCTTCGACGGCAGGATGCGTGTGGGCGGCGTCCCGAGCCAGTGGAGTTGCGCGAGCGCCGCCGAATGGAACGTGCGCGCGGTGACGCCCGTGACACCCATCGAGGCCAACCGCCCCCGCATCTCCGTCGCAGCCTTGTCGGTGAAGGTCACGGCGAGGATCTCGCCGGCGTCGAACACGCCGCTCGCCACCTGGTGCGCGACGCGGCGGATGATCGTCGTCGTCTTCCCGGAGCCCGCGCCCGCGAGGATGCAGACCGGCCCGCGCACGGCCTCGACCGCGCGGCGCTGCTCGGGATTGAGCCCGTCGAAGATCACCCGCCCACCCTACGGACGCCGTTGGACGGAACTGCTACGGCTTAGTGGAGAGTGTCTTCCAACACTGCCGACCCCGCGCGGCGCGGCTGGCGTAGCATCGACGCGAGCTTCGACACGACGTCGAGCGTGTCGCCGCGCCGGACCATCTCCTCCATCCCGGCGAGCTCGTCCTCGAGCCACTCGACGTCGATCGGCGAGCGCGCGGCCCGGAGGATCTTCGGATGTGACGTCGGCCCCACGGTCTCGCCGTCGCTCCACAGCTCTTCGTGCAGCTTCTCGCCCGGGCGGACGCCGACGAACGCGATCGGGATCTCCGTCTCTGGCTTCTTCCCCGAAAGCCGGATCATGTTGCGCGCGAGGTCGAGGATCTTCACGGGCTCGCCCATGTCGAGGACGTAGACCTGGCCGCGGCCGCCGATCGCGCCGGCCTGGACGATGAGCGACACCGCCTCCGGGATCGTCATGAAGTACCGCGTCATCTCGGGATGCGTGACGGTGACCGGGCCGCCCTTCTCGATCTGTCGCCGGAAGATCGGGATCACGCTGCCGGACGAGTTGAGCACGTTGCCGAAGCGCACGGCGACGAAGCGGGTCTTCACGTCGTCCCGGTGGCCGTACGACTCGACGATCCACTCGCACAGTGCCTTCGACTGGCCGAGCAGGTTCTTCGGGTTCGCCGCCTTGTCCGTGGAGACGAGGACGAACCGCTCGGCGCGGTACTCGACCGCGACGTCGGCAATGACGCGGGTGGCAAGTGTGTTGTTCCGCACCGCCTCGAGTGGATTCGCCTCGAGCAGCGCGACGTGCTTGTACGCGGCCGCGTGGAAGACGACGGTCGGCCGGTAGCGCTCGAAGACCTGGCTCATCTTCGCGCGGTCGCCGCAATCGCCGAGCACGGTGGCTGCGGCGGGAAAGCCGCGGTCGTCCATCAGCTCGCGCTCGATGTCGAAAAGCGCCGACTCCGACTGCTCGACCAGCACGAGCCGGGCCGGCCCGACGCGGGCGATCTGCCGGCAGAGCTCCGCGCCGATCGAGCCGCCGGCGCCGGTGACGAGCACCGTCTCGCCGGCGAGGTACTTCGCGGCAGCCCGCAGGTCGACCTCGATCGGCTCGCGGCCGAGCACGTCTTCCACCTGCACCGGGCGGATCTGGCCGGCGAGGTTGTGGTCGCCGGAGATGAGCTCGTAGATGCCGGGCAGCGTCTTGACCGGCACGCCCGCCGCCTGCGCGATCTCGACGATCCGCTGGCGGGTGCCGCCGGATGCCGAGGGAATCGCGATCAGCACCTCGTCCGGCGGGTTGTCGCGCAGGATGTGCCGCAGCTCGTCGGACGTGCCGAGGACGCGGATGCCGTGCAGGCGCAGATTCTTCTTGCGCGGGTCGTCGTCGATCAGGCCGATCGGCGTGTAACCGAGCGCCGGGCTCTTCAGCATCTCGCGGACCACGAGCTGCGCCGCATCGCCTGCGCCGACGACGATCACCTCCTTGCCGCGGGCGACCAGCGACGCTGCGCCGGGCCGCTCGATCAGGCTGCGCGCGATCAGGCGCGTGCCCGCGACGAGGGCCAGGAGCAGGAGCCAGTCGAGCACTGCAATCGACCGCGGCAGGGGGAAGCCCTTCACGGGATGCGCGAAGTAGACGACGAGGTCGGCAACGACGCACGCAACCGTCACGCCGCGTGCCGCGCCCCACATGTCGCGGGTGGAGACGTAGCGCCACCAGCGGTTGTAGAAGCCGAAGACGATGAAGACGGCGAGCTTGATCGCGACGACGACCGCGAGCGTGTCGACGAACAGCCGGTGATACGGGCCTGGGACGCCGTGATCGAAGCGCAGCCAGAACGCGAGCCACCACGCCAGCGCGATGAGCGCCGCGTCGGCGAGCAGCTGCCAGATGCGGTGCCGGTTGATGGGCACTAGGACGCCACCGGCGCGGCGGCCTGCACCACGGAGACGACGCGCTCCTGCGCCTCCGCGTCGATTCCCGCCCACAGCGGCACGGAGAAGTTCTCGCGCGCGAGCTGCTCCGTCACGGGCAGCGAACCGGGTGCGTAGCCCAGGTACGCGAGGGCCGGCTGCAGGTGCAGCGGCGTCGTGTAGTAGACGGCGTTGCCGATCCCGGCCTCGTTCAGCGCGGCGCGGATGCGGTCGCGTTCGGACGAGCGGCAGACGAACAGGTGGTAGGCATGCCCCGGCTCGTCCTCCGGGAGCTCGCACGCCGCTCCCAGGCCGAGCTCCGCGTAACGGGCCGCGGCCTCACGCCGCTGGGCGATCCAGTTGTCGAGCTCCTCGAGGAAGACGCGCAGCACGGCGGCCTGCACCTCGTCGAGCCGCGAGTTGTAGCCGATCAGCTCGAAGTCGACCTTGTCGCGCGAGCCGTGGAACCTGAGCTTGCGTACGCGCTCCGCCAACGCCGCATCGTCCGTCGAAACGAGGCCGCCGTCGCCGAGCGCGAACAGGTTCTTCGTCGGATAGAAGCTGAACGTCGAGGCGATTCCCGTGTGGGCGATCTCCGGCGAGCCAAATGCCTGCGCGGCGTCCTCGATCACGGGCACCCCGAGCTGCGCCAGCTCGGCCGTCGGCGCCGGGCGGCCGAAGAGGTGCACAGCGATGACGGCCTTCGTTCGGGGTGTGACCCTTGCTGCGACGTCGTCGACATCCAGGTTCATGGTGGCCGTGTCTACCTCCGCGAAAACCGGGGTTGCTCCGCGCCGCGCCACCGCCTCGGCCGTCGCGTAGAAGGTGAACGCGGGGCAAATCACCTCGTCGCCTGGGCCGACGCCGAGGGCGTCCAGCACCAGCACGAGCGCGTCGGTGCCGTTCGCGACCCCGACGGCTTCTGCGACGTCGAGGTACGCGGCCGCCTCGCGCTCGAACGCCGCGACGTTCGGCCCCAGGATGAAGTCGGAGCTCTCGAGCACCCCGTCGATCGCCGCGCGGACACGCGGGAGGAGCGGCTCGTACTGCGCCTTTACGTCAACGAGCGGGATCGGACGCACGGCTCGAAAGTCTAGAGGCCCGTACGCGACGGTAGATCCAAAACGCCACGAGCATCAGGATTGCGGCGACAACGGCGTACTCGACGAAGCCGAAGGCGTGGTGGAAGCGCTCGTAGCTCCGTCCGGCGGCCCAGCCGATTCCGGCGAACGCGAACGCCCAGATGGCCGACCCGATCGCCGTGAGGAGCGTGTACCGCACGAACGGCGTCTCGAACACACCCGCGGGGATCGAGATGAACGAGCGGACGACCGGCGTCACCCGCCCGACCAGGACCGCGAGGTCCTGCCAGCGGTCGAACCAGCGTTCCGCGCGGTCGAGGTTCTCGCGCGAGAGGTGGAACCAGCGGCCGTGCCGCTCGAGCAGCGGGCGCCCGCCGTAGATGCCGATCGCCCAACCGACGATCGCGCCGGCGACGTACCCGAGCGTGCCCGCGAGCGCGACCGCGACGTACGCCCAGAAGTGCGAGTCGATCCTGTGGCCGAAGACGACCACGTGCTGCCCCGCGAACGCGCCGGCAGCCAGCGCGCCGCCGTAGACCATGACGAGCTCGCTCGCGGCCGGAAAGACCGCATCGATCGCCATCAGCAAGAAGATCGCGTAGACGCCGTGATCACCGATCAGGGACGTGAGCGAGCTCGTGACGCCGGCGACCGGCACGCGGAGAGGCTACTTCAAGGTGAAGTCGCGCTCAGCGGTTGACTGACGCGCCTGATCGTCCGTTGCGACGACGCGGAACGTCCAGTCGCCCGTCGGGTGTGACCCTGCCGGCCAGGTGAAACGGTACGTTCCCGGCGCGCGCTGGCCCGCGTCGATCGGAACGACGGCACCGCCGGGACCGTCGAGCTCCGCTGTGACGCTCGACGGGCGGACGAGCTTGTACGAGAGCGGGACGGTCGCGTTCGCGGCGAACGTCCTGCCGGAGAGCGGCGGCACGTACGCGCCGTAGTAGGCGAGCGCCAGCGCCGCGCCGGCGCCACGCTCGGCCCGCGCCGACGGGCGGTTCAACAGCTTCCCGTCGAACGCGAGCGCGGCGGTCGGACCGGTGGCGAGGGCCGAGGCGGTGACGCAACCGAGTCGCATCATCGTCAGCGCGAGCTCGAAGTTCGTGAGGCCCGTGCTGTAGCCCGGCTGCTTCCCGTCGGCGACAAGGAAGACGACGCGTCCGTCCGCCGTCTGCCCGACGGCGCTGCGCGCGTTGCGGAAGACGAGCTGCTGCGACTCGAACTTCTCGAACGAGCGGTAGACGGGCTTGCCGTTCCGGACGATCACCGGGCCGCCGCCCACGGCGTCGGGCACATTCGCCCACGCCGGCGTGAGCGTCAGGAC
Organism: Gaiellaceae bacterium; assembly: GCA_035456125.1. Lineage (GTDB taxonomy): Bacteria > Actinomycetota > Thermoleophilia > Gaiellales > Gaiellaceae > 3-1-20CM-4-69-9. Next base: position 31,589 of record DATIDT010000085.1, read on the forward strand.
GATGCTCACCTTCGAGCCGACCGGCGCTTCGGCGGTGAGAAAGCCTGCCTGCGACCCACGCGCTGCGAGGACGGCTCCGTCGGCCGGGATCGGCTGGTTCCCGCCCTGGACGTAGCCGGTGACCGTTGCCGTGAGCGCCGCGTTCGGCGCGGAGTCGGGGAACGGTTGCAGCACGGCGTACGCGCCGCCATTCTCCGCGGGCGTTCGCGCGCCCCACGTGCGGGTGTACAGCGTCGTCCGGTTCGCGCGCGGCGCTTCGTTGATGCCGAGGAGGCGGCGCTGCCCCGATCCCTGCCATGTTCCGGCGAGGGCGACGCGGTCGACGTGCAGCGTGCCGCCGGTGTCGATACCGGCGGACGAGCGCCCGTCGGCGGGAGCGACGTCGAGGATGCCCCCGCGGAGCACCATGCCGCCGCCGCCGTTGACACCGGCCACGGTGGCGTCGCCTGAAACCCGCCGCTCCATCGCGGTCAGCCGTTCGGTGCCCTGCACCACGTTGTTCGAGAGGACCGTCTTCAGCGCGTAGAGACCGGTCGGCCTCGGCGCGACGAGGATGTGCTCGACGACCGGCCCGTGCGCCGTGAACTCCACCTGGCGCGAGTACACGACGTTCGGCATCAGGGTCTGGCCGCGGACGGGCGTCGCAGCGCGCGCGACCGCCGGCAGCACGACGCTTCCGATGCAGAGCAGGAAGATGAACTTGCGCGCCACGACCCCGCCCGAGGGTACCAGCGTTGGGGTCTGGCCCTGCGGGCCAGACCCCAGCTTCTGGTTACGCCGCTTCGCGGGCAACGTGCGCGGGCTCAGCCCGCGCACTCTTTGCTGCTGGGTCTCTGTTTGCTTCCGTGCGGCGTGGCGGCGCTTCGCGGTGCCACGCCGCATCAGTCCGCCTCCGCGTAAGTCGCGCTTCGCGCAGTCTTACGCTCCGGCTTTCATCGAGACTCGAGGCGGGGCGCTAGTTCCAAATTTTCACGTCCCGGTACAGCGTGTCCCGCTGGACCGGGGTCCGGCCGAGGGCCCTGATCAGGTGGACGAGCTCCTCCGTCGACGTGCGATGGGTCGTTCCCGCGGCGGAGACGACGTTCTCCTCGATCATCACGGAGCCCATGTCGTCGGCGCCGAAGCCGAGCGCAACCTGGCCGATCTTCATGCCCTGCGTGACCCACGACGACTGGATGTGCGGCACGTTGTCGAGGTAGATGCGCGAGACCGCCTGCGTCAGCAGGTAGTCGAAGGAGGTCGGCATGTCCTCGCGCGCGACCTTGCCCGCGAGCCGGTTGCCGTCGTTCTGGAACGTCCACGAGATGAATGCTCGAAAACCGCCGGTCTCGTCCTGCAGGTCGCGGATGCGGCGCATGTGCTCGACACGCTCGGCGACCGTCTCGACGTGCCCGTACATCATCGTCGCCGTCGTCGACATGCCGAGCCGGTGCGCATGTCGCATGACAGCCAGCCACTCGGCGGACTTCGTCTTCTTCGGTGCGATCTCGTGGCGCACGCGGTCGACGAGGATCTCGCCTCCGCCGCCCGGGATCGAGTCCAGACCGGCGTCGCGGAGGCGCGAGATCGTCTCCCAGAGCGTCAGCTTGCTGCGCCGCGCGATGTGCTGCACCTCCGGCGGCGAGAGCGCGTGCAGGTGGATCTGGTAGCGCGCCTTGATCGAGCGGAAGAGATCCTCGTAATAGGCGATGTCGAGGTCGGGATGGTGGCCGCCCTGCATCAGCAACCCCGTCCCGCCGAGCGCGAGCGTCTCCTCGACCTTCTTGAAGATCACGGTCTTCGGCAGGAGGTAGCCCTCGCGCGTGTCGCCGGGACGGCGATAGAACGCGCAGAACTCGCAGTCCGTGTAGCAGATGTTCGTGTAGTTGAGGTTGCGGTCGATGATGAACGTGATCCGGCTTGGGTCGGCCTTGCGGTTGCGGATCTCGTTCGCGGCACGGCCGACGGAGACGAGGTCGCGCGACTCGAGCAGCGCCAGCGCCTCGTCCTCGGTGATGCGCTCGCCGTCGAAGGCCTTCTCGAGAATCGGCGCAACGGCATTCATGCGACCACCGCCTCGCGGACGAACCGAAGCTCCGGCACCTCCTCGAGCTCGCCTGCGTCGCGCGCGAGCTCGAGGAACGTCATCAAGCCCGCGCGCTCGCGGGGGCCGAACCGGTAGCGGAGCTTCTCGAAGTATCGCGCGAGGAAGCCGGCCGGATACCCGTAGCGGTCGCTCGCCTCGTGCGCGAGCTGCTCGGGCTCGGCGCGCGCCAGCCGAACCGACGCCACCAACGCATCCTCGAGCTCGGCCAGCCCCGCGGAGAGCGGCTCCGGGCATGCCCACACGGCGAACACCATCGGCAGCCCCGTGCGCTCGAGCCACAGGCGGCCGAGGTCGTAGTGCGGCGTCGGATCCTCGAACGCCGACTTCAACGCCGCGTCGCCGATCAGCAGCTTCGCGTCCGCCTCGGCCCCGAGCGGGACGTGCACAGCCTCGGGCAGCAGCACCTTCGTCAGGACGACGGACGTGGCGGACTCCGGCGTGACCGCGACGGTGCGCACCTGCTCGAGCGGCTTCCGCGAGACGAGCTGGATCGAGTCGACCGCGCCTTCCGAGCCGACGCACAAGCGAGGTAGCAGCCGCAACCGGTCGGCGTTGCGCGCGTATTCGATCGAGGAGATCGGCGCGAGGTCGAGCTCGCCGGCGAGCAGGCGCCCGTTGAGGTCGGTCGGCACGCCCTGCACCTCTTCGACCTCCGCGTCGAGCCGGTAGAAGACCGGCGCCATGTTCACGTAGGAGATGCGGCCGAGCCTGATCATCCCTCGGCCCTCCACGCGGTCACCACCGCTGCACCTCGTTGTAGAGGGTGTCGCGCTGCACCGGGACTCGGCCGGCCTCGCGGACGAAACGCACGAGCTCCGGGATCTTCTGCTCCGTCTCCGTGCGAGCGCCGGCCGCGTGGAAGATCTGCTCGCGCACGACCGTCCCCTGCACGTCGTTCGCGCCGAAGTGCAGCGCGACCTGTGCGAGCGGGAGGCCCATCATGATCCAGTACGCCTTGACGTTCGGGATGTTGTCGAGCAGCAGGCGCGAAACCGCGATCAGCTTCAGGTCCTCCGAGCCTGTCGTGTGACGCCAGCCGCGCCGCTCGAACACGGTGTTCTCCGGATGGAACGCGAGCGGGATGAATGCGAGGAAGCCGCCGGTCCTGTCCTGCTGGTCGCGCAGGCGGAGAAGATGGTCGACGCGCTCCTCGTACGTCTCGACGTGGCCGTAGAGCATCGTGCAGTGCGTCGGGATGCCGAGCCGGTGCGCGGTGTCGTGCGTGTGGAACCAGAAGTCCGGATGCTCCTTGCCCGGCGCGATCAGCTTGCGCACGCGGTCGGCGAACACCTCGGCGCCGCCGCCCGGGAGTGAGCCGAGGCCGGCGTCACGAAGCACACGCAGTACCTCCTCGTGCGTCAGCCCGGAGAGCTTAGTCATATGGTGGATCTCGCTCGCGGTGAAGAGCTTCAGGTGCACGTCGGGGAGCGCCTGGTGCAGCGAGCGCACGATCCCGACGTAGTAGTCGAAGTCGACATGCGGGCTCTCGCCCCCGACCATGTGGATCTCGGTGAAGCCGCTGAGCTCGTGCTGGCGCACCGCGTCCTCGACGAGCTGCTCTGGCGCATAGGTGTACGCGTCCGCCTGTTTCTGCGTGACGGCGAAGGCGCAGAACTTGCACTTCACACGGCAGACGTTCGTCTGGTTCAGGTACAGGTTCTGGACGAAGAAGACGCGATCGTCGCCGCCGCGTTGCCGCCGCGCGAGGTCGGCGAGCTCGCCGAGGCCGAGCAGGTCGTCGGACTCCATCAGCGCGACGCCGTCGTCGAAGTCGAGCCGCTCGCCCGCCTCCACCTTCGCGCGGATGTCGGCCAGCGTGTCGGTGCGCTCGAGCAGCGCCATCAATGCTCCCGGTCCACGACGGCGTAGGTCAACGCTTCGAGCTCCTCGCGATGCAGCTCGCCGTTCAGGCAGGCGCGCGCGCTGCGCGCGTAGGCGAGCGCGACCTCGCGGCTCTCCTCGAGCGCGCCGGTCGAGGCGACGCGGAGCAGAGCGCCTTCGAGCTGCACGCGGCCGGCGAGCGCTTCACGGATCGACTCGTCCCGCTGGGCGGCGAGCAGGAGGGGCAGCGTCGGCGTCCCCTCCCGCAGATCGGTGCCGGCGATCTTGCCGGTCTCGATCGTCACGCCGGAGCAGTCGAGGATGTCGTCGATGATCTGGAACGCGACGCCGAGGGCGAGCCCGAACGAGCCGGGGCCGCCGGCGAGCCGGCACGCGGCCTCGAACAGCTTCCCGGTCTTGAGCGTGCAGCGCTCGAGATATGCGTCGATGGACGTGCCCGGATCGAACCGCTGCCGGCGCTGCATCGCCTCGCCGCGCGCGAGGCAGAGCGTCGCGTTCGCAAGGACGGCGACCGACTCCGCGTCGCGTACCGCGGACAGCTCCGCGAACGCGCGCGCGAACAGGTAGTCCCCGGCTGCGCGCGCGGCGCCGGGGCCGTGCGCCGACCAGGCCGACGCCCGTCCGCGGCGCAACTTCGCGCCGTCGATGAGGTCGTCGTGCATCAGCGTCGCGAGGTGCACGAGCTCGACGGCCACGCCGGCCACGACCGGCGGCTCCGCAGCGCGCGGAGTCGACAGATAGACGAGCAGCGGCCGCAGCCGCTTCCCGCCGGCGGCGAGAGCCTCGCCCCCGACCTCGGCGACTATGCCGTTGTACCGCCCGACCGCCGCCTCGAGCCGGTCCTCGAGCTCGGCGAGGTACGCGTCGAGGCCGGGAGCGTCGCGCAGCTCGGCGAGCGCCGTCACGCCGCGACCGCCGTGTGCAGCGCAACGATCCCGCCCGCGAACATGCGGTAACCCACGTCGCGAAAGCCGGCGGCCGAGATCAACGCAGCCAACTCGTAGGGCTCCGGGAAGCGCCGCACGCTCGCGGGGAGATACGTGTACGCGGATCCACCCGGTAGCAGCTTGCCGAGAAGAGGCACCACTCCGTCGAACCAAACCCGATAGAAGGGTGAGAGCACGCCCTGCGGGCGGGTGATTTCGAGAATGCCCAGTCGTCCGTCCGGACGCAGCACGCGGCGCAGCTCGCGCAGCGCACGCTCCAGGTCGTCCACGTTGCGCACGCCGAAACCGACGGTCGCGGCGTCGAAGCTTTCGTCTCCGAACGGCAATGCGAGCAGATCTCCGTTCACCCATTCGACCTCAGGCGCCTTGCGACGGGCGCGCTCCAGCATGCGCTCGGAGAAATCGAGCCCGATGACGCGCCCCCCGGCGTTGACGTCGGCCAGAGCGAGGTCGCCCGTGCCGCAGCAGGCGTCCAGCACGACGTCGCCCGGTCGGACGACAGCCTCGGCGGTCGTGCGCCGCCAACGCCGGTCGAGGCCGGCGGTCATCGTGCGGTTCATGGCGTCGTAGACGGGCGCGACACGGTCGAACATCGCGCGCACCCCCTCCGCGGGAAGCCTGCCAGACGCGACGCTCAGTCTCCCCACCTCTTCACGAGGGCCACGTCGAGGCCAAGCAGGTCGACCGCGCGGCCGACGACGAAGTTCACGAGGTCGTCGACCGACTCGGCGCCGTGGTAGAAGCCCGGCGCGAGGAAGAGCACAGTCGCGCCGGCCTCCTTCACCGTGAGCATGTTGCGCAGGTGGATCGTCGAGAGCGGCGTCTCGCGCGGCATCAGGATCAGCTTCCGCTCCTCCTTCAGCGCAACGGAGGCCGCCCGGTGGATCAGGTTCGACATCGCGCCCGACGCGATCGTGCCGAGCGTGCCCATCGAACACGGGCAGACGACGTACGCGTCGACCTTCGCCGAGCCGCTCGCGTACGGCGCCTTCCAGTCGTTTGGGTCGTACACGGTGACGGTGCCGCCGCGCGCCTGCTCGAGCAGCCGCTCGAGGGTCTCGTCGCGCGACAGCCGCGCGTTGCCGTAGAGCTCCGTCGCGAGCACCTCGATCCCGGCGCCGGACGCGCAGATGCCGAGCTCGACGTCGGCCTGTGCAAGCACCTCGACGAGCCGCGCCGCGTAGGGCGCGCCGGAGGCGCCGGTTATGCCGAGGAAGACGCGCATCAGCCCGTTCCCTTGGATGCTGCCAGGAACAGCGCGAGCTGAGCGAGCCGCCGGTCGCCGAGCGCCGCGGGCTTACGCACGTAGCGCTCGAGGAAGCGGCGAGCGTTCGCTCCTACTTCGGGCCCTTCGACGCCGCGAGGAACTCCCCGAGCTGTTGGAGCTTCTGGTCGCCGAGCGCGCCGAACTTCGGCATCACGTTGTTGCCGAACTTCGACGGGTCCGCGACGTAGTTTGAGAAGAACTGTGCGCCCTGGCCACCCTTGCCGATCGCCGACAGGTCCGGCGCGCCGAGGTTGGAGCTGCCCGTGCCGAGATACGTATGACACGCCGTGCAGCCCGAGCTCGCGAAGACGGTCGCGCCGGCGACGGCAGCCTTGTTGTCGGCGAAGCCTTGCCGCTGTGCCCACGTCGGCACCGCCTGGACGACCTCGCTCGCGAGCGCCTCTTTCGCCGTCGCGCCTTTGTACGTCAGCACGCCCATCGAGACGACGACGAGCACGGCCGCGATGATCGCGACCGGGCGCCGGTACAACCTCCGCTCGCGTCGCAAGTCCACGAACGGCAGGACGATCAAGATGATCAGCAGGATCGTCGGAATGCCGACGGTGCCGAGAATGACCGTGTCCGGCCACTTGAAGATCCGCAGCAGGTAGAAGAGGAAGTAGAAGTACCAGTCCGGACGCGGCACGAAGTTCGTCGTCCCCGGATCGGCAGGCTCGGCATAGCGCGGCCCGAGCGTGCACGAGCTCCAGCTGGGCTTGCACCCCTCGGGATCGGAGGTGCTCGTGAAGTACCAGACGCAGGCGAGCCCGATGATCACGAGCACCACGACGAGGCTCATGACCGTGTCGTGGAACATCGCGTACGGGAAGAACGGCTTCCCGCGACGCTTGACGTCTTCCTTGTACCGCTGGAAACCGGAGCGGCGTTCTTCGAGCGTCGACACTACTCGTCCCCGTTCCGGCGGTAGCCGCTCCGAGCCGTCGGTTCCGTCAGGCCGACGCGCCCGTTGCCGCTGGGCGCCTCGTAGTCGGCCCCTGCACCCAGCCCGCCGGCCGCCTCACGCGACCACGGGGGCGACGAGACTCCCAGACGTACGACGAGGTACAGGTGCAGGCCGATCAGCGCGAAGATCAGCCCCGGGATCAGGAGCATGTGCATCGAGTAGAAGCGGGTGAGCGTGTCGCCGCCGATCTCGGCGCCGCCGCGTAAGAAGTCGGCGAGGAACGGACCGAGGATCGGCGCCGTCCCGTTCAGGTTGATGCCGACGACCGTCGCCCAGTACGCCGTCTGGTCCCACGGCAGCAGGTAGCCCGTGAACCCCTCCAGCATGCCGACCGTCAGCAGCATCACGCCGATGATCCAGTTCAGCTCGCGCGGGTACTTGTAGGCGCCGAACAGGAACACGCGCGCCATGTGGAAGAACATCAGGATGATGAAGACGCTGGCGCCCCACTTGTGCATGCCGCGGACGAGCCAGCCGAGCGTCACGTCGTTGGTGATGTGATTGATCGACTGGTACGCCGTCGCCGGGTCCGGCTGGTAGTACATCGCGAGGATGGCGCCCGTCAGCGCCTGCACGAGGAACGCCGTCAGCGTCGCCGAGCCGAGCGTGTGGAACCAGTTGGTGTCGCCCGGCACCTTGCGGAAGAGGAAGTAGCGGATCCCGCCGACGAGGCCGGAGCGCTCCTCGAGCCAGTCGAGCGGATACGTGACGGCGGCCCCCATCTTCTGGCGCCGCTCCGACTTCCTCGTCTTCGCTGGTGCGACGGCCATCAGTGAGGCGGCTGCACCGGGTAGAAGACCTGCTCCCAGCCGTCGATGTGCTGGCCGGGGCCCGCAAGCTTGGCCGCGTGGATCTTGGCGTTCTTGCCCTCGCCGTCGACGTGCGTGACGCTGAACGGCGCCCCGAGCACGAGGTGGCCGTTCACGATCGAGAAGTTGAAGCGGTCGAGCGCGCGCACCGGCGGGCCCGCGGTGCGGTTGCCTTCCGGGTCGTACTGGCCGCCGTGGCAGGGACAGCCGAAGCCGCCGGCCGGGATCATCGGAATCCTCGTCACGCGCTGACCGGCCTTCTCCTTGTCGACCGCCTTCTGGTCGGACTGGATCGGCCCGTTCGGCTGAACCGGGCAACCGAGGTGCGCGCAACGGTTCGAGATGATCGTGAAGCTCGGCTCGCCGTTGAGCTGCCCGTTGTTGCGCAGGTAAACCGTGCGCCGCGAGACGTTGCCCGCTTCGGGGTGCTGGAAGAAGGTCGTGATGAACCACTTGCCCTCGGGAAAGTTCTCGAGCGGGCCGAGGTCGACGCTGGGATAGCCCTGGCCCTTGAACGCCGGCACGACCATGAAGCCGACGACGGGAACCGTGACGAGCCCGCCGATGACCGCCCCGAGGCCGAGGGTCGACGCCTCGAGGAAGCGGCTGCGCGGAAAGCGCTCACCCGGCTCCGGCTCGGGCATGGCCGCTTCCCCCTCGTGCGCCGGGATCGGCGGAGCGGCCGGCGCGGCCTGCGCCGCCTCGGCGCGCTCGGGCTCGATCGGCTCGGGCGTCTTCCGGTACTCCATCGTCGCGTCGCGCGCCCAGAGGTAGCCGAAGAAGACAGCGATGCCGGCGCCGATCGGCGCGATCACGAGGGGGCTGACGATCAGCCCGACGAGGATGCACGCGACGCCCGCCGCGAACGCGATCGGGTACAGCGACGGCCCGGAAAGATGCGGCCGATCCCCGTGCTGGGGCTCCATCACGTTGGATTCAACTCCCGCCCTCTTCCGTGTGTCAACGACGTAACAAACGACGCAACGGCCGGGGACTCTGACTGATCCGGCCGTTTCCTGCAGCAGGATCGAGCGGAATGCCGTACTCGGCCCAGCGCCGGCCGACCAGCTCCTTCACCGCCGGCGTCATCTCGATCTCCGGCGGCCATTCCCGCGTGCCCTCCTGCGGCCCCTTGTGCGTGGCGTCGATTCCCATCTTCCCGCCGTAGAACTGGCGTGTCGGTGCGTGGTCGAGATGGTCGAGCGGGCCCTCGGTGATCAGCACGTCGCGTTGCGGATCGACGTTCGCGCCGACGCGGAAGAGCACTTCCTCGTAGTCGTGGACGTCGACCCATTCGTCGACGACGACGACCGCCTTCGTCAGGCTCAGCATCCCGAGCCCCCAGATCGCGTGCATCACCTTCTGTGCATGTCCGGGGAACGCCTTGCGGATCGACACGATGCAGCAGTTGTGGAACGCTCCCGCGACCGGCAGGTCGTAGTCGACGAGCTCCGGGACGGTCATCCGGATCGCGGGCAGGAAGATCCGCTCGGTCGCCTTGCCGAGCCACGCATCCTCCTGCGGCGGCTTGCCGACGACGATGGACGGATAGATCGCATCGCGCCGCATCGTCAGCGCGGTGAGGTGGAAGACGGGGAACTGCTCCGGCGGCGTGTAGTAGCCCGTGTGATCGCCGAACGGTCCCTCCTCGGTGAGCTCGTCCTTCGCGATGTAGCCCTCGAGGACGATCTCCGCGTTGGCGGGCACCTCGATCGCGACTGTCTTCGCGCGCACCAGCTCGACGGACTCGCCGCGCAGGAAGCCGGCGAGCATCAGCTCGTCGATGTGCTTCGGCAGCGGCGCGCTCGCCGAGTACGTCGTCACCGGGTCGAGCCCGAGCGCGACCGCGACCTCGATCTTCCCGTCGGTCGCGAGGTAGTCCGCGCGCCCGTCCTTGTGGATCTGCCAGTGCATCGCCGTGGTGCGCGGGCCGAGCTTCTGCATGCGGTACATGCCGACGTTGCGGGTGCCGCTGTGCGGGTCGTGCGTGATCACGGCCGGGAGCGTGATGAACGGCGCGGCGTCGCCCGGCCAGCACGTCTGGACCGGGAGCAGGTCGAGGGAAGCGGCGTCGCCTTCGAGGACGACCTCCTGGCACGGCGCGCTCCGGATGGTCTTCGGTCGCGAGTCTGCGATCGACTTCAGCTTCTGCAGCCCGCGGACCTTCTCGACGAGACCCTGCGGCGGCTGCATCTCGAGCACATCGCTGAGCTTCTGCGCGACCGCGTCGAGCGTGGGCGCGTCGAAGGCCATCGACATCCGCCGCTCGGTGCCGAACTGGTTGATGAGCAGCGCGTGCTCGGAGCCCTTCACGTTCTCGAACAGCAGCGCAGGGCCACCGGCCTTGACGACACGATCGTTGATCTCCGTGATCTCGAGGTCGGGATCGACCTCCGCCGCGACGCGAACGAGCTCACCCTCGCGCTCGAGTCGCGCGATCCACTCGCGCAGGTCACGCGGCGGCGCCATCGCAGGTCAGTTTAGGGACTGCAACGCCGGCTCCAGCGCGGCATCGCGGCTCAAGGCTGCACTACTGGCGCCGGTGCCGCAACCAGTGCAACGTCTGGCCGATCGCGATCACGCTGATGAAGATCAGGCCGACGACGAGCATGCCGGTGATGACCTTCCGGCCTTCGGTCGCCGCGTCCTCGGCGGCGACGAGCACGTGCAGCACGGCGAGCATTGCGGGCGACTCTACCGCAGGCGTCGTCGATGAGCAGCGAGGGCGGCGTCGACCTTCGCGTCGCCTGCCGTCGCCCGCGCGACCCGCTCGAGCGGCGCCGGATCGTTGTCGAGCCTGAGCGACGATCGCCCCTCGTCGAGGGTGCCGCGGCCGAGCGCCGAGGCGGTCGCCGCCCAGGCGGCGCCGTCACCCGCGACCGCCTCGGCACGAAGGTACGAGCAGATCGCAATCAGCTCGGCGAGGTCACTCACCGCCTCGACGGTCCCCGCCTGTTCGATCCGCACGAGGCCGTGCGCGTACAGGTAGTCGCCCAGGAGCAGTGCGGCGTCGCCGTCCTCGGGCGCAAACAGGCGCGAGCCGCCGTAGTGGAGGAGGTAGCCCTCGTAGATCGTCTCGATGCCGAGGGCGTAGCGCTCCTCGCCGAGCGGGGAGAAGACCGGCTCGCGCTGCTGGTCTTCGCGCGGGCGCAGCGCGGCGGTCCACAGGTCGCTCTCGCGGCCGGCCTCGTCCGCGATCGTGTCCCAGAGGTCAGCCGTCGAGATCGACAAGGGCCTGGATCGTACGGTCGATTTCCTCGTCGCCGTGAGCGAGCGAGACGAACATGCATTCGAACTGGCTCGGCGCGACGTACACGCTGCGCGCGAGCAGGTGGCGGAAGAGCGCGCCGTAGCGCTCGGTGTCGCTCTGCTGCGCGTCGTCGAAGTTGCGCACCGGGCCGTCGTGCATGAAGAGCGTTGCCATCGCGCCGACGCGCTGCACGTGTCCGTGCTGCGCCAGGCCGGCTTCGAGCCGCGCCGCCTTGCCTTCGAGCTCGCGGTAGACGCCCTCGTCGCGCAGGCGCCGTAGGACCGAGAGCCCGGCCGCGGTCGCGAGCGGGTTTCCCGACAGCGTCCCCGCCTGGTAGACGTCGCCGCGCGGCGCGAGCCGGTCCATCACGTCGGCGCGGCCGCCGAACGCCGCGAGGGGCAGGCCGCCGCCGACGATCTTGCCGAGGATCGTCAGATCCGGCGTCACGCCGTACAGCTCCTGCGCGCCGCCGCGAGCGACGCGGAAGCCGGTGATGACCTCGTCGAAGATCAGCAGCGCGCCGGAGCCGTCGCACAGCCGGCGCAGTGCGGTCAGGAACCCGCGCTCGGGCGGGACGACGCCCATGTTTCCGGCGACGGGCTCGACGATGATCGCGGCGAGCCCCTCGCCGTATCGGGCGACGGCCGCCGCGGCCGCGTCGACATCGTTGTACGGCGCGACGATCGTGTGCTCGGTGACCCTCGTCGGGACTCCCGGTGTCGAGGGAATCCCGAGCGTCGCGAACCCGGAGCCGGCATTCGCGAGCAAGGCGTCGACGTGACCGTGGTAGCAGCCGGAGAACTTGAGGACCCGGTCACGCGACGTGAACGCGCGGGCAAGCCGCACCGCGCTCATCGCTGCCTCGGTACCGGACGACACGAGCCGCACCTTCTCGACCGACGGAACAGCGTCGACGATCTCCGCCGCGAGCTCGACCTCGGCCTCGGTCGGCGCGCCGAAGCTGGTTCCGTCCTCAGCCGCCTCGACCACCGCCTCGACCGTCTCGGCGTCGGCATGCCCGAAGAGGAGCGGCCCCCACGACATCACCCAGTCGACGTAGCGGTTGCCGTCGACGTCTTCGATGTGCGCGGCCTCGCCGCGCCTCATGAAGACGGGCTCGTCCAGCCCGACCGCGCGCATCGCGCGCACCGGCGAGTTGACGCCGCCGGGAATCAGCTCGAGCGCGCGGCGATACAGCTCGCTGCGCGTGCCTAGAGCCAGGAGGCGAGCTCCTTCGTCCAGTACGAGACGATCAGATCGGCGCCGGCGCGCTTGATCGCAGTCAGCGACTCGAGCGCCGCCTGGCGCTCGTCGAGGAACCCCTTCGCGGCAGCGGCCTTCACCATCGCGTACTCGCCCGACACGTTGTAGGCGGCGAGCGGCAGGTCGAAGCGCTCGCGGACGGCGCGGATCACGTCGAGGTACGGAAGGGCCGGCTTGACCATCAGCACGTCGGCGCCCTCGGCGACGTCCTGCTCGCACTCGCGCAGCGCCTCGCGCACGTTTGCCGGGTCCATCTGGTAGCCGCGGCGGTCGCCGAACGCCGGCGCGGACTCGGCGGCCTCGCGGAACGGCCCGTAGAACGCCGACGCGTACTTGGCCGAGTACGCGACGATCGGCGTCTCCGGAAGCTCCTCGCGGATCGCGGCAACCCGGCCGTCCATCATGTCGCTCGGGCACACAGCGTCGGCGCCTGCCTCGACGTGGCTGACGGCCGTCCGCGCGATCAGCTCCAGCGTCTCGTCGTTCACGACCTCCCCGTCGTGGATCACCCCGCAGTGACCGTGCGACGTGTACTCGCAAAGGCACACGTCCGTGAGGCGGACCAGGCTCGAGCCGCCGAGCGCGCGCAACGAGCGCTGGACGATGCCGTCGTCGTCGTAGGCGCCCGATCCCTCCTCGTCCTTCTCGTCCGGGATGCCGAACAGGATCACCGCGCGCACGCCGAGCCGCTCGAGCTCCTCCGCCTCGGCGACGAGCGTCTCGAGCGAATGCCGGCGCATGCCGGGCAGGTCGTCGTTCGGGAACGCCTGCGGGCCGACGAAGAGCGGCATGACGAACTCGTCGAGGTCGAGCCGCGTCTCGCGGACGAGGTCGCGGATGCCGCTCGTGCGCCGCAGCCGCCGCAGGCGCGTGACCGGGAACGTGCTCACGCCGAGAGCGTACGCCTCAGCGCTGGGCTGCCGCCGGCGGCGGAGCCTCCTCGAGCTCCACCTCGACGGGCGGGACGCCGCCCTTCTCCCATGACTCGAGCTCGACGCGCTCGGCGAAGAACTCCCATGCCGCACGTCCTGCGGCGAGCAGCGGCAGAGCGATCAGCGCGCCGGGCAGGCCGTAGATCTCGCCGCCGGCGAGCAGGCCGAAGATCACGAGCAGCGGGTGCAGCCGCAGCGCGCTGCCCATCACGTTCGGGACGACGATGTGCCCCTCCACCTGATGGATGCCCAGGAAGAGCAGGAAGACCCAGAGCGCCGAGATCGGATGCACGACGAACGCATAGACGAACGGCGGGATCGCGCCGAGCCACGGACCGAGGTACGGGATCAGCTCGGTGATCGCAACCCACGCACCGAACACGAGCGCGTACTTCTCGCCGCCGGGCAACGCGCCGATCGCGCCGAGCAGCCAGATGCCGACGCCGGCGCTCGTCCCGATGATCAACGACACGAGCGCCTGCCCCTTCACGTAGCTGACGAGCGAGTGCTCCATCCGGACGAGCAGCGACTCGGACGGCGGATGCGGCGGGAAACGCTTGTCGATCGCGCGCGCGAGGCGTGGTAGGTCGAGGAGCATGTAGACCGAGACCACGATCAGCACGATCAGGCTGAACAGCAGCTTCCCGATCGAGATCGCAGCGCCCTCCAGGAAGTCGACGACCTTGTTCGTGTACTTGCCGATGTCGTGCTTGCGGATGTCGCGCACGAGCTGGTGCCCGCGCTTCTGCACGTGGACCGAGCGCAGCCCGTGTGTGTTCAGCCACTGCTGCAAGTGGTCGACGTCGCGGTCGGCGGCGACCTGGTGGGTTTGTCCGTTCACGTCCGTAAAGTAGGAATCGACCCGTTTCGCGGCCGTCTTCGTCTCGTTGACGAGAACGGTCCCGAGCGCCCCTATGGCGGCGACCAGCGCAACCGCGAACACGAGGTACACCAGCGCGACTGCGAAGCCGCGGGGGAGCCGGACCCTCTGCACCAGACGGACGAGCGGGCTCAGCAGCAGCGCGACGAGGAAGGCGACGAGGAAGAGAAAGACGACGTGACGGACCGCGCCCGCCACGATCCACAGGAGGATCAGCAGGAGCGGCAGCCCCACCAGCTGGATCCAGCGCGGAACCTCGATCTTCGCCGCCCCCGGGGGCATGCGAACGATCGTACCGCTGTCGTCGTACAGCTTCGTGCGCGTGCGTGGGATTGGGACTGGAGCCACGCCGTCGCGGGAAGCGCCGCGCTCGACCCGGCGGAGCTCTGGGTCGAGCCGCCCGAGCGGCGAAAGGGTGGTACGGTGCCGCGGATGCCGGCCCCCTCCCGCCAGGCGCCCGCGGCACGTGGGCGGCGAGAGCGCGTGCGCAAACGCCAGCCTGTGCACCGCGCGCGCCGTCTCGTCGTCCTCACAGTCGTCTCCGGAGCCCTGCTCGGGACGCTGTTCGTGACCGCGTTCGGGCAGAGCGCGACGAAGGACGTGTCGCAGGCGCTGCCCGGCCCGTCGAGCCGGCTGCTCCCCGTGGGGCCACCGATGCCCTTGACGGTCGCGCTTCACAACGGGCTCCGGATCCAGTTGCCGATCGCCCAGAGCCGTGTGACCGCGATCGGCTACCACTCGTCGGACGGCGGCGTCCTGCCGCTGACACCGCTCGGCCACCAGGGCAACGAGGGCGCCCTCGCGCGGCTCGCGCACAAGATCTTCGGCGGCGGCGGAGGCGGCTTCGTCTACTACCAGCTCAGCGGCGGCGACACGGCCGCGCTCGACGTCGGCGCCGCCGCCGGCACGGACGTGTACGCGCCCGTCGACGGGACGATCGTCGGCATCAGCGACTACGTCCTGAACGGGCAGCCGTACGGCGCACGCATCGACATCCAGCCGTCGGCGGCACCGTCGCTCGTCGTGTCGCTGACACACGTGACGCCCGACCCCGCGCTGAGCGTCGGTGCGTCGATCGCGGCGTCATCGACGAAGGTCGGCCGCGTCGTCGACTTCTCGGGCGTCGAGAAGCAAGCGCTCGCGAAGTACGCGCAGGACTCGGGGAACCACGTCTCCATCGAGCTGCGGCCCGCGGCGACGCTCAGCCTGCCCTAAGCCGCGAGATGAAGATCCTTTTCATTGCCGACGTCGTCGGCGTCCCCGGCCGGCGTGCGATCGAGGAGCGCCTGCCGTCGCTCAAGGAGGAGCTCCGCGCGGACGTCTGCATCCTCAACGGCGAGAACCTCGCGGACGGCGTCGGCATCACGCCGAAGCTCGCAGACAAGATGCTCGCCGCGGGCGCCGACGCAATCACGCTCGGCAACCACGTGTGGCGGCGAGGCGAGATCGTGCCCTACCTGAAGGAGAGCGACCGCATCGTGCGCCCGGCGAACCTGTCGGCGCGCGCTCCGGGGAAGGGGCTGATCGTCGTCGACGGGGTCGCCGTCCTCAACCTGCTCGGCTCCCTCTTCCTCAGCCCGCCGATCAATCCGTTCGAGGTCGTGGACGAGCTGGTCGCCGAGGCCCGGAAGCGCACGCCGATCATCGTGCTCGACATGCACGCCGAGGCGACGAGCGAGAAGGTCGCGATGTCGAAGTACCTCGACGGCAAGGTCACCGCCGTGATCGGGACGCACACGCACGTGCAGACGAACGATGCGCGCGTCGAGCCCGGTGGGACGGCGGCGATCACCGACGCCGGGATGACCGGCCCGCACGACTCGGTCATCGGCGTGCAGGTCGAGCTCGCCGTCCGCGCGATGCGCACGTCGATGCCCGTCCGCTTCGAGACTGCGTCGGGCGACGTTCGCATCGAGGGAGTGCTCGTCGAGTGCGGCGACGACGGCCGCGCGACGGGCTGCGAGTCGGTGCGCGTTCCGGTGCCGTGAGCGCGGCGCCGGTCCGGTACGCGCGTAGTGGAGACGTCCACGTCGCGTATCAGGTCGTCGGCGAGGGCCCGATCGACCTCGTCATGGCGATGGGTGCCTTCACGAACCTCGAGGTGCTATGGGAGCTGCCGGAGTACCGGCGGCTCTGCGAGAGCCTCGGCTCGTTTGCGCGTCTGATCGCGTTCGACAAGCGTGGAATGGGTCTGTCGGATCGCGTCCACTTCGGAACCCTCGAGGAGCGTATGGATGACATCAGGGCGGTGATGGACGCGGCCGGTTCCGAGACCGCGGCGCTCATGGGCGTCTCCGAGGGAGGCCCGCTCTCGATCCTGTTCGCGGCGACCTACCCGGAGCGAACGCGGGCGCTGATCCTCGCCGGGGCGGAGGTCAAGGAAGAGCGCACGGAGGACTGGCCGTGGGGCGAGGCGGGCCGCGAGGAGTTCGAGGCGTTCATGGATCCCGACACCGTGGTCGCCCGCTGGGGAAAGGGCACGTTCCTCGAGACGTTCATTCCGAGCCGGGCGGGCGACGAGACACTGCGCGCGCTGCTCGGTCGGCTGCAGGTGCAGTCCGCGACTCCGCGCGATGCGATCGCCTTCATGCGGATGGCGTTCGAGATCGACGTGCGCGACATCGTCCCTGCTGTGAAGGTCCCGACGCTCGTGCTCCACCGTTCGGGCGACCGCGTCTGCCACGTCGAGAACGGCCGCTTTCTCGCCCGGCACATCCCCGGGGCCAGGTACGTCGAGCTCCCCGGAGAGGATCACTCTCTCTGGACGGAAGCCAGCGACGAGATCGTGGCAGAGATCCGGGAGTTCCTCACCGGCGTCCGCGAGCCCGAAGCACCCGATCGTGTGGTGTCCACTGTGCTCTTCACCGACATCGTCGGCTCGACGGGGCGAGCACGAGACCTGGGCGACCGCCGCTGGCGCGACCTCGTCGACCGCCACCACGAGCTCGTCCGTCGCGACCTCGCGCGCTTCCGCGGCCGCGAAATCGACACCGCCGGCGACGGCTTCTTCGCGACGTTCGACGGGCCCGCCCGCGGGATCCGTTCCGCAAAGGCGATCGTCGATTCCGTGCGCACGCTCGGCCTGGAGATCCGAGCCGGGCTGCATACGGGCGAGGTCGAGCTCGCCGGAGACGCCGTTCGCGGGATCGCCGTCCATACCGGCGCCCGCGTCGCAGCTCAGGCGGCCCCCGGCGAGGTGCTCGTCTCACAGACGGTCAAGGATCTCGTCGCAGGCTCGGGGATCGACTTCGAGGACCGCGGCACGCGCGAGCTCAAAGGCGTCCCCGGCGAGTGGCGCCTGTACGCCGTCCGCTAGTCGTAGATCGAGCGGCTCGCGCCGGCATGCGCGTTCGCCGGATACGGCTCCAGGTCGTTCATGTAGCCGGGCTGCGCCTGCACGCG
>DATIDT010000086.1:0-14686 GCA_035456125.1 Gaiellaceae bacterium
TTCGCGCTCGCGCTGATCGGAGCGGTGACGGCGCCGATCTACATGAACAGCTCCCCGCGCGACGTCGCTTACGTGCTGGAGCACTCCGAGGCCGTCGGCGTCCTCTGCGAGGACGACGAGCAACGGCGGAAGGTCGGCGGCGCAGCGCTGGACCACGTCCTGACGTTCGCCGATTTCGACGACCTCCGGGCCCGCGGCCGCGCGCACGCGCAGTTGGAGCCCAAGGCGGTGGAGCGTGCCGCGGCAGAGGTCGGCGAGGACGACCTCTACACCTACATCTACACCTCCGGAACGACGGGGCCGCCGAAGGGCTGCATGATCCTCCACCGCCACTACTACGCGATGACCAACAAGGTCCACGGCGTCGACGACTTCACCGTCACCGGCGACGTCATGCTGCTGTTCCTGCCGCTCGCGCACAACTTCGGCCGCTGCATGGCGCTCGGCGGCGCGCAGATGGGCTACACGATTGCCTTCTGCCCGGATCCGTACGCCGTCGCCGACGCGCTCCCGGCCGTACGGCCGACCGTCTTCCCGAGCGTGCCGCGCGTGTACGAGAAAGTCCACACCGGCATCACGACGAAGTTCGCCGAGGAGACGGGCGTCAAGCGCGCGCTGATCGAGTGGGCGCTCGGCATCGGCCGCCAGGCGAGCGAGTTGCGCCAGAGCGGCCGCGAGCTGCCGCGGTGGCTCGCGCTGCGGCACCGGGTCGCCGACCGGCTGGTCTACTCGAAGGTGAAGGAGCGGCTCGGCGGCCGGCTGCGCATCGGGATCTCCGGCGGCGCGCCGCTCGCCAAGGAGATCGTGGAGTTCTTCCACGCCCTCGACATCCTCATCCTCGAGGGCTACGGCCTGACCGAGTGCACGACCGCGGCGACCGTGAACCAGCCGTCGCGCTTCCGCTTCGGCACGGTCGGCCCGGCTCTGCCCGGCGTGGAGCTTCGCATCGCCGACGACGGCGAGGTGCTGATCAAGACGGACACGATCTTCGCCGGCTACTTCAAGGACGAGCGCGCGACGCAGGAGGTGCTGCCGGGCGACGGCTGGCTCCGCTCCGGCGACCTCGGCCACATCGACCACGACGGCTTCCTCACGATCACCGACCGCAAGAAGGACATCCTCGTCACCGCGGGCGGCAAGAACGTCGCCCCGCAGAACCTGGAGAACGCGCTGAAGATGCACCCGCTCGTGTCGCAGGCGCTCGTCGTCGGCGACCGCCGCCCCTACGTCGCTGCGCTGATCACGGTCGTCGAGACGACGACGCCCGACGAGGCGCGCTCCGAGATCGAACGCCTGGTCGAGGACGTCAACCGCGACCTCTCCCGGTACGAGCAGATCAAGCGCTACGCGATCCTCCCCCGAGACTTCAGCGCCGAGGAAGACGAAGTGACGCCGACGCTCAAGCTCAAGCGTCGGGTCGTCCTGGACCACTTCGCCGTCGACGTCGAGGCGCTCTACTCCTGAACGACGCCTTCCTCGTCGCGTCCGCGTTCCTGGCGAGCGCCGTCGAAGCCGTCGAAGCGCTCACGATCGTCCTGGCGATGGGCGTCACGCGCGGCTGGCGCTCGGCGCTCGCCGGCGCCGCCGTGGCGTCGCTCGCGCTGGCGGTGATCGTCGCCGCCCTCGGGCCGGCGCTCACAGTCATCCCGATCGAGGTGCTGCGGCTCGTCGTCGGCTCGTTGCTGCTCGTCTTCGGGCTGCAGTGGCTGCGCAAGGCGATCCTGCGCGCGAGCGGCTGGCGTGCCGTCCGCGACGAGGACTCGGTCTACGAGCGCGAGGCCGCGGCGGCCCGCGCCGCCGAGCACGAGGAACGCGCGGGCGTCGACTGGTACGGGTTCACAGTCTCGTTCAAGGGCGTGCTGCTGGAGGGCCTCGAGGTCGCGTTCATCGTCCTCACGTTCGGCAGCACACAGGGGAGCATTCCGCTCGCGGTCGCGGGCGCCGTCGCCGCCCTCGTCCTCGTCGTGATCGCCGGCGTCGTCGTGCGCGGGCCGCTCAGCCGGGTGCCGGAGAACACGCTTGCGTTTGCCGTCGGTGTGATGCTGACGACGTTCGGCACCTTCTGGGGCGCCGAGGGCGCGGGGGTCGACTGGCCCGGTGACGACGCCGCCTTGCCGGTCGTACTCGCGTTCGTCCTCGCAGTGTCTCTCACCTACGTCGGCGCGCTGCGCCGACGCCGGCTCGCGCCTGCATGAGGCGCTTCCTTCACTTCTGGTGGGACTTCATCGTGGGCGACGACTGGCGCGTCGCGGCCGGGATCGCACTCGCGCTCGGGCTGACGGCGGCGCTGGCGACGACGTGGGCGACGGCGTGGCTCGTCCTGCCGCTGGCCGTCGCGGCTGTGCTCTGGCTGTCGCTGCTCCGCGTCGCGAGCTAGATGCGACGCGCGGTGTAGAACGCCGAGGCGTAGTAACCGCTCAGCGACGAGATCTTGACGACGTCGCCCGTGTGTGGGGCGTGGACGAACTGGCCGCCCCCGATGTAGATGCCCTCGTGACTGGCGCCGGTGAAGAAGACGAGGTCGCCCGGCTGAAGCTGGCTGATGGAAACCGGTGTCCCCATCCCCGCCTGCGCGTAACTGCTGTGCGGCAGCGAGACGCCGATCTGGGCGAAGACGTACATCACGAGACCTGAGCAGTCGAAGCCGCGCGGCGAGGCACCGCCCCAGACGTACGGCACGCCGAGGTAGTGCATCGCGATCCCGACGACGCCGCCGTGGACGTTCGGGGGCGCGACGGTCGAGCCTTCGGGTGTCGACGCTCCGACACCGACACCGGTGACCGGCGGCGCGGACTGGTTCGCGATCCGCGCCTGCGCCGCAGCCTCGAGCCGGCGCTGCTGCGCCGCCTCCGCCGCCTTCATCCGTTGGATCTCGCCGCGGATCGACGACAGCAGCGAGCGCCTCGCGGCCAGCTGCGACTCGATATGCCGGCGCTGCGCAGCCTTCTGCGCGACGATCTGCTGCTGCGCCTCGTGTGCGTTGCGCAGCTCGCGCTCGTGCTGCTGGATCGCCAGCTTCGACGAGCGCACCTGGCGGACGATGTTCGCGTCCTGTGACGACGTCGAGTTGATCGTCTCGACGCGATTGAGCAAGTCCTCGAGGCTCGTCGACCCGAGCAGCACGGCGAGTGTCGAGTTGTCCTCCGTCGACGTGTACGCCGTCACGAGTCGTGCGGCAAGTGACTTCTGCGAGATCTTCAGATTCGCGCGCGCGAGCGTGAGTTGCTTCTTGTTCTCGCGCATGTCGCCTTCGATCTTGTGCAACTTGACGCTGGCGAGGTTGTACTGCTCCACCGCGGCACCGAGGCTCGTGTCGATCTGCTGAATCTGCGACAGCACCTGCTGTGCCTGCGCCTGCTTCGCCGCAACGCTGCCCGGATCGGCGTTCGCCGACGCCGCCGCAACAAGCGCGACTACGCCGAGAAGAACTGCCTGCGCCTGTCGCTTCACCAGGAATGCACTGAGTCGGCAGGCACGGTGCCGGAGGGGGCCGGTCCGCACAAGTTCGGCACCCTAGCAGCGCTTTCGGATGGCTGCAACCGCTTTCCGAGCCATAATCTGCCCTTTCCTGGCAAGTACATGGACCGCACAAAGTCGGCGGTTTCGGCGGATTCACGGCCATAACGCGGCCGAAACATCCCCCTTTGTGACGAGGGCCGCGACCAGCGTCGGTTGGTAGGGTCGCCCCCGTGCGTGGTGGACGGGAGAGCCGCCTCGCCCTCGGGCTCGCGCTCCTCGTGGCAGTTTTCGCCGGCGCGTCCCTGGCGGGAGCGCAGAACAAAGCTGGCCTGCAACGGCACCAGCGCGTCCTCGTCGCGCGCTCGCACAGCGCGCTGCTCGGGCTGTACGCGCTCGACTCGCGCCTCGCGCGCGCACACACGGAGCTCGCGCGGATCCATGCGCGCGTGACTGCATTGCGCGACGAACAGCGGCAGGTGAGACGCGACGTGACCGTCGTCGCACGGAACGTCCGTGTTTCGCAACGTCTGCTTGCGTCGCATCTGCGCACGCTGTACGAGGAAGGAGAGCCGAACGCGCTTGCGATCCTGCTCGGCTCCGCGTCGCTCGAGGACGCCGTCACTCGCCTGAACGACCTCGAGCAGAGTGCGCGACAGGGCGAAGCCGCGGTGACGGACACGCAACGCGGACGTGCGCAGCTCGTCCAGCTTACGAGCAAGCTTGCATCTCAGGTGCGCGAGGCGCAGGCGCTCGAAGCGCGCGCCCGCGCAACCACCGCCGGGCTCGAGCGCGCGCGCGCGGCGCGCGTCCGCTACCTGGCCTCGCTCGCGCGGGAGCGGCAGCTCACCGCGCGGCAGGTCGCCGCTCTCGACTCGCACGCGCGCCGTGTCGTGGAGCAGGCACAGACGATCCAGGCGAAAGCGCCGGCACCCGCCGCGCCGGTCACGGTTGCGCCCGGCGCGATCACCGTCACGGCGACCGGCTACTCGCTCGCGGGGCACACGTCGACCGGGTTGCCCGTCGGCTACGGCGTTGTCGCCGTCGACCCGGCCGTGATCCCGCTCGGGACGCGCATGACCATCCCCGGCTACGGCGAGGGCGTTGCCGCGGACACCGGCAGCTCGGTCAGCGGCAGCACCATCGACCTCTGGTTCCCGACCCTCGCCGATGCCCTCGCGTGGGGCCGGCGCACGGTTACGATCTCGCTGCACTGAGCGCCCAGCGATGAGCACGCCCGCGAGTCTCGACCAACGACCGTTGGAGGACGTCCGCGTCCTGATCGTGGACGACCACGACCTTTTCCGGACCGGGCTGAGAAACCTGCTCGAGGCCGAGGGCGTCCAGGTGGTCGGGGAAGCGGCCGCCGGTCAGGAGGCGCTCAAGATCGTGCAGGAGCTCGCGCCGGACGTCGTCGTGATGGACCTGAACATGCCGGGCATGGGCGGCGTCGAGGCCACGCGCCACATCTCGACGATCGCGCCGCTGACGCGGGTCCTGATGCTGACGATCTCCGACCAGGACAACGACGTCATCGATGCGATCCTCGCCGGCGCATGCGGCTACCTGCTCAAGGACTCCTCGATCCAGGAGCTGATCGCCGGCATCCGCGCGGCCTCGCTGGGTGAGTCGCTGATCTCGCCCACCATCGCTGCCAAGGTGCTGCAGCGCCTCCGCGCCTCGAACCGTCAGCCCGAGATCGAGACGACGATCCGGGCCGAGCTGTCCGAGCGTGAGATCGAGGTGCTGAAGCTGATCGCGAACGGCAAGGACAACGCGATGATCGCCGCGGAGCTGCACATCAGCCCGAAGACGGTCAAGAACCACATCTCGAACATCCTGATGAAGCTGCAGATCGACAACCGCATCCAGGCGGCCGTCTACGCCGTCCGCAGCGGGATCGTCTAGCTGCTAGGCGGCCGCGCGAACCTCGTCCGCGCGGTTCCGCAGCGCGACGAGCAGCGCCCGCAGCTTGTCGAGGTCGCCGTCGGCGGAGGAGAGGCTCTTGCCGAGCTGTGCGAGCTCGGACGCGTCCTCGTCGGTGACCTCGTCCCCAAGACGCGCCGCGACGTCGGCGATCTGCCGCTCGATCCGCCAGCGCTCAGCCTCGAGCGCCAGCGCGCGGGCGTAGCCCGCCGTCAACGTGTGCTCGATCCGGTCGAGGGTGGGAGCCTGTTCGCCGGAGGCGGGCGCCTCGAGCAGGGTGCGGATGTCGTCGTGGATCACGGGCGGCAAGGTGCAGAGAGGGGCTTTGTGGCCGGTTCGCACAAGTATCCGGCCTCAGCGCGTTGTTGCACATGGGCCGCCCGGACTATCTTCTCCCTCCGATGGGCCTATCTTCGCGACTCGCACTCGTCCTGCTTGTCGTCGCCCTGGCGAGCCCGGTCGCCGCCGGCGCGCAGCAGGCACCCCTCCAGGCCCGGCTGGCGAAGGCGCTGCGCGTCCCGCACGTCGCCCCGAGCCGCTCCGCCGCGGTCGCCATGGATCTCACCACCGGCGCCGCCCTCTTCACCCAGAACTCCGCGCTCGCGCTCGCCCCCGCCTCGAACGAGAAGCTGCCCGTGACGTATGCGGCCCTGTCCAACCTCGGCCCGTCGTACCGGATCGACACGGACGTGCTCGGCGAGGGCTCGCAGGACGGGACAACGTTCGACGGGACGCTCGTGCTCAAGGGCGGCGGCGATCCGACGCTCTCCACGGCGGGCCTGCGGTCGCTGGCGCTGCAGGTGCGCACGCTCGGCATCCGCCACGTGAGCGGCGGCATCGTCGGCGACGAGACGTACTTCGATGCGCGGCGCACCGTCGCCGGCTGGAAGCCGAGCTACTACATCGGCGAGTCGCCGCCGCTCTCGGCGCTCGTGGTCAACCGGGCGCGCATCGGCGGCTACGTGACGCGTTCGCCGGCCCTCGCCGCGGCGACGGCCTTCCGCACCGCTCTGCGCGCGGCAGGGGTGGCCGTCGACGGCCGCGTCTCGCTCGGCCGCGCCGCCGACTTCTCGACCCCGCTGGCGGCGGTCCAGTCGCCGCCGCTCGCGTCGATCATCCGCTTCATGGACAAGGAGAGCGACAACTTCACGGCGGAGCTGCTGCTGAAGCAGCTCGGCGCCGTCGTCGTCGACCGCGGCACGAGCGCGGCCGGCGCCGCCGTCGTGATGCAGACGCTCGCCGAGGCAGGCGTCCCGCTGACCGGCGTCCGCATCGTCGACGGCTCCGGGCTGTCCCACCTCGACCGACTGACGGCCAATGCCCTTGCTGCGATCCTCCGCGCAGCGTGGAACGATCCCGCGGTGCGCCCGACGTTCGTCGCGGCGCTGCCGGTCGCCGGCATGAGCGGCACGCTCGAGGACCGGCTGGGCAAGCCGGCGACCCGCGGCCATGTCGTCGCGAAGACCGGCACGACCGACATCGCGTCGGCCCTCTCGGGCTATGTCAACACGCGCTTCGTCTTCGCGGTGCTGCAGAACGGCCATCCGCTGCCGTACCGGTGGGCGCGGCGTGCGCAGGACCGCTTCGTCGAGGTGCTAGCGGGCCAGTAGGTCGCTCAGAGCGGCCTCGTCGAGCAGCGGCACCTCGAGCTTCTTCGCTTTCGAGAGCTTCGAGTTGCCCGGCTCCTCGCCGACGATCAGCCCGGTCGTCTTGCCGGAGACCGAGTTGACGATCTTTGCGCCCTTCGCCTCGAGCGCCGCGGCGGCCTCGTCGCGCGTGAACGCCTCGAGCGTCCCGGTGATCACGTACGTCTGTCCGGTGAGCGGCCCCTCGACCGGCTTCAGCTCGTCGCCGATCTCGAAGCGGAGCCCGAGGGAGCGAAGATCCTCGACGAGCGCCCGGTTGGCGTCGTCCGCGAACCACTCCGCGATCGCCTCCGCACGCTCGGGCCCGATGCCCTCGACCTCTTCGATCGCCTCCTGGGTCGCCGCGAGCAGCCGGTCGACGTTCTCGAAGTGGCGTGCGAGGTTGACGGCCGTGACCCAGCCGACATCCGGGATGTTGAGCCCGAAGAGGACGCGGTTGAACGGAGCCTGCTTCGACGCCTCGATCGACTCGATCGCGTTCGACGCGGAGATCTCGCCGAAGCCCTCGACCTCCAGCAGCTGCTCCTTCGTCAGCCGGTAGAGCTCCGGAACCGAGCGGACGAGCCCGAGCTCCCAGAACTGCCGCACCGACTGCTCGCCGACGCCCTCGATGTCGGCCGCGGCCTGGACCCAGTTGATCAGCGACTCGAGGCCACGCGAGGGACATGCCTTGTTCGGGCAGCGGTGCATCGCTTCCCCCTCGGGCTTGACGATGTCCGCGCCGCAGAGCGGGCACTGCTTCGGCATCTTGAACGGCTTCGTACCGGGCTGGTGCTCGCCCGCAGGCCCGACGATCTGCGGGATGACGTCGCCCGCGCGCTGCACGACCACGATGTCGCCTTCACGGATGTCCTTGCGGTTGATGTCCTCTTCGTTGTGGAGCGTCGCGCGCGAGACGGTGACGCCGCCGACCTCGACCGGCTCGAGCATCGCCCAGGGGTTGAGCGCGCCCGTGCGCCCGACACGAATCGCGATCTTCTCCAGCTTCGTCGTCGCCGTCATCGGCGCCCACTTGAACGCGCGCGCCCACCGTGGCCGTTCGTGCAGCGATCCGAGCCGTCGCTGCTGCTCGAACGAGTCGACCTTGATCACGATGCCGTCGATCTCGTAGTCGAGCTCGATCCGCTTCTTCTCCCACTCCGTGCACGCGCGAGCGACCGACTCGACCGAGTCGTGCACCTCCGCGAACGGGTTCGTACGGAAGCCGTGCTCGCGCAGCCAGGCCAGCGACTCCCAGTGGCCTTCGGCTGGGAGGCCGTCCTTCGTCCCGAGCCCGTGGATCCAGATCGCGAGGGGCCGCTGCGCGGTGACGGACGAGTCCTTCTGGCGGAGCGAGCCGGCCGCGGCGTTCCGCGGGTTCGGCGTCGGCTTCTTACCTTCGGCGATCAGGCGCTCGTTCAGCCCGTTGAAGCCGCTGAGCGGGAGGTACACCTCGCCGCGCACCTCGAGCAGCGGCGGCGGCTGCTCGCCCTTCTGCAGCTGCATGCGCATCGAGATCGCCTTGATCGTGCGGAGGTTCGGCGTGACGTCCTCGCCGCGGTAGCCGTCGCCCCGGGTTGTGCCGCGGACGAAAACGCCGTCCTCGTAGATCAGGTTGATCGAGAGCCCGTCGATCTTCGGCTCCGTGACGTACTCGACGTCGGAGGTGCCGAGCCGCTTGCAGACGTCCTGATGCCACTTCTCGAGCGCCTCGTCCGTCGTGACCTTCTCGAGCGACCCCATCGGGCTCGGGTGCTCGACCTTCTGGAACTTGTCCGACGGCGGCGCGCCGACGCGCTGCGTCGGCGAGTCCGGCGTGGCGAGCTCGGGATGCTGCTCTTCGATACGGACGAGCTCGTCGTAGAGAGCGTCGTATTCGGCGTCCGCGATCTCCGGGTCGTCGAGGACGTGGTAGCGATAGAGGTGGTAGTCGAGCAGCTCGCGGAGCTCGACCGCGCGCTTCTTCGGCGTGGCCGTCTTAGAGGACGCCATACAACTCCTGGGCGGTATCCACGATCGCGTCCGGCTGCTCGGCTTCGAGCTTCGCGCGGTCGTGGATGCCGCCCCACGTCACGGCGACGGCGAACATGCCGGCAGCCTTCGCGGCACCGATGTCGAACGGCGAGTCGCCGACGTACGCGCAGTCCGCCGGGTCGGCGTTCAGGCGCTGCGCTGCCAGCAGCAGCGGCTCGGGGTCCGGCTTGTGACCGTTCGTCTCGTCGCCGCCGACGACCGTCTCGAAGAGATGCTCGAGCGGAAGGACGTTGAACGCGAGCGCGACCGTTGCCCGCCGCTTGGCCGTGACGATCCCGAGCCGGCGGCCTTCGTCTCGCAGCCGCACGAGCAGGTCGTCCATCCCCGGGCAGGTCGCAAGCTCGTCGTGCAGCGGCTCGTTGTGCGCGCGGTAGACGGTGACGAGCTCCTCGACGCGGTCGGGCGCCAGCGCGCGCATCTGCGCCTCGAGCCCCGGGCCGCCGACGGCCGCCATCAGCAGCTCGTCGGACGGCTCCTCGCCGAGCACCTCCTTGGCGGCGTGGCGCATTGACGCGAGGATGATCGTGCCGGAGTCGATCACCGTGCCGTCGAGGTCGAGGAGGACGACGGGGAAGCGCATCGTCTCGATGCTAGTCAGTCGTATCCGACGGACGTCAGATACAGGCCCCACGGCGGCGCGGTCGACCCCGCCTCGCTGCGCGGCCGCCCTTCGAGCAGCGGCGCGATGCGCTCCGGCGGGAGCTCGATCATCGTCCCGACGAGCGTGCGCACCATGTGGCGCAGGAAGCTGTCAGCCGTGATCTCGAGCTCGAGCGCGTCGCCGCGGCGGTGCCATTGCGCGCGCATCACGTTGCGCTTGAACACCTCGTGCTGCGTCTCGGTCGGCGTGAAGGCACAGAAGTCGTGCTCGCCGAGCAGGAGCTCGACCGCGCTCTGCAGCCGCTCCTCCTCCAGGGGGCGCGGGTACCACCACGACCGCTTCCGCTCGAACGGCGACGGTGTGCGCCGCCGCCAGATGCGATAGCGGTAGCTGCGCGAACGTGCGGAATGGCGCGCGTGAAAATCCGGCGCCGCCTCCTCGGCTGCTCTCACCGAGACGTCGCCGGGCAGCGCGGTGTTCAGCGCCTCCGCTGCGCGCTCGGCCGGCGGCCCGCCGTCGACGTCGACGCTGACGACGTTGCCCAGCGCGTGCACGCCGGTGTCGGTTCTGCCTGCGACGGCGAGGTTGTCGTAGGCGCCGTAGATCGCGCCGACTGCCGCACGCAGCTCGCCCTCGACGGTGCGCAGATCCGGCTGCGCCGCCCAGCCGCGGAAGCACGTGCCGTCGTACTCCACCGTCAGCTTCAGCCGCACGTCAGGCGCCCCTGACGGCACTTGTCAGGATTGCCTTATGATCTGCTGATTTGCGCATTGTTTGATATACTCTAGTCATGGCCGACGAGCACGTCTTTCTCCTGCAGCGCGTTCAGCCGGCGATGGTCGGCCTGATCGACGGCTCGCTCTCGACCCTGGCGCCGATCTTTGCCGTCGTGCTCGCTACCCATAGGCCCCACTACGCGTTCTACGCCGGCCTCGCGACCGCAATCGGCGCCGCCGTGAGCATGGCGTTCTCGGAAGGGCTGTCCGACACCGGCGAGCTCACCGGCCGCGGCAACCCGTTCGTGCGCGGCTCGATCACGGGCGCGGGGACATTCCTCGGCGGCATCCTGCACACGCTGCCGTTCCTGATCCCGCACTACAAGGCCGCGGTCGTCTCGGCGATCGTCGTCGTCGCCTTCGAGCTCCTGACGCTCGCGTTCCTCCGCTGGCGCTTCTTCGAGGACAGCTTCATCAAGGCGTTGGGATCCGTGACGTTTGCCGGCATCGTCATCGCCGGCGTCAGCGCGGCGCTCGGCTCGGCGGCTTCGTAGCGGACGCAAGCTGCTTCGCCTCGATCCCGACGAGGCGGAACGTCCCGCCCAGGGTCACCCGGTAGCCGACGAAGTGCAGGTTGGGCGCCCGTGGATGCTCCTCCCGTCCGTGGACGAGCGGCTCGCCGCTCTCGTCGAGGACGCCGAGGTGCCCGACGAGGGGCTCGAGCGCAGGTCGGTAGCCAGTCGCCGCGATCACGGCATCGATTTGAAGCGTCGTGCCGTCGGCCAGGACGGCCTCCCCGGCCTCGAAACGCTCAAGCGCAGCGACCACCCGCACCCGGCCGCGTCGGACCGCGTCGACGAGCCCGACGTCGACGATCGGGATCACCCGCCTCCGGAGAAAGTCGGAGTACGGACGGCTCGGAGCCGGCAGGCCGTACGGCGCAAGGTCCGGAACGGACAGCCGCCGCATCGCGCTCGCGATCCGATCGACGGCCGGCACCGGGAGGTGCTGTGTCGCAATGCCGAGGATCTGGCTCGGGAAGCCGAGCGTGTCCCGGCGCACGATGTGCGGCGGCGTGCGCACGGCGAGGAAGACTTCCGTCGCGCCACCGTCGGCGACGTCAACCGCGATCTCTGCGCCCGAATTTCCGGCGCCGACGACGAGCACGCGGCGACCGGCGTACGGCTGCGCGTTTCGATAATCGGCCGAGTGCACGATCTCGCCGCCGAACGCGCCCGGCCACGCGGGAAGGTACGGCTCATTGCTCTGACCGGCCGCGACGACGACGCGGTCGGCCACGACGTCGCCGACGCTCGTGCGCAGCATCCAGCGCCCGTCCTCCCGGACGATCTGCTCGACCTCGACCCCCGTTCGCACGGTGATGCCGCTGCGGGCCGCGTAGCGGCGCAGGTAGTCGATCACGCTGTCGCGCGCGGGCCATTTGCCGAGCGCCCGCGGCATCCGATAACCGGGGAGCGACGAGAGCCAGCGCACCGTGTGCAGGCGCAGCCGGTCGTATCGAGTCGTCCACGCCGCACCCACCTCGCCTCGCTCGAGCACGACGACGTCCTCGCCGGCACCCAGCAGCCGCGCGGCGCACGCCAGACCGCCCGGCCCCGCTCCCACGACTGCCACCGTGAACCGATCAGGCCCCCTCTCCGTATGACCTCCTTTGGGCACTCGATACCGAGAGGGGAGAGATCATGCGCAGATCACTGCGTCTCGCGCTCGTCGCCGCGGTTTCGACTCTGACACTCGCCGCCGCGGCCCCGCTGTCCGCCGCTCCGCCGGGCGGTTCCTACACCGTCACGCCGCTCGTCTCCGACGTCCCCGGCGCGGCGACGCTCACCGATCCACACCTCGTCAATGCCTGGGGCCTCACGCGCGGCCCCACGACCCCGTGGTGGGTCGCCGACAACGGCACGGATCTGTCGACGCTGTACATCAGCAACAGCAACAATCCGATTTCGATCAACCCGCTCGTCGTCGGTGTCGACGGCGGCCCCACCGGCGCCGTCTTCGCCGGCATTGCGGGGAACTTCCCCGTCAGCGGCGGGCCCGCGGCCTTCATCTTCGCGAGCGAGGACGGAATGATCCGCGCCTGGCACGGAGGCCTTGCGGCGGCGCTCGTCACCGCGCACGGCGGTACGGACGCGGTCTACAAGGGCCTCGCGATCGCCCAGACGGACACAGGCCCGATGCTGTACGCGACCGACTTCCACAACGCGCGCGTCGACGTCTTCAACGGCGCCTGGCAGAACGTGACGCCGGCCGGCGCGTTCGCTGACCCGATGCTGTCGGACCACTACGGGCCTTTCGGCATCCAGGTCATCGGCAACCGCGTCTTTGTCTCGTACGCGAAGCAGGACGCCGATGCCGAAGACGATGTCGCCGGCCAGGGCCTCGGGTTCGTCGACGTCTACGACCTGTCGGGCAACCTTCTGACGCGCGTCGCGCAGCACGGCCAGCTCAACTCCCCTTGGGGGCTCGCACTCGCACCGGCCTCCTTCGGGCGCTTCGCGGGCGACCTGCTCGTCGGCAACTTCGGCGACGGACAGATCAACGCGTACGAGGAGACGGCAGCCGGCTTCGAGCACCGCGGCACACTGAGGGACGCCAACGGCGGCAAGCTCGTCATCGACGGCCTCTGGGCGCTGCAGTTCGGCAACGCGGGCTCGAACGGCAACCCGGACACGCTGTTCTTCACCGCCGGCCCGGACGGCGAGTCGCACGGGCTCTTCGGGACGATCACGCCTGCCGGCTGATGATCAACCTGCCAGGTTCAGCGACTCGTTCGCCGCCGTGACGGTGAGGCCGGGGGTCGGCCCACCACCCACGACGTAGATCGTCGTCCCGACGCCGACGCACGCCACGCTGTGGCGTGCGATCGGCTGGTCCGGCAAGCGCCGCCAGCGATTCATTGCCGAGTTGTACGCGTAGACGGCGGCGCTCGTCCCCGCCGACGACTCGGCTCCCGCGTCGACGACCTGGCCGTCCGCCACGCCCACGGCGGTCGCACCGCGCGGCTCCGGCATCGAAGCGAGGCGCTCCCAGCGGTGCGTCGCCGGCGACCACCGCTGAACGATCGCGAGCGGCTGGGCGTGGAGCCGGCCGGCCACGACGTAGAGCCGGCCGCCGAGCGTCGTCACACCGAGATGCTCACGCGGGGAAGGGCCCGTCAGCACCCGCCAGCGCTTGCGCGAGACGTCGTAGGCCATCATCGACCGGGCCGTGCCGTACGGGCCGACGCCGCCGGCGACGTACAGCGAATTGCCGATGAATGCGGCGCCGCCGGCCGCTCGCGCGTAGGGCATCGCCCGCAGGCGGCGCCAGTGCGATCCCTCGAGGACGAACGCGTCCCGGACGGGGCCGGTCTCGCCGACGGAATAGCCGCCGACGACGTACAGACGGCCGTTCCCGGACGCCGCCATCGCGTGATTCACTGCCAGCGGGAGGTCCGGCAACCGGCGCCAGGAGCGCGTCCGCGGATCGTACGCATCGACGCGCGCGCTCGACCGGCTGTCCGCCGTGAAGCCGCCGACCACGACGACCCGGCCGCGCCAGTTTGCGCCCGCCACCTCGGTCCGCGCGACGGGCAGCGGCGGGTTGCTCTGCCACGCCGAGGCCGCGACGAGAAGTGCGGCGATCACTCGACCACCAGCGTCAAGCCGTCGACCTCACGCACGACCACCTGCCGGCCGACGCGCAGCGGCTGGGCCCCACGCGCCTCCCACAGTTCGCCGGCAACCCGCACCTGCGTCGGCGTCGCTACGACGGCCGTCTGGCCGACGAGCACCTCGGCACCGACGGCCGCCTTCCGCCGCCGCGACCACTTCATGAACGCGAGCGACTCGCCGACGTCCAGCAGGCCTCCGGCGACGACCGTCACGATCCCCCACGGCCAGGGGACGACGAAGACGGCGAGCAAGACTCCCGCCAGCAGCAGCATGGAGCGCCGCTACGCGGAGGCTCTCGGCGAAGCCGGCGCAGAGCCTGCAGGCTCGTAGTCCACCAGCTCCAGGTACACCATCTCGGCCGCGTCGCCGTAGCGCGGGCCGAGCTTCACGATCCGCGTGTAGCCGCCCGGCCGGTCTGCGAACCGCGGCGCGACGTCGGCGAACAGCTGGTGCACGACGTCCTGGGAGCGCAGCTCGGCGAGCGCGAGCCTCCGGGCGTGGAGGTCACCACGCTTGCCGAGCGTGATCATCTGCTCCGCGAACGGCTTGACCGCCTTGGCCTTCGCCTCGGTGGTCTTGATGCGGCCGTGCTCGATCAGAGCGCCTGCGAGATTCGAGTACAGCGCCTTGCGGTGCGCCGAGTCGCGCCCG
>DATIDT010000087.1:0-30907 GCA_035456125.1 Gaiellaceae bacterium
CGGTCGCGAGCACGCGCGGCCGCGGTCAGGCATAGAGCTGCACGTCGGCCTGCTGCATCACATCCATGAAGGTCAGGTACTCGCAGACGACGACGTCGTCGAAGGCGAGCCGCTGCGGGTCGACGCCGAAGTGCTGCAACGAGGGCCCGCAGGCGTAGAGCACCCCGCCCAGCGTCTGCAGCTGCCCCAGCTTCTCGGTCGGGGCGACGTGCCCCGCCTTTTCCAGGCCCGCGCGCGCGAAGCGGCTGAACGGCCGCGCGGGGCCGTGCAACCTCGCGCGGAATCCGGGCGCCAGCAGGTGGACCGCCGGCCCCAGCAGGTACACCGCCACCTGCGCGCCACCCAGCGCCGCCGCGAGCGCGAACCCGAGCGGCGAGAGCAGCTCTGTGAGCCCGTCGGTGGAGACCACGAGCGCAACTCGGTGCCCGTTCCGGCGCGGCGCGCCCTTGCGAAGCGTGATCCACCGGCTCTGACCGTTCGTGCGTACATCGACAAGCTCGTGGCCCGTCGCTCGGCACCAGGCCTCCATGTCGGGCACGATCGCCGGGAACGGATCCGTCTTCAGCTCGATCTCATCGCCGACCTCGAGGTCAGTGAACTGCTCGTGAACGGCCCAGGCGATCGCGGTCGTGATCGTCCGCCCGCGAGCGTCCAACTGCCTGCATGCAACCCTCGTGGCCGCTTGCCTTCGAGGTCCCAACGCCGGTTCCGGTCCGTGCCTCGTGAGTGTCTCGGTCGGCACGATGAATCACCTCCTCCGAGGCCACACTCAGCATCGCACCACTCAAGTCCGATGCCATCAGGGGTCCCCCGCAATCGCCTGCGGGTGACTACGCGAACGCACGACGGCCGCCGGGCTCCGGCCCGTGGGCGCGGCAGGCGCGACTCTTTCGACGGATCCTTGCAAATCCCTGCAACACCTGGTATTCGCGCGCGCGCGCGTGAAACCGTCCTACGCGCCCAGTGGCGCCTGCGACTGCGATTTTCGGCCTCCTGTCCTAGTCGCGACGGTTGCCAGCTAGACCGTGACGCGGGCGAGCTTTGTCGGGTCGAGAACGAAGTCGAGCGCGGTGATACGGCCGTGCACGACGGTGACGGCGACGACTGCGAAGAGGCCGCCGCCACGGCGCTCGACGACAGCGCCGGCGACGCCGTTGACGATCGCCGGGCGGCTGTAGGGAGCAAGCGCCGACCATCTCCGCGCCTCGGCCAACACGGTGTCCGCGCCCACGAGCGCCTCCTGCGCCAGCGGGCTGCCGGGGCCGGCGTCGACGCGCAGCGTGACCCCGGGATCGAGCAGCTCGAGGAGCGCGTCGAAGTTGCCTTCCCGGGCGGCGGAGAGGAACGCCTCGACGACCTTTTGTTGTTCGGCGAGCTCGACGTCCGGCGCCGGAGAGGCACCCTGCACCCGCCTGCGCGCGCGACTTGCGAGCTGACGCGCCGCCTCGGGGCTGCGACCGACGATCGGCGCGATCTCGTCGAACGGCATTGCGAACATGTCGTGGAGAACGAAGGCGAGCCGTTCGGCGGGGGCGAGTGTCTCCAGCACGATGTAGAGAGCGAGGCCGACGCCGTCGGCGATCAGGGCTTCGTCTTCGGGTGTGGGCGCGCCGTCGATCGCGACGATCGGCTCCGGCATCCAGGAGCCGACAAACTCCTCACGGCGTGACCGCCGCGAGCGCAGCATGTCGAGGCAGACGCGGCTCACCACCGTTGTCAGCCAGGCCCCGAGGTTCTCGACCGCGCCGTCGTCCGTGCGGTTGAGCCGGAGCCAGGCTTCCTGGACCGCATCGTCGGCTTCATCGAGCGTGCCGAGCATGCGGTAGGCGATCCGGCGCAGCTGCGGCCGCTCCACCTCGAAGCGCTCCGCCAAGAAGTCGCGATCTCTCATCTCACCCAGACGACGTAGGGGCACCCGGAAATGTGACCGGACAGGCCGGTCACGAATCCCGGCCGCAATCCGTCGAGGTGGAAAGACCGATCGCAAGGAGACCAACCATGCTCACCGCACCCCAGCAACCATCGATTCTCGCGACCCGCCGCGGCAAGCTCACGCTCGCGCTCCTGTGCGGGATCGCCTTCCTCGACTTCGTCGACGGATCGATCACGAACGTCGCCCTACCCTCCATCCGCCACTCGCTCCACTTCTCCGTCGACGGGCTGACCTGGATCCCGAGCGGCTACCTGCTCACCTACGGCGGTTTCATGCTGCTCGGCGGACGCCTGGCAGACCTGCTCGGCCGCCGCCGCGTGCTCGTCACCGGAATCGCGATCATCGCGATCTCCTCGCTCGTCGGCGGGTTCGCCCAGAGCGCGGGGGTCCTCGTCGGCGCCCGGCTCGCGCAAGGCCTCGGCGCCGCCCTCACGCTCCCCACCGCCCTCTCGATCCTGACCACCACGTTCGCCGAGGGAAAGGATCGAAACACCGCCCTCGGCGCCTGGGGCGGCACCGGCGGCATCGCCTCCGCCGCGGGCGTTCTCCTCGGAGGCGTCCTGACCGAGGGCCCAGGCTGGCGCTGGGTGATGTTCGTCAACCCAATCGCGTGCGCACTCCTGCTCCTGCCGGTCTTCCGGCTCCTCGAGGGCGAGCGTGTCCGTCGCAGGCTCGTGAACTTCGACGCCCTTGGCGCCCTGCTCGTCACCGGCGGGATGCTCCTGCTCGTCTACGGGCTCGTCCGCGCCCCGATCGCCGGCTGGGGCAGCGCACGCACGATCGAGATGCTCGCCGGCGCGGCAGTGCTCCTCGCGGCATTCGTCGCCAACGAGCGCCGACAGCACGCGCCGCTCGCACCCCTGTCGATCTTCCGGATCAACGGACTCGGCTTCTCCAACGTGACCCAGCTCGTCGCCTTCGCCGGCTTCCTGGCCCTGTTCTTCTACGTCACCCTCTACATGCAGAACGTCCTCGGCTACTCGGCTCTCGAGACCGGGCTCGCCTACCTGCCCCTCTGCGCCATCGCCGTTGTCAGCGCCGGGATCACCTCGCAGCTCATTGGACGGGTCGGCACGCGGCCGGTGATCGTTGCCGGCGCAATGATCGGCGCCGCCGGCCTCTACTGGCTGTCGCGCATCCCCGTCGGAGGCTCATACGCCGCAGACCTGCTCCCCGGCCTGCTGCTTGTCGGGCTCGGCATCGCCGGCCTCTTCGTCGCCGTCGCCACCGCCGCGAACGCAGGCGTGCCCGCCGACAAAGCGGGACTGGCCGCCGCGCTGCTCAACGCCTCGCAATGGCTCGGCGGCGCGCTCGGCCTCGCGATCTTCACCGCGGTCTCGACCAGCCGCACGAACAGCCTGCTCGCCGTCGGGACACCCGTCTCGGACGCCCTCACCTCGGGCTTCCAGCGAGCACTGCTGATCGGCAGCATCTTCATCCTCGCCTCCGCCGTGATCGCCCTGCGCGCGACGAACACCCGCGGCGAAACCGCAGAGCCAGCCGCGATCGAGGCGGAGCCCGAGGCTTCGCTCGCAGCCTGATGAACACGGAGACACGGCCCGGCGTCGTCATCGTCCCCGTGCTCATCTACACCTGACGTGCGATCGAGCACCTGATCGGCGACACGAAGAGCCACGAGTCGGTAATCGTGAAGAGCAACGGTGGAAGCGTGTGTTGACCCTCGAAGGTTGAACGAAGGACGTGCATCCAGCCGAAGAACGCGACGGCAGCGGTCGCAGCATCACGCGCGCCACACATGAGTCGAACACGCTGGGGTTGGGACGACCGCGTTCGCCCATGCACTCGTACCAGCCGACGGCCTGCGGTGGGACGCCGTGCCAATTCCCGCCAACGGTCCGCAGCGCAGAGCTGCGCTGGCGGAATCCAGCTGCCCTCGTCGCTATAGGCTCCGGCGGTGAGGCCCAACACCCGCATAACGCTCGCTGCGGCCGGGGTCGTCTACGCACTCTTCGCGGCGGGATGCTTCCGACTCGCGGTAGAACACGGCTACGAACGCGGCGTCTCGATAGGCGAGGGATCGTTCGTACTGCTCGGAGCAGCTGCGTTCTTCGTCGCTGCGTCTCGATCGAAATGGCAAGCCGCCGCTATCGCGCTCGGCACGCTGCCCCTTGTCGGTTGGTTCGCGGCAACGCCCTGGAACTCTGGCCCACCGTTTCTTGTCGCTTCGCTCATCGCCCCGTGCATCGCAGTCGGCGTACTGACACGTAACAGCGTCATAGGCACGAGGCGCGGATAGCGCGGCGCTCCCGTCAGGTCGCACGAAGGACACACTGCAACGCAAGACGCGGAGTAGCGCGGCTCTCTCCGAGACACGTAAACGCGCACCGTCGAACGGGCAGAGATGCATCATCGACTCGGAGGTCGACAGCTCGCCGCCCATCCGGTGGACGTCGATCGCCGGGTCGAACGCCGTGTTCCAGACCGGCATCGGCATCGGAGCGATGCCGTCGAGCAGCGGCGTGGCCGAACGACCCTCATCGTCAAGATTGGCGATGCGCCTCGGCGGCGGATGACGTATTCCTGTGCTGCCCCAGAGAGGAGGATCCCCATGCAGCACTTCCCCGTGCGCTTAGCCGTCATGCCATTTCGGCCGCCATCCTCGTGTCGGTGCCGCGCCGACGTTCGCCGCCGACGCCGCCCCGCTCCCGCCGACGTCGGTCACCGCGACCTACGTCGCGGCTGACGCGAGGTCGACGTCGCGTGGACCGACGCGTCAACCAACGAGACTTCGTTCGTCATCGAACGCTGCCAGGGCGTCGGCTGCACTTCGTTCACAGCTCTGACCACTCGGCGTGAGCTACAGCCCCGTGGTATCGGTCACGATCACGCGGTGACCTCACGAGCACCTGCAGCCGCGGGCGTGTCTCGCGATCGCGCTTCCGTGGCGCCTGGCGAGCGCCGGTGCAACCCAGCCGGCGCTCGCGAGGTCCGCCCGATGGCTAGGTGGCAGGCTTGGATGTTCTGGTTCACCCGGAAGACGCTGTCCGTGTCGTACTGCGTCTTTGACGCGCGCGAGCCGGTCGTAGTTCGCGCCGGACATGCCTCTGACCCGGGCCGCCGCCTATTGACCGGGCGGCCGGGCACTTGATCGCTGCATGCGCGAGTGTGCGGGAGTGATGCCTGAAGAAGCGAGCCTGGGATCTGTCGCGGCCGATGAGTTCTCGATGGGCTGTCAGTCTCTTCTGCGATGCGGCCGGAGCAGGTCGCCCGGAACAAGGAGCCAGCGGATGACGCGATACCTGATCTCTTTTGATGCCCACGCGATGGACCACATCCCCGATGAGGACATGCCCGCCGTGGCCAACGCCGCGCACGAGGTAGTCCAGGAGGCCCTGAACGCGGGCGTGTGGGTCTTCGGCGGCGGAGTGGAAAACCAGAAAGCGACCGTCGTGTCCACCGACGGGACGGTCTCCGAAGGCCCGTACCCGGAAGCCATCGGCGGGTTCTGTGTCGTCGACGTCCCCTCACGCGAGGAGGCTCTGGAATGGGCTGCCAAGACCGCCGTCGCCTGCCGTTGCGCACAAGAAGTCCGGGGGTTCATGCCCGACCCGGCCGTCGGGAACTGATCGGCACGTCGACGTATTCGGCTGGGCCACAGTTCGCGATTGTCCTTTGAAGAGATCGCCGGATAACGGCGCCGCTGCGGGTCAGGGCGTGACGGTGAACGTTCCCTTCATGCCGCCCGGATCGACGTCGCAGTGGTAGCGGTAGATGCCGGGGGCTAAAGCGACCGTCCACGTTTCCGACTGGCCCCTCTCGTTGAGTATCGCGCCCGCCTTGACGCCAACGAGATCGAAGCTGCAGGAGCCGAAGCAGTTGTTCGTGATCACGAACGTGACCATGCCCGACGGGATCGACGCCTGAGAGAGAACGATCCAACCCTGGCCATTGCTCGCGTCGAACAGGCCGACCGCGACGGTCGTGTTGGCCGTACCCACCGGCCCGGTCGGCGGCGAGTACGGAGGGGTAGGGGTGGGCTTCGCCATCTTCCGCAGATGCCCGGCCCTACATGTGAACCCATGCTTCTTGTAGATGCTGTTGTACTTGGCCTTGCAGGCCGTCCCGACGCGCAGGCAGACGGTCTTTCCGCCGATCTTGGCCGCAACCGCTCCCTTAGCGCACGCGGCGGTCTCGTCTGGCCGGCCGTTTTGGCCGTGCGCGGTCGAGGCCGCGACCGCAACCAGCGCGACGAGGGCAATCAAAACGACGAGTCGTTTCACGGAGAATTCTCCTAACTTCGCCAGTGACAGTACGCCCCTGGTGTGCGGATTGCAACGAACCGCTCCGCAAGGCGCTGAGAAGCCAGCACCAGGGCTAGCAGCACCCATCGCGGTCGAACCGGCATCGTTGCGACGACCAGTTCAGATGCCGGGAATTACTGCTCTCTGGCCCAGGCTATGTCATGGCCCAGCCGATGAGGTGCCAACCAGCGAGCAGCACACCGAGCGAAGCCGTCGCGACCGCAAGGCCGGTGTACTGAAGCGTCACGGCGCGCGACCACCAGCGTCCAACCCACCCCCACGCGACCAGAGCCGCCGTGGACGCGCCCATGACGACGACGGCCAGCGGGAACTGCAGCGCGAGCCGCTCGGACAACGAGAAGTCGAGCCAGCCCTGGAACCCGGCGTCGACGAGCCCGGGCATCGAAACGAGGAGGGCCACGGTCACAAGTGTGAGCAGGGCAGTCGCACTCGCAACCAGCGCTGCGACTCGCCGCCAACGACGGGTCTCGGTTCGCTGAGCCGTCGGCGAGGAGCGCGAGTCGGAGCGCCGGACGGCGCGCGCCAGCGCGGCGACCAGCCAGGCCAGGGCGACGAGCGCGGCCGCGCCGAGGATCGCCCACTGCCACTGGGAGGGACCGCCCGAGACGCGAACGAGCGGAAAGTTCCGCCAGGTCGCGACCTGCCCCCGCATGTCGAGCGTCTCGCCGTTGTCGGCAAGGAACAAGCCGGGCTCGACCTCGACGAGCCGGTGGCGAGCGAGGGACTCCGTCTCCGGGTCTCTCGCCTCGAAGTGAGGGACGCCGCGGTCGACGACGAACCGGTCCGGCGGACCACTCGGGTCGAGGTAACCCCATATGGGCCTTCGGTAGGCGCCGGCGTAGGCGGCCCAGCGGCTGACCTGATCTCCCGTCGCGCGCATGGCGGTGTTGGCGACGAGACTCGCCAGCCCCGCCGGGGGCTCGAACAGCCCGTCCGGATCGTCTGCCGGTGGCCGCGACGGCAGTGCAAGCAGCCGATCGCGATACACGCCAGGCGCACGGAGAAGGTCGCTCAGGATCGACAGTGCAAGCTTGTTCTGGAGCTGATGGCCGTCGGAGTTGGTGAGCACCGCGATCCCGATTCCCACGTCCGGCACCCACCACAGGTCGGAAAGGAATCCGTATCCGGCACCGCCGTGGTCGAGGAGATCCGGCCAGGTGTTCCAGCGGTGTCGGGCGACGCCGAGCGCGTAGCCCGCCGGCGCGCCGGCTCGCGGCGGCGGCACCGTGCGCATCTCGTCGAGCCACTTCCGGTCGAGCACGACCCGGCCGTCGATCGACCCGTCGTTCAACTGGAAGCGAAGAAAGCGGCCTAGGTCGGCGGCACTGGCGTAGAGGCCGCCGGCCGACGTCATCGGCACGTCAAGCGGGGGATGCGGGTAGGGGTGCACATGTCCAACGGCGCGGTTGGCAGCAGCGCGGATCTCAGCCCGACCGAAAGTGCTGCGGCGCATGCCGAGCGGCTCGAGCAGGGAATCACGCACCGCCTGTGCGAACGGCTTGCCCTCGACTCGCTGCAGGATGTAGCCGGCGAGGTCGATCCCCAGGTTGGAGTAGGCGTAGCCAGTTCCCACCGGGAAGCGCAACCAGGTGTTGGAGATGCTGCGAACGTGCGCGTCGAAGGTGCCGGGGTCGAGCTCGTTGTTGTTTCCCACCGGCGCCTCGTGCGTGAAGCCCGCGGTGTGGCTGAGGAGCATCCGCAGCGTGATCTTCCGTTCTGGATGCTGCTCGAACGCGCTGTGGACGGTGAACTCGGGTAGGTAGGTCGTGATCGGCGCGTCGAGGTCGAGGCGCCCGGCCGCGACTGCCTGCATGACCGCCGTCGCGGTGAACAGCTTCGACATCGACTGGACGCTGAAGATCGTGTCCGCGGTCACAGGAGCGGAGCCCCCTCCATCGACATGGCCGAAACCCACGACCCACAACGCGCGCTCCCTATCGACGAGGGCGACGGCAAGCCCAGGGACACCCTGCTCGGCCATCAGCTCCGGGATGCGTTCGCGGTATGTCGAGACAACCGTCTCCGCCGGGTTGGCCGCCGCCCGCTGCGTCGAGTCGAGCGGGCCGGCCGAGGTGGCAAGCGAAAACACGAGTGCCGCACCGAAGGCACGCGTGACTAACGTAGCGAGCCAGGCGCGCGACGGCGTCTTTGGCGGCCGCACCGGCCGCCGGAAAGTCATCGCTGCCACGATGCTCGCGGCAAACGCGAACGCGTCTCGAACGAAGCGAAGCAAACGCGCGGATCGCAAGGCCGGACTGGAAGGAGAAGCCCCACGCATCGGAAGCGTCTCCGCGGGCACGCTGAATCACCTCCTTCCGAGCGACACCATCATCCCCCGCGACCGCTCCGCTCTCATCGGGGAGCGCCCTGAATCCTCGCTCGGGCAACTACCTATCGTCCGACGGCCCGAGCGGCCGGGCGCTCCCAATCACTAATTCGCCGCACGAGATCGCGAGCCGACACCGACGCGGAACTGCCGGCCGGCGCGGTATCAAGAAGGTGCGAAGGGGAGTATCCCCGCTCGGCGTGTGCCCGTCAGCACGGCTACGGCTCGGACGCGCGCGACTGTCCGCGGTCGGGAGAGACCTTCGGCACATCGAGCCGAAAGGAACTCATGCTCGGGACGATCGCACTACTGGCAGCAGCAGCGCTCGCCGGCGCGGCCGGCCCGGCCCCGGCGCGCGCACCTGTGAGCGGCCACTCCGCGTTCGCCGACGAGCTGCGACAGGCCAGACACACCGTCCACACCCCCGACCTGTTCGACGGCCGCACCTTCGACACGATCGAGGAGGGCATGGCCTTCGCCCGCGAAGCAGGCTTCGGCGCCCTGGCCGAGCGCGGCGTCGCCGCCGGCAAGGGAATCCGCCCCGACGTTGTCTACGCTGGATTCTCCTTCGGGGTGATGATCGCCCAGCAGCTTGCGCAGACCCGGCCCGGCGCCGGCGGCGCCCTGCTCATGAACGCCTGCCTCCCGGTCTCCGAGTTCGGCGACGCCTGGCCGGCTGGCGTCCCGGTGCAGGTCCACGGCAAGGACGCCGACCCCTTGCTCCCCGCCTACGACCCCGGCGCCGCGGCGACGCTCACCGAGCGCGTGCTGGCGTTCCTCGACACGATCCCGGCCCGCGAAGACTAGGTCGAGAGACGTCCGGGATCAGCCGCCGCCCTTCGGCGGCGAGGCTGCAAACGTCGCGTTCAAGCCGCGAATGAACGCCGCCTTCTCGGCGCCGCTCAGTTTCGCGGTCGAGTGAAGCAGCACGTAGAACCACGGCGGCATCGAGCCGCCCCGAATCGACTCCGTGACATCGCCGACGCCCACGTCCTGCGGCCGATCCCACTCCGAGAAGTTGAACTGGGCCCGGCCGCCGTCGACGTCGCCCTGCACCAGCCACGACACGGGGGCGATGTTCGAGTACCACCGCCACTTCGTCAGGTTGCTGTGGCAATCGAAGCAGGAACGCACCGCGATCGCGCGCGTCTGCGCCGAGTCCCATCTCGGCTCCTGCGTCACGGGCGGATTCGAGTGATTTCGTCCGTACGGCACGACCTGGATCAACGCGAACAGGCCAAGGAGGGCCAGTCCGCCCCACAGCAAGAGCCGCCGCCAGCGGATACGCCTGGAGCGCCGCACCGATCCAGCCTCACCCACGGCCCCCGGCCGTGACATCCGAGAAGACCGCACGTCGGTCGCGGCGATCTACGGACGGGTCCGTTCAAAGACTCGCCAGATCAGCCCCCGACGCTGGACGCGCGCACGACCGCTGCGAGCTGCGTATGGACTCCGAGCTTCCGGAGGATGTGGCGGATGTGCGTCCGCACCGTGGACACCGTGATGCCGAGCCCGGCCGCGATCTCTTTCGGGCCCTCCCCGCACTGAGCAGCTCGAGCACCTCCCGCTCGCGCGGCGTCAATTCCGCGACGTCTTCGGCCGCCGGCGAACACGACGGAGCGGCGGGCGCCGCACGCATCAGATGGACGAGGCGGCGCTTGCCAGCGACGCGCGCGGCGATCGTGGAGACGATGACGCGACGTCTCCCGGACGCCGTCCGAACGAGCAACGAACCGGACGACGGGCTCCGGCATTGAAACGCGTTGCGCGCGAGCCTGCAGGCGGCGTGGCAGACGGCGGCGCCGTCGTCTGCGACTCCGCCGAGGATGCTCCAGCACGGCTTTCCGATTGCGGCCTCCGTCGCCACGCCGGTCAGCTCCGCAATCCCGGCGTTCCACGACACAACCCGCAACTGCTCGTCGAGGACGAACAGAGGATCACCCGAGTTGTAGTCCTGACCCCCCTGTGCCTGCCGAGGTCAACACCTCCAGATACGAGAACGGTTCCGCGGCGGATTGGGGTGCCTAGATGACGAGCTTCAGGAGGGCCTGTCGTCGTCAGCCAGCCGGGCAGTCTCCTCGGCGCTCGCTGCCGGGACTTCGTCGGGCATTTCCTGGCCGCGCTCGCTGGGTTTGGCGGCGCCGGTCTGCCGGGCGCGGCGCAGAAAGTCGCCGGGCATACCGGCGAGGCCGAGCAGGACTGCGAATGCCAGGCCGACGACGAGGATGAAAGCGACGCCCCCGAGTACCCAGGGCCAGGCCGCGGCGGTCACGGTCGTGCGCGCTCCTCTGAAACGCGGCTTCGCTCGAGCGCGAGCGCGGCACGCGGGTTGCGGCTGCGGTAGAGGATCCAGCTTCGCTGCAGGTAGGTGAGCGGAATGCTCCACGCGTGCACGAGACGGCTGAACGGCCAGACGGCGTAGAGCAGCCACACAGTGGTGGCATGGAGCTGAAAGAGGAACGGCGCTCCTGCCATCTGTTCGGCGTGCGGTCTGAACATGAAGATGCCGCGGAACCACGGGCTCACGACCTCGCGGTAGTGGTAGGGGCTGACGAGGTTCCCGCCGAAGGTCGCGATCATCCCGGTGGCGATCGCGATCGTGAGCAGCGGATACATGACGAGGTCGCCGCGGCTCGTGGTCGCCCGGACCCGCGGCACCGCCGCGCGGCGGTAGAGCAGGATCAGGAAGCCGACGGTCATCATCGCTCCAGCGGTGCCGCCGGCCACGAGCGCGATCAGGTGGTACACGTGCTCGTGGATCCCGACGGCGCTCGTGACGCCGGCCGGAATCAAGATTCCGAGCACGTGGCCTCCGATCACGGCGAGGATGCCGAAATGGAAGAGCAGGCTGCCGATGCGGAGCAGCTTCTGCTCGAGCAGTTGGGTCGACCGTGCCGTCCAGGTGAGCTGGTCGCGTCGGTAGCGCCAGACGTGGCCGACCACGAAGATCGTGAGGCAGAGATAGGGCAGGGCGATCCAGAGGAACAGGTCGCCGCTGCTCACGTGATCCCCTCCGGGACAGCGACGACGGCGTCGAGTCCGACGAGCTCGCTCGGCGGGCCTTCCTCGGCGAGCCGCCGCGCCCGCTCCTCCTGGGCGCGCGTGAGCGGCGGCAACGCCTCGACGAGCACGTCGAGCACGGGCGCATAGCGGCTCTCACGCTCGTGCAGCCGCGCACGGACGAGCTCCAGCGACGGGCGCAGTTCGGCAAGTGGCTCCGCGCCCTGCGGCGCCAGCGAGGCAAATTCGAGCAGCGCAGGAAGGTAGTCGGGGAGCTCGTTCTCCGCGAGCTCGAACCCCGCTTCGAGGAAACGCCGCTTCATGCGCACGAGCTCGAGGCCGCGTTGCCTTCGGTCGCCGTGCACGTGGTAGGTGAGGTAGAGGCTCGCGCGGCGATCGAAGTCGAAGGTCGCTACGTACTCGTCCTGCAACTCGCGGAGCGGGACGGCTTCGATGGCATCGACGAGCGCGTGCAGGCGAGCATCGCCGACGGCTGCCAGTAGCTCCTCGCGTCCGGTGACCAATCGCTCGTCCGGGTACTGCAGGAGCACCGAGAGCACGCGGAACACGGTCACGTGCCGACCCGTCCGACCTTCGAGAGCGGCACGAAGCCGGTACGCGTCGCCTCGGGGTAGCCGCCGCCGCCTTGCTTCTCGACGAGCGGGCCGGCGATCTCGGCGTGCCCCTTGGGAATCACGTAGCGCTCGTTGAAGTGGGCGATTGCGAGCAGCCGGTAGAGACGTTCGAGCCGCGGCAGGTCGAGCCCGACCACTTCGGCGGCGGCCGC
The DNA here is from genome assembly GCA_035456125.1 of Gaiellaceae bacterium. Taxonomy (GTDB): domain Bacteria; phylum Actinomycetota; class Thermoleophilia; order Gaiellales; family Gaiellaceae; genus 3-1-20CM-4-69-9. The sequence continues at coordinate 12,330 of DATIDT010000087.1, forward strand.
GTCGGCTTCGCCGCCGAGATTGCGCTCGCGCATGATCGTCCGCATCGCGGCGAGCCGCTTCAAGGCGAGTCGCACGGGCGCCTCGTGTCCGGCACTGAGCAGGTTCGCGAGGTAGGCGATCGGGATGCGCAGCTCGTCGATCGTCGGGAAGACATCGTCGGGGTCGGCCTCCGAGCCATCGCCCTCGATCATGCTCATCACCGGCGAGAGCGGTGGCACGTACCAGACCATGGGTAGCGTCCGGTACTCGGGGTGGAGCGGCAGTGCGACGCGGTGCTCGACGGCGAGCGCGTAGACCGGCGAGCGCTGCGCAGCGTCGAGCCAGTCGTCGCGTATCCCGTCCCGCCGCGCCTGCTCCAGCACTTCCGGATCGTTCGGGTCGAGGAAGAGCCCGAGTTGCGCAGGCAGCAGCTCCCGTTCGTCGCGGACGGAAGCGGCGGCCTCGACGCGGTCGGTGTCGTACAGAACCACGCCCAGGTAGCGAATGCGTCCGACGCAGGTTTCCGAGCAGACGGTCGGCTGGCCGGACTCGATGCGCGGGTAGCAGAGCGTGCACTTCTCGGCCTTGCCGGTGCCCCAGTTGAAGTACGTCTTCTTGTAGGGGCAGCCGCTGACACAGAAGCGCCAGCTTCGGCAGGCCTCCTGGTCGACGAGCACGATCCCGTCCTCCTCGCGCTTGTACATCGCCCCGGACGGACAGCTGGCGACGCACGACGGGTTGAGGCAGTGCTCGCAGATGCGGGGGAGGTAGAACATGAACGCGCGCTCGTACTCGAGCCGAACCTGCGCCTCGGCCGCACCTCGCACGTTCGGGTCGGCCGCCGCACGCTCCGGCGCCCCGGCGAGATCGTCCTCCCAGTTCGGTCCCCACTGCAGGTCGAGCGGCTTGCCCGAAACCTGCGAGACCGGCCGCGCCACCGGCTGGTGCCGCGACGGCGGCGCACTCGTGAGGTGCTCGTAGTCGTAGCTCCACGGCTCGTAGTAGTCGTCGATGACCGGCAGGTCGGGGTTGTAGAAGATGTTCGCGAGCTTCCGGAGCTTGCCGCCGGCCTTGAGGCGCAGCTTGCCGCGCCGGTCGAGCTCCCAGCCGCCGCGCCACTTCTCCTGGTCTTCCCAGCGCTTCGGGTAGCCGACGCCAGGCTTCGTCTCGACGTCGTTGAACCAGATGTACTCGGCGCCTCGCCGGTTCGTCCAGACGTTCTTGCAGGTGACCGAGCAGGTGTGACAGCCGATGCACTTGTCGAGGTTCATCACCATCGAGATCTGGGCGCGGACGTGCATCAGTAGACGATCTCCCGGTCGAGCTTGCGCACGAGCACGACCTCGTCGCGCTGCGACCCGGTCGGGCCGTAGTAGTTGAAGCCGTAGGAGAGCTGCGCGTAGCCGCCGATCAGCAACGTCGGCTTGATCGAGATGCGTGTGACGGAGTTGTCGGTACCGCCGCGCGTTCGCGACAGCTCGGTCAGCGGCACGTTGATATGCCGGTCCTGCGAGTGGTACATCAGCGAGACGCCGGGCGGAATGCGGTGTGAGACGACCGCGCGGCAGGCGATCACACCGTTGCGGTTGAAGACCTCGACCCAGTCGTTGTCAGTGACCCGCGCCGTGGCGGCATCGTCGACCGACATCCACAGCGTCGGCCCCCCACGGAACAGCGTCAGCATGGTCAGGTTGTCCTGGTACTCGGAGTGGATCGACCATTTCGAGTGCGGGGTCAGGAAGCGCAGGTGCACCTCCGGCCGCTGGTCGCCGGAGTGCTGCTCGCCGACGTGGCGTAGGACGTCGATCGGCGGCCGGAAGATCGGCAGCGCCTCGCCGAACTCGCGCATCCACTCGTGGTCGACGTAGAAGTGCTGGCGCCCCGAAAGTGTGCGCCAGGGGACGAGCCGGTCGACGTTGATCGTGAACGGCGAGTACCGGCGCGTGCGCGACTCGGTGCCCGACCACTCGGGTGAGGCAAGCACCTTGCGCGGCTGCACCTGCGTGTCGCCGAAGCTGATGCGCTCGTCGGCGCGCTCCTCGACCAGGTCGACGAGCGGCAGCCCGACCCGCTGCTCGAGCTGACGGAAGCCCTCGACCGCGAGGCGGCCGTTCGTGACCGAGGAAAGGGCGAGGATCGCCTCGCACCAGTCGACGTCGCGGGCGAGCGACGGCCTACCTGCTGCCAGGCCTGAGTGGACGGCGCCGTTGCGTGCGCGCAGCTCCTCGACCTCGGCGACCGGCTTCCAGCTCACGCCCTTCGCCTGCACGCCGGCGCTCTCGACCAGCGGCCCGAGCGCCGCCCACTTCTCGGCCGTGGCCGGGTAGTCGCGCTCGACGACGAGCAGCTTCGGCATCGTCTTGCCGGGGATCGGGTCGCACTCGCCGGCGCGCCAGTCGCGCACCTCGCCGAGCGGCTGCGCCAGCTCGTCCTCGGTGTCGTGCAGCAGCGAGGCGGCGACGAGGTCGCGGCGGACGCCGAGATGCTTCCCGGCGAGGCGGGAGAACTCCTCGGCGATCCGCTTGAAGATCGCGTGGTCGGTGCGCGTCTCCCACGGCGGCGGCACCGCCTCGTTGAAGGAGTGCACGAAGGGGTGCAGGTCGGTCGAGGAGAGGTCGTACTTCTCGTACCAGGTCGCCGCGGGCAGCACGACGTCGGAGTAGAGCGCCGAGCCGTTCATACGGAAGTCGATCGTCGTGAACAGGTCGAACTTGCCGACCGGCGCCTGCTCGCGCCAGACGACGTCCTTCGTCCGCAGATCCGGCGGCGCCTCCTCGTTGCGGATCGCGTCCTGCTCGACTCCGAGGACGTGGCGCAGGAAGTACTCGTGCCCTTTGCTGGAGGAGCCGAGCAGGTTCGCCCGCCAGAGCGTGAGGATGCGCGGATGGTTCTCGGGCGCGTCCGGGTCCTCGCAGGCGAACCGCAGCCGGCCCTCCTGCAGCTCGCGCACGACGTAGTCCGCTACCGGAGCGCCGGCGGCTTCGGCGTCGTCGACGATCTGCAGCGGATTGCGGTCGAAGCCGGGAGACATCGGCATCCATCCCAGCCGCGCCGAGAGGGCGACGCAGTCGGCCAGGTGCAGCTCCTTCAGCGTTCCCTTCCCGAGGGCTGAGGCGAACTCGCCCGCCTTGGTGCGCTGGTAGCGCCACTGGTCGCTCATCAGGAACCAGTAGGGCGTCGTCGGCTGGAAGCGCGGCGGCCGCACCCAATCGCCCGCGAACGCGATCGTCGACCAGCCGGTGATGGGCCGCACCTTCTCCTGGCCGACGTAGTGCGCCCAGCCGCCCCCGTTCACGCCCTGGCAGCCGCAGAGCAGCACCAGCGTCAGCATCGAGCGGTAGATCTGGTCGGAGTGATACCAGTGGTTAGTGCCGCCGCCCATCATGATCAGCGAGCGGCCTTGCGAGCGCTCGGCGTTGCGCGCGAACTCGCGCGCAACGCGCGTGACGAGCTCGCGGTCGACGCCCGTGTATGTCTCCTGCCAGGCCGGGGTGTACGGCTGCGGGTCGTCGTAGTCGGCAGGCCAGTCGCCCGGCAGCGCGCCGCGCCGAACGCCGAGCTGCGCGGCGAGCAGGTCGAACACCGTCGTTACGAGCCGACCGCCGACCTCGACTGCAGGCACACCGCGGCGCATCACGGAACCGGACTCGCCCTCGCCGATGTCGAACCGGGGCACGTCGAGCTCGACGAGTCGCTCCGCACGATCGAGCAACGAGAGCGCCGGCCGAATGTCGCCGAGCTCCAGGTTCCACTTGCCGAGGCCTTCCTCGCCCCAGCGGAAGCCGATCGACCCCTGCGGGACCGTTGGGTCCCCGGTTCCCTCGTCGAGCACGACCGTCTTCCACTCCGCGTGATCGCTCTCCTGTCCGAGGTCCGAGGCACGCAGCATTCGTCCCGCGACGTAGGCGTCGTCACGCAGCTCGAGCGTGACGAGACAGGGCAGGTCGGTGTACGTGCGCACGTACTCGTCGAAGTACGGCACCCGTCGCTCGGCGTGGAACTCGCGGAAGATCACGTGCGCCATCGCGAGCGCGAGCGCGCCGTCCGAACCGGGCTGCGCCGCGAGCCAGTGGTCGGCGAACTTCGTATGGCCGGCGTAGTCGGGCGAGACGACGACAACCTTCTGTCCGCGGTAGCGCGCCTCGACCATGAAGTGCGCGTCCGGTGTGCGCGTCTGCGGGATGTTCGTCCCCCAGATGATCACGTAGCTTGCGTTCCACCAGTCCGCCGACTCCGGCACGTCGGTCTGGTCGCCCCAGATCTGCGGCGATGCCGGCGGCAGATCGGCGTACCAGTCGTAGAAGGACAGCACGACGCCGCCGATCAGCGACAGGAAGCGAGTTCCGGCCGCGTACGAAACCATCGACATTGCCGGGATGGGCGTGAACCCGGCGATCCTGTCCGGGCCGTAGCGCTTGGCGGTGTAGACGTGCGCCGCGGCGATCAGCTGGACAGCCTCGTCCCAGGAGGCGCGCACGAAGCCGCCACGGCCGCGCTGCGACTTGTACACACGCGCCTTCTCCGGATCCTCGACGATCGCGGCCCACGCGTCGACCGGGTCGCCGGTGCGCTCCAGCTCGCGGCGATAGAGGTCGAGCAGCACGCCGCGCATGTACGGGTACTTCACCCGCAGCGGCGAATACAGATACCAGGAGAAGGACGCGCCGCGGGGACAGCCGCGCGGCTCGTACTCCGGCATCTCCGGCCCGTTCGACGGGTAGTCGGTCTCCTGCGTCTCCCAGGCGACGATGCCGTCCTTGACGTGCACCTTCCAGGAGCAGGAGCCCGTGCAGTTGACGCCGTGCGTCGAGCGCACGACGCGCGTGTGCTCCCAGCGCTCGCGGTAGATCCGCTCCCACTCGCGCCCCTGCGGCGCGAGCTCGCTCCATCCCTCGGCGGAGCGCGCAGCGTGGAGGAAGCGCGGCTTCCCGAGCAGCGGCGCCACCTCAGGCCCGCGCCTGCGTGGCGGTCGTGCCCCGCAGCTCGTGCTGCGGTGCCGACCGAATCAGCCACACCGCGAGCGCAAGGCAGACTGCGACGAACACGAGCAGCCCGACGAAGCCGTACGTGTACGTGCCCTCGGCGTCCTTCATCAGGCCGACGAAGATCGGCGGGAAAAACCCACCGAGACCGCCGGCGGCACCCACGATTCCGGCCGCCGCACCGGCGTCGTTCGGAAACTCGGCCGGGACGAGCTTGAACACCGCTCCGTTGCCGGCGCCCAGGAAGGCGCCGAGGCTCAGACAGGCGATCGTCACCGGAACGATGCGTGGCGTCGGGGCGATCGCCGCCAGCACTGCCGCGTCGATCGCAATCCCCGCGAACGCGAGCACGAGCACCGGGTAGGCGCCGGCGCGGTCGGAGAGCCAGCCGCCGATGGGCCGGGCGACCGTCGCCGCGATGATGAAGCCGGCCGCGCGCGCGCTCGCCTCACCTTTGGAGTAGTCGAACCAGTCCTGAAGCAGAGTCGGAAGCAGGAATGCCATCGCGACGAAGCCGCCGAAGGTGATGAAGTAGAAGAACGCCAGCCGGTACAGGCGCCAGCCGGACGTGAAGACTTGCCGGTAGTGGGTCGGAGGCGTGTGCCGCGGCGCGTTGCGGGCGAATGAGTAGAACAGCCAGGCGCCCGCGAGCAGCGCGATCCCGGTCACCCAGCCGACAGCGGCCCGGCTCCAGTGGTTCGCGATCGCCGGCGCGCCGAAGAACGCAATCGCCGTGCCGATGTTCCCCATCCCGTAGACGCCGAGCGCAAACCCCTGCTGCTGCTTCTCGTACCAACCTGCGACGAACGGGACGCCGACCGCGAAGGACGCGCCGGCGACCCCGAGGAGGAAGCCGTCCCCGATCAACGCGGCGTACCCGTGCGCGTAGCCGAACAGCACCGCCGGCAGCGCGGAGAAGGCCAGCAAGGCTGCGAACACGCGCCGACCGCCGTAGCGGTCGGTGAGAATCCCCATCGGGATCCGCATCAGCGAGCCCAGCACGACCGGCACAGCGGTCAGGAACAGCGCTTCCGTGTAGTTCAGACCGAGGTCGTGCTTGAACGTCTTCGCGAACGGCGCGATGAGACTCCAGGCGGTAAAGCAGAGCGCGAAGGCGATTGTCGCGAGCGCCAGGTTCCAGCCCGGCCGTTGGAGCCGACCGACGTCGCTGCCGCGGGAATCGGCCATCACCGACCTCCTCGAGTCGTTGGACACGAGACGTTCGCACGAGGAATCTAGGAGGAACTCCGCTGTCCGTAATCGGGGCTCGTCCGCAGCGCCGATGCGGTTTTCTGCTGATGTCGGACGCTCCGGCCGAGGCCATCGTCCGAGCCGGATTGGACAAACGACGCAAGCCCCGCGGAGCCGCGAACGTTCACCGAGCGCTCGCCGACGAGCATCGCGCGCGGATCGTCGACGAACTGGACCGCGAACCCGACGGTCTCGACGTGCACGAGTTGGCGCGGCGGCTCGCCCTCCACGCCAATACGGTCCGCTGGCACCTCGGGATCCTGAGCGACGCCGGTCTCGTCTCCTCGCGGACCGGCCCCCACACGACCCCGGGGCGCCCGCGCATCCTCTACACGCTCGAGGGGAGCTCAGAGGCAGGAGAGCGGGAGAACTATCGGCTGCTCGCGACGATCCTGAGCGGATCGCTTTCCGAACGCGCGGACGGCGCGTCGCTCGCCGCCGAAGCCGGGCGTGCATGGGGGCGCTATCTCGTCCGACGGCCGCCGCCGGGCACGCGCTTTACCGAGGCACAGACAGTCACCGCGGTCGTCGAGTTTCTCGAACAGGAGGGCTTCCGCCCGGAGGCAGGCGACTCCGAGATCCGGATGCGGCACTGCCCCTTCCGTGAGCTCGCCGAGGGCGGAGCCGGAATCGTCTGCGCCGTCCACAAGGGGCTCATCGCCGGTGCGCTCGCCGAACTCGGCAGCGCGCTCGAGGTCGACCGCCTGGATGCGTTCGTCGAGCCACAGCTCTGCATCGCCCGACTCCGCCCGCGCCTCGAAGAGCCCTCGGGATAGACGCCGCGGGAGGCGCCGTGGGCGCCTCCCGCTGGTGGCCGGTCGGAGGTGGTTCTACTTGACGGTCAGGACCAGGTGGTTGTCGTCGGGATGCTGGCCAACCATCGTGATCCGGTACACGCCGGGCTGCGTCACCGTGAACGTCTTGCCGACGGCGACGCGTTGCGTGGCCTTGCTGCCCTTGACGATGACGGTCGCCTCGTCGAGGTTGCGGAAGGCGGTCGTGCCGTGGACGGTGAGCTTGACTCGATCCTTGCCGGCGACCCGGAACCAATGGCAGCCCGGGTCCTTCATCACGATCGGGATAACGGTGGACTTCGACGCCGAAGCGGGAGCTGCGGCGGCGAACGTCCAGGCGAGCGCGACGAGCGCTGCTACGGCGGCGGCTGCGAGAAACGTGAGTGACGTGCGCTTGGTCATCTTCTTCTCCTTTGTCGCCCACAGCATCGGCGCGAACGCGGTTACGGCGCCATTACAGGGCCGTCACAGGTGCGTTACAGCCTCGTCGGGCTCTATTCGGGCGCCGCGAGCATGTAGCCGAGCCCCGGGCGCGTCACGACGTAGCGGTCGTCGCCGAGCTTCTGGCGGAGGCGCCAGAGCGCGACGCGCAGGATCTCGTCCTCGCCCTTGTACGCCTTCCCCCACACCTGCGTGAGCAGCTCGTCACGGCTCATCACGACGCCTGCGTTCGTCGCCATGCAGAGGAGGAGGCGGTACTCGGTCGGCGACAGGCGAATCTCGTCACCGCCGAGCGTCACCTGCTTCCGCTGCCGGTCGATCTGCAGCTCGCCGACCGAGATCGTTGCGGCCTGGCGCTCGGCCCCGTCCACGTGAGTGCGGCGCAGGACCGCCTCGACCCGCGCCACCAGCTCCTGCGCGGAGAACGGCTTCGTGACATAGTCGTCGGCGCCGAGGCGCAGGCCGCGCACCTTGTCCTCCTCGGAGCCCTTCGCCGTCAGCATGATGATCGGGCAGCTCGAGCGCTCGCGCACGACGCTGCACACCTCGAACCCGTCGAGGCCCGGCAGCATCACGTCGAGCACCATCAGGTCGGGCTCCTCGGCCGCGACCAGCTCGATCGCCTCTTCGCCCGTCGCGGCGCAGGTGACGCGATAGCCGCCCGCCTCGAGGTTGAAGCGGATGATCTCGAGGTAGCGCGGCTCGTCGTCCACGGCCAGAACGTGTTCCCCGCCCATCGCGAGCGACGGTAGCGCCTGGCGGCGGCGCGCGCGACACTGTGGCCGTGGATCGCGTCGTGGAGCAGTGGCGGCGACTGACGCTGTGGCCGCGTCTCGCGATCGGGGTGACGATCGGATTCCTCGTGCTGTTCGCGGGCTTCAGCGTGCTCGGCATCCGCGCGGTCGACGCAAGCACGAATCGGATCCTGCACGAGCGTCTCGCGATCACGGAGGAGCTCGCCGACGACTTCGATGGGCTCGTTCAGCACAGGTTCGCCGACCTCGCCGCGTTCGATCCGCGCCCCGCGCCAGCGAGCATGCGCCGCCGCCTGCTCGCCGAGGTCTACCACGCGAGCGGCGGCGCGTTCACGAGCGTGGCGCTGTACGACCCCCGCGGCCGCGTCGTCGCGTCGTTCGGCGGCAGTGCGGGGAAGGCCACGACACCGCCGTACGTGAACCGCGTGCTTGCGAGCGGAGCCCGCGTGATCTCGGCGCCGTTCATCGACGCATCGGGGCGGCCCGTCGTCGCGCTCGCCGTTCCCGCCGGCGCGCACGGCGTGCTCGTCGGGACGCTCGACCTCGCGGGCGCCGACGTCGCCGGCCGTCTCGATGCGGCGCGGCTGCTGGGACGTACCGGCCACGCCGAGCTCGTCGACCGCAACGGGACCGCGCTGGCGTCGACCGAGCCGGGAGCGCCGCTTCGGCCGGGTGAGCATCTGGACCTCTACCGTGCGATGTTCCGAAAGTCGCAGCCGGGCACGGCAAACGTGTCGGTGACGCCGAAGGCGACCGAAGCCGCCGACCTCCGGAACGAGCGCCACACGATGGCGTTCGTGAAGCTCTCGGCAGCGCCGTGGGCGGTCGCGCTCGGCGGGACGACCGGCGAGACGTACGCGCCCGCCCACCGCCTGCGCCGCACACTCCTGCTCGCGGGGGGCGGATCGCTCGCCGTGCTCTGGCTGCTGACGCTGTTCGGCGCGCGTTTGCTCGTACGCCCCGTGCGTGACCTGACGAGCGCGGCCGAGGAGATGGCCTCGGGAAACCTCGACCACGAGGTCAGCGTCTCCGAAGGCGGCGAGATCGGCGTGCTCGCCGCCAGCCTCGAGACGATGCGCGCGCAGCTGCGGCAGTCGCTCGAGACGGTGCGGCGGTGGGGCGAAGAGCTCGAGCACAAGGTCGCCGACCGGACGGCCGAGCTGAACGCGCGCAACCGGCAGCTCGCCGCAGTCAGCGCGATCCTCGCCGCCGCGAACGAGACGCACGACCTCGAGCAGATGCTGCAGCGCTGCCTCGACGTCGTGCTCGAGCACGCGGGCATGGACGCCGCCGCCGCCCGCCTGCGCGACGACCGGGAGTCCACGATCAGCCGTGGCAACTGGGACGGCATCCCCCCCGCCGGCCGCAGCGAGCTGCCGCTGCGCGGGCCGAGCGGCGACGTCGGCGTGCTCGAGCTCGGCCGCCGCCACGGCAGTGCGCCGCCTGACGAACGCGACATGCTCGCGGCGATCTCCGACCAGATCGCCGTCGCAATCGACAACACGCGTCTTGCCTCGGAGCTGCGGCGGCTCGAGGCACGCGACGAGGTGCAGCGGATGCGCAGCGAGCTGATCTCGGCCGTCTCGCACGAGCTGCGCACACCGCTCGGCTTCGTGAAGAGTTATGCCACGACGCTGCTGCGCGAGGACACGCCGATCGAGCCCGCGACGCGCCGCCACTTCCTCGAGATCATCGAAGAGGAGACCGAGAAGCTCGAGCACATGATCGACGAGCTGCTCGACGCGAGCCGGCTGCAGGCCGGACGCCTGCCGATCGAGCCGAAGGTGCTCTCGCTCGCGAGGCTGGTCGAGCACGCCGTCGACAAGGCGAGGCAGACACTCGAGACGAGTGGCCACGCCGTCACGCTCGGTCTGCCGGACGACCGGCTCACGGTGCTCGCCGACGCCGTGCGCATCGAGCAGGTGCTCGACAACCTGCTCGAGAACGCGGCCCGCTACTCCGACGCCGGCTCGCCGGTCGACGTCAATGTCGTCGGCGACAACTCGAACGCGGTCGTCACCGTGACGAACCGCGGCGACGGCATCCACACCGCCGACCTCGACCAGATCTTCGAGCCCTTCTTCCGTGGCCGGAACGCGACGAGCCGGAGGATCCGCGGCGCGGGCCTCGGGCTCGCGATCAGCCGCGGGATCGTCGAGGCGCACGGAGGGAAGATCTGGGCCGAGACCGGGCGCGGCGACACGACGACGTTCGTGGTCACGCTCCCGCTCGCGGCGACCCCCACATGACGGTCGCGATGCCGGAGCGCCGCCGCGCATAGCGCGTCGCGCAACGTTCTCCTGCTGCTGGTCGGCGACGTGCAGCCGCTATGCCTGCGGCAGCAGGTTGCCGAGGAAGCGCCGTCCGCCTCGCGCATGCACGTCGAGAGAGGGCCGAGGCGCGGGCGCTCGAGGCGGAATGGACTCTGGCCGACGCCGCCGAGGTCGAGGGCGACGCAGGCGAGGCAGATCCCGTGCAGGCTGTCGAGGATGCGCTCCGCCGCTTCCCGGCCGACGAGATCCTGGTCTGCGGCGAGCGGGTCGATCCCGACTTGCACGCGGAGCTTGCGCGCTTCGGCCTCCGGGTGCGAGAGCTCGCGCCGGCGGGCCCGAGGCGTTCCCGCGGCTATCGCTTCCTGGGGAGCCTCGCCGGCGGGCGCCGCCCGGCGACGCCCTTCGTCCTGTTCGTCGGCGTCAACGGAGCGCTGCTCCTGCTCGCCGTCCTGCTCTCGCTCGTCGTGCTGTCGATCCTGTGGCTGACGGGAGCAATCTGACGCACGACGCCTCGGCGGCCGTCGCAGCGGAGCTGCAGCGGCTGGCCGACCGCTTCCCCGTCCCCCAGCCCTCCTGGCACGCTCAGGTTCCGGAGATGCGCGCCGTCCTGCACGACCTGCGCGGCGCGATCGCGGTTCTGGACTCGCAGGACGACGCACGCGCCGAGCTCGTACGGCTGATCGACGAGGAAGCGCAGCCGGCGGCCGACGGCGAGGGCGGCCCTGCGCTGACGGCAGCGCGGCGCCGGCTGCGCGAGCTGACGATTCCCGCCGGCGAGCATCCATTCCTGGACGAGATCGTGGTCACGATCGAGGCCGCCGAGGCTGCGCTGGCGGCGCTCTCGGCGAGCCCTGACGGCGAGCGCGCCTTTGCCGCCGCGCTCGATGAAGATTCCCCGTGGTGAGCGGCCTCGCACGAAGGACGATCCTCGCCGCCGCGGCAAGCCCGCGCGCCCGGGCGTTCATGAGCCGCTACGGCATGCGGCTCGGCGCCGGGCGCTTCGTCGCCGGCGAATCGCTCGACGATGCGCTCGGCGTCCTCGCCGGGCTCAACGACAACGGCCTCTACGCGAACACGACGCTGCTCGGTGAGGACGTCGCCTCGCGCGACGAGACGGCAGGCGTCGTCACCGAGTACCGCACCGTCCTCGACCGCATCGCCGAGCGCGGACTGCGCGTAAATGTCGCGCTGAAGCTGACGCATCTCGGGCTGCTCATCGACGAGGAGCTCGCGTTCGAGAACGTCTCGGCGCTCGTCGCGCACGCGGCCGAGCGCGGCAACTTCATCCGCATCGACATGGAGCACTCCGGTGTCGTCGACGCGACGTTGCGCACGTACCGGCGCCTGCGTGAAGCCGGGCACGACAACGTCGGGTGCGTCTTGCAGGCGTACCTCTACCGGACACCGGACGACCTCGAGGCGATCCTGCCGCTTCGGCCGAACCTGCGTCTCGTCAAGGGCGCGTATCTCGAGCCGCCCGAGCTCGCGTTCCCGCAGAAGAGCGACGTCGACGACGCGTACGCGCGCCTGCTCGAGCGTGCGCTCTCCGGCGGCGCGTACGTCGCCGTCGCGACGCACGACGAGCGGCTGATCGAGCACGCCATCGAGCTTGCGGCGAAGCAGGGGAAAGGCCGCGATCGCTTCGAGCTGCAGATGCTCTACGGCGTGCGTCCGAAGCTGCAGCTCGACCTCGCGCAACGCGGCTTCAAGGTGCTCGTCGCGACGCCGTACGGACCGGAGTGGTACCCGTACTTGATGCGCCGGCTCGCGGAAAGGCCGGCCAACCTCCTCTTCCTGCTACGCAACCTGCTCGCGCGGTGAGCGCCGGACCGCAGACGACGATCGTCCCGCTGCAGGCGCGCGGTGCTCGCGCCGTCGGCGGTCCCGTGCAGATGGAGCTGCTCGGCACGCTCGTGCTCGTCGCGCTCGTCGGCTGGCTGGCCGCGGCCTGCGCCCTGGTCTACGCCGCACCCGACGTCGCCGCGGCGCGTGCGGGCGAGCCCGGGCCCGTGCTCGCTGCGCACCTCGTCGCGGTCGCGCTGCTCCCGGCGGCCGTCGCCGGCGCGTCGTTTCACGTGCTCCCGGTGATGCTGCGCACGGAGCTGCGGCGACGGCGCCTGTGGATGCTCCCGCCGCTGCTCGTCGGCGGGCTCGCGCTCGCCCCGGGAATCGCGTTCGACGTGCCTGCGCTGACCTGGGCTGCGGCCGCCGCCGTCGCCGCCGGGCTCGCGCTCGCCGTCGCGGAGCTCGGCCGTCTCGTCGCGCTCGCGCCGCACGGGCGCACGCTGATCGCCAGCCGGGCCGGCGTCGCGCTCGCACTCTTTCACGCAGTCGCCGCACTGACGCTCGGGATGCTCGTCTTCGGCCACGGCGACGCGCCGGCCGCCGGCGTCTCGCACGACCGGTGGATGCTGATCCATCTGAACGTCGCGATCCTCGGCTGGTTGACGCTGTTGATCGTCGCGGTCGGACGGACGCTCGCGCCGATGCTCGCCCGCGCGCCCGCCGCGCCATCGCGGCTCTTGCCGCGCGAGGAGCTCGGCCTCACGGCCGGCCTCTGGACGCTCGCGGTCGGGATCGCACTCTCGGCGCGCTGGCTCGAGGTCGCCGGCGGCGCCGTCGTGGCGCTCTCGGTCGCGAGCTTCGTCGCCGTGCTCGCCCACGCGGCGCGGACGCGGCGCGCCGAGCTGGAGGCGCCCCTTGTGCACATGCTCGCCGGTGTTGCGTTCCTCGCGCAGAGCGCCGTGCTCGGCCTCGGAGTCGCCACCGGCGCGTTCGCGCCGCATCGCGCGCTCGTCGCCTACGTCGTCTTCCTCCTGCTCGGCTGGGCGGCAGGCGTCGTGCTCGGGCATCTCGGCAAGCTGCTCTCGCTCTCACTCTGGGTCTGGTGGCCGCCGGGCCCGCGGCCCAAGCAGCACGCGCTCTACCCGCGCGGCGTCTGGCTGGCCGAGGCGGCGGCATTCGCCCTCGGCGCCGAGGCCGTCGGGCTCGCCGCCCTGCTCGGCACGGCGACGCTCGCCCGCGCGGGCGCCGCTTCCCTCTGCGTCGCGGCTGCGCTCGCCGCGGCGGGCGCCGCCATCACGTGGTCGCGTCGCCCGGGCTGGCGAGCAGCCCGACGACGACGGCAGCCGCGCAAGCGAGCTGCAGCTTGACCGACAGCGTGGGCGTTTGCTCTCTGCCGCCGCCGCGGTGGAAGACCTCCTTCCCGTCCAGCCGCAGCCACGGGAAGATGTGCTCGAGGTCCGGTGCCGACGCCGCCAGCGCGCCGACTGTCGCCGGGTGAAAGAGGCCGCGCCGCCACGCGAGCGCGGCGACGGCCGCGACGCCGCTGGCGATCTCGAAGCGCCGGCTCCGGATGTCCTCGTGCGGCAGCTCGTCCTGCCACACGTGCAGGAAGGGGCCGGCGACGAGGGCAGCCGACCGGGACCGTGTGAGGACGCCCATCCCGGCGCCCGCGGCGACGTGCATCAGGACGATCACGTGGCCGTGAACTATGACAGCGCCGGGCCTATGCGTAGCGCAGCGCCTTGCCGGGGCGGTAGCGGACCGCGCGCCGGATCGGCAGCAACGTCACGATCAGGGCGAGCAGCACGGAGCCCGCGAGCGCGAGCGCGACGTTCGAGAGTGGGAACGCGAAGGGCACGTCGATGTTGACGACCTCCTTCATCAACCAGACGAGGCCGCGGTCGAGCAGGTAGCCGATCGGAATCCCGAGCAGCCAGCCGGCGAAGGCGAGCGTGACGGCCTCGGCGGCGAAGATGCGGCGGACGTCGCGCCCGCGGGCGCCGATCGTGCGGAGGATGCCGATCTCGCGGGTGCGCTCGATGACGCTCATGGTGAGCGCGTTCGCGAGGCCGACGAGGCTGATCGCGACGATCAGCAGGCCGAGCACCGCGATCGAGGTCGTGATCGTGCGGTTCGAGGCGACGTTGTCGGCCTCGCCGACGTACTCGATCTCGGTGCCGACCTCGTAGCCGGCGGCGGTCAGCCGGTCCTCGATCAGCGTGGTCGTGCGATCGACGAACGCGTGCTCCGAGGAGCTCGTGCGCACCCAGTAGTCGTTCGCGTTCGACGGCGTCCCGCGCAGCACGGCGTGCATCGTCGCCAGCGGCGCGAAGAGCACGGTGCCGCTGTCCTGGAGGTTGGAGGCGATGCCGATCACGCGGAACGGGATCGGGCCGGTCGCTGTCTCGAGCTGGATGCGGTCGCCGACCTGCGCTCCGGTCGCGCGCGCGATGCTGCGCTCGGCGACGGCGACTCGAGCGTGTGCGCGCTCCTCCGCCGGCGTGTACCAGCGGCCGTCCGTGACGTGGTGGCGAAACATCGTGTTCTGGCGGAGCGCCCAGACGAAGCCGTCCTGACCGGCAACGGTGACGGCGGCGTCGAACATCGGCTCGACGGAGGCCACGCCGGGTGTCGTGCGGAGCAAGCGTTCGCCCCGCGCGCCCAGCGGCCGCTCGCTCGGCGTCGTGATCTTCACGTCCTCTCCGTGGTCGCGCCAGTTGGCGTGCGTCACGTCGGTGACCGCGGCCGCGAGCCCGAGCACCGCCAGGAGGTTGCCGACGGCGAGTGCGATGATGAGCGCCGTTGCGAGGCTGCGCCGCCTGCGCCGGCCGACGTTGCGCAGCCCGATCTGCGCCGTGCGCGGCAGGAACCACACGCGGCGGAGCAGCGCGTCGCCGGCGTCCTGGCTGCCGACCGCCGAGCCGCTCGCCTCCAGCGCCTCGCGTAGCGGCACGCGGGTGGCACGGCGGATCGCCGGCAGCGCCGCGACGGCCGGACCGAGCACGCCGACCAGGACGCTGACGAGCAGGACGCGCCAGTCCACGCCGAAGGCGACGTCGATCGCGAAGAACGTCGAGCCAAAGAAGCGGACGGCGACGTTCGAGAGCACGATCCCGAGCGCGATCCCGAAGACGGTCGCGAGCGCGCCGAGCAGCATCGCCGTCTTCACGTACACGGCCGCGAGCTGCCGGCGGCGCGCGCCGATCGCCTTCATCGTGCCGATCTCCGACGTCTGCTCGGCTACCAGCGTGCTGAGCGTGTTCGCGATCAGGACGAACGCCGACAGGATCGCCAGCGCGGTGATCACGTAGAAGAACTTGGAGAAATTGTCGAAATCCGATTTGCCCGGCCAGTCGCCGGCCGCCCGTACTTCGGGCATCCATCTGAAGCCCCGGAACCCCGGCACGGCCGTGAGCGCCGTGCGAAGCCGAACGATCGTCGCGTCGACCGCCGCAGGACGCGTGTCCGCGAGACGGAAGGCAAGCGACTCGTAGCCGCGCACGCCACTCAGCGAGGCGACGGTGCCGGCGCCCGCATACAGGACGACGACGTCGTCCCCGGTGACGTCCTGTCCGCCGTTCAGGTTGCGGCCCTCGCCGACGACGTGAAGCTGCCTGACCGACCCGTTCGCCGCGATCATGCGCACGCTGTCTCGGGCCCCGACGCTCAACAGGCCCTGGTTCGCGTTCTGGAGATCGGTCAAGACCTCGCCGGGCCCGGGCGCACGGCCGGAGGCGACGTGGACGACGTCGGCACGCTGTAGCCCGAACTGCGGCACGCCGACGACGGACGCCGGGGCCCGCCGCGCGCCGATGTAGACGCGTCCGTCGAACCGGGAGCGCGGCTCGACGGCGCGCACGTTCGGCACCCCGGAAAGCGCCGCCAACTGCGCTCCGTCGAGCTCGACCGGGTTCACGAACACGGTCAGGTCGGGCAGCTTTCCCGCCCGGACCTCGGCCTGCATCGAGCGGTTCATCAGCGACGGCATCGCGAAGATGCCGATGCTGGCGACCGCTAGTGCGAGCGTCAGAATGGCGAAGAACGTCCGCGACCGGCGCCGGCTCAGGTCGCTGGTCGACTTGCGCGAGAGCGCAGACAGCATCCCGCTCTCCTCATGCGGCGACGACGAGGCCGTCGCGGATCGAGACGATTCGCTCCGCGCGCTGTGCCAGCTCGCGATCGTGCGTGACGTAGACGATCGTCTTGCCCTCGTCGTTCAGCCGCTCGAGCAGCTCGAACATCTCGGCCGCCGTGACGGTGTCGAGGTTGCCGGTCGGCTCGTCGCCGACCACGAGCTCCGGATCCGCGGCGAGCGCGCGCGCGATCGCGACCCGCTGCTGCTCCCCGCCCGAGAGCTCCGCCGGCAGATGCTCGGTCTTGTCGCCGAGGCCAACCAGCGCGAGGTTGTGCCTCGCGCGCTCGAACCGCTCCCGCTTCGAGCAGCGCCGGGCGAAGTCGAGCGGCAGCGCTGCGTTCTCGAGCGCCGAAAGCGTCGGGAGCAGCTGGAAGAACTGGAAGACGACGCCAACGTGCTCCCCCCGCCAGACCGCGAGCTCCTCCTCGCTCATCGCGTCGATCCGGCGGCCGCCGACCGCCACCGTCCCCGCCGTCGGGCGGTCGATGCCCGTCACGAGGTTGAGGATCGTCGTCTTCCCGCTTCCCGACGGCCCGACGATCGCGACGAGCTCGCCCTCGCCGATCGTGAGGTCGATCCCGCGGAGCGCGTGGTAGTCGAGCCTGCCCATCCGGTAGACCTTCTCGACGGCGGCGAGCTCGATCAGCGGCGCCCGCGCTTCCTCGACTACCCGTTCGCGTTCGGCGACGACGGTAGCCACAACCCCCACTCCTTCCGTCGCGGCAACCATCACCCATGCTGCCGGGCCGCGCATCAGGATCGGCGCGGAACGCGTTGCGGCTTTCCCGCATCCGTTGGCACAGCGATCCGCATGGACGGGCATGGCGTATGACGACATGAACCGTTCTGGTTCACGATCCTGCAGTCTGAGGCTGGCATGTTCGAGAGGACAAGAGCGGCGAGGAAGGGCAAGGACCGGCAGCCGGGGGAAGCGGTCGACGCACCCGGCCCGGCTCCGTCAGTCGCCGGCGCGGTGGGACAGTTCGTGCTGGCAGGGCTCGTCGTCGTGGTCGTCGTCGGCGTCGTCGGCCTCTTCGTGCTTCGCGCTCTCGGCCATCGTGAGGCGATTCGAAATGCCCGACAGCTCGCCGCTCTAGCCGGACAGGGAATCATCGAGCCGACGCTGAACCGACGGGTGCTGGCCGGCGACCCGCAGGCGCTTGCTCGGCTCGACCGCGTCGTCCAGGAGCGCATTCTCGACGAAGGCGTCGTGCGCGTGAAGATCTGGAGCAGCGACGGGCGCATCGTGTACTCCGACGAGCAGCAGCTGATCGGCTCCCGCTACCGGCTCGGGGCCGACGAGCTGGCGACGCTCCGCACCGGCGCGGCCAAGGCGGAGCTCAGCGATCTGGCCCGTCCCGAGAACCGGTTCGAGCGTCGCCTCGGTCCGCTGTACGAGGTGTACACGCGGATCCGGGCGCCGAACGGGCAGCCGTTGTTGTTCGAGACCTATCAGCCCTCAAGCGCACTGGTATCCAGCGGCCGGACGATCTGGCTCCCGTTCGCCGGGGCGCTGCTGGCCGGGCTCATCCTCCTCTGGCTGATCCAGGTACCGCTCGCGTGGCGACTCGCGCGGCGGCTGCAGCGCAGCCATGCCGAGCGCGAGAGGCTGCTGATGGTCGCGGTCGAATCGTCGGCCGAGGAGCGGCGGCGCATCGCGGCCGACCTGCACGACGGCGTGGTGCAGGATCTGGTCGGCGTGTCGTACTCACTCAGCGCAACGGCCGACTCCGGCCGGCCGACGGCGGAGGTCCGCAAGACGCTCGTCGAGGCAGCGTCGGCAACGAGAGCGGCCATCCGCCAGCTGCGGACGTTGCTCCTGGAGATCCATCCACCGAACCTTCGCTCCGCGGGTCTGGCGGCTGCTCTCCGTGACCTACTCGCGCCGCTCTCGGCGCGCGGGATCGACACCGAGCTCGAGATCACCGACGGTCTCGAGGTCGGCGCGGACACCGAGCTCCTCGTGTTCCGCGCCGCGGGAGAGGCGATTCGCAACGTACAGCGCCATGCGTCCGCGACGGCCGTCCGCGTCCGCCTCGACACGTCCGGCCGCAGCGTTCGGCTGACCGTCGTCGACGACGGCGTCGGATTGCGTTCGGCCGAGCGCGAGCATCGCCGTTCGCAGGGACACATGGGCCTCGAGCTCCTCGAGGAGCTCGCCGCCCGCCGCGGCGGCACGCTC
>DATIDT010000088.1:0-72342 GCA_035456125.1 Gaiellaceae bacterium
CCGAAGCACCGCGGCCCCGCGGACCTCTCCGCTCGACCCGCAGCGAAAGAGTGCGCGGGCTCCGCCCGCGCACTCTTCCCGCGAAGCGGCGTGCCAACTACCCGCGCGAGAGCGAAGCTTTCGCGCGGGTGCCTAGACGCAGTCCTTGAGCCCCTGCGCCTCCGGCAGCGACTCGAGTTTCTTCAGCGTGTTGTTCTCGATCTGGCGGATGCGCTCGCGCGTGACGCCGAAGGCGCGGCCGACCTCCTCGAGCGTGCACGGCTGCGTGCCGGACAGGCCGAAGCGAAGCTCGATCACCTGACGCTCGCGTTCCGGCAGCGCCGACAGCGCATGCTCGACGTCCTCGCGCCGCAGCGACAGCGTCGCCGTGTCGAACGGCGACTCGGCCGACTCGTCCTCGACGAAGTCGCCGAGCTCCGACTCCTCCTCCTCGCCGATCGGCTTCTCGAGTGAGACGGGTAGCTGCGACATGCGCAGGATCTCGCGTACCTCTTCGGTCGTCATCTCGAGCTCCTCGGCGATCTCGTCGGGCCGCGGCTCGCGACCCAGGCGCTGCACGAGCTGACGCTCGATGTGCACCACCTTGTTCAGCTTCTCGACCATGTGCACCGGGATGCGAATGGTGCGCGCCTTGTCGGCGATCGCGCGGGTCACCGCCTGGCGGATCCACCACGTCGCGTACGTCGAGAACTTGTAGCCCTTGCGGTAGTCGAACTTCTCGACCGCGCGGATCAGACCGAGAGAGCCCTCCTGGATCAGGTCGAGGAAGCTCAGCCCGCGGCCGAGGTACGACTTCGCGATCGACACGACCAGGCGCAGGTTCGCCTCGATCATCTGCGTCTTCGCCGCCATGTCGCCTCGCTCGATGCGCTTGGCGAGATAGACCTCCTGGTCGGCCGTGAGCAGCGGCACCTTCCCGATCTCGCGCAGATAGAGCCGCAGCGAGTCGAGTGAGGGCTCGACACTGAGGTCGAGCTTCGGGCCCTTCTCCTCTTCAGGTGCGGGGAGCTGCTCGTGCGGCGGATGTTTGTGCGTCTCGCCTTCGAGGAGCTCGACCCCGTGGTCGATCAAGTAGGTGTAGAAGTCTTCGACCTGGTCTTTCGTCAGCTCGACGTCGTCGAGCCCTGCAGCGATCTCGTCATATGTGAGAACGCCCTTCTCGAGACCTTCCTGAACGAGCTTCTGGAGCTCTTCGACTTCAGGAAGGGAGATTTCGACGGTGAGCAACGGCGGCCTACCTCCCGGCTTTGCGTAGGTGGACGGGGACTCGATCTACCTGTTAAACGCAAAAGAGCCGGACACCCGCTGCCTCCCGGCTCACCCTCTCGCCCGCGGGATATTACAGAGTTGAAACGAATTCGCTAGATGCGGATTTCGCCGACCCGCTCGTTGCGAGAATTCAGAAGCGGTAAGACGCTTAACTCGTTCAGGTCGAGCCCGAGCTGACCGAAGAAGAACGCCGCCGCGGGCGCAAGCGCGCGGCCGTTTCCGTCGGCCGCCTTGAGCGCGACGCCGACGCCGTCACCGGCCGCACAGAGGAGGCCCTCGGCTCCGCCTTTTGCGATCCAGCCCGGGAGCGTGCGCATGAGCCGTGTGTCCGCCGCGAGCGGGCCGCGGATCAAATCGGGATACGCGCGCATCGCATTCGCGATCGGCCGCGCGCCGTCGAGTCCCTCGAAGCGCGAGAATGCGTAGGCCATCCGCTCGAGCGGCAGCGCGAAGGTCAGCACGCCGCAGCCGTCGACGGCGGTCGCGATCTCGTCCGCGGAGACGTCCGCCGCTTCGGCGTGCACCGCGAGCATCGCGTCCTGCACCGGATGCCGTGCAAGCCGGTAGCCGTCGCTCGGCCACCCCCGGGCGCGCGAGAGCGCGAGCATCCCGGCGTGCTTGCCCGAGCAGTTGTGATTCAGCGGCGAGGGCGGCATCCCCTCGGGTCCGCACTCCAGCTCCTCGACCGTGGCCGGCGCCTTCTCCAGGAGTGCCCGCGCGGCAGCCAGCTGGGCGTCGTCGGCCAGGTGCGACGCGGACGCGATTGCGAGGTCGCGCGCCTCGAGGTCGTCGCGGGCGCGCGCGAGCGGCAGCGCCTGCAGCGGCTTCGACGACGACCGCATGAACGCCACGAGCTGGGGATCGCCCGCCTCCGCGATGACGGCGCCGTCCTCGACCGCGACAGCGTGGACGCGGTGCACGGCCTCGACGACGCCCCCTCGGTACACGGATACCCTGATCTCGTCGATGCAGGGGACACTAAGTGCCTGAGCTACCCGAGATGGAGGCGTGGCGGCGACAGCTGAACGACCCGGTCTCCGCCTTCCCGATCGTCAAAGCAGGACCGGCGCATGTCGCCACGCTGAAGACCTTCGACCCGCCCCTCTCCACCCTCGCCGGGCGGCGCCTCGCGGGTGCCCGGCGGCGCGCGAAGCGGCTGCTGTTCCCGACGGACGACGGCGAGCTCGTCGTGCTCGTCCACCTCATGACGGCGGGGCGGCTGAAGTACCTCCAGTTCGGCGAGAAGGGCCCGAAGACCCCGGCCTTCCAGCTCGTCTTCGAGGGCGGGTCGCGTCTCGTGCTCACCGAGGCCGGCGCGAAGAAGCGCGCCGGCGTCTGGCTCCTGACGCCCGAGGAGGCGGAGCAGGAGCTCGCGCACCTCGGGCCCGAGGCGCTCGGCCTCGGCGCCGAGCGGCTCGCAGAGATCTGCGCGGACGAGTCGCGCCGCCTGCACTCGATGCTGCGCGACCAGCGTGTGATCGCCGGCATCGGGCGCGCGTGGGCGAACGAGATCCTCCACCATGCGCAGCTGTCGCCCTACGAGCTCACGCGTGACATCACGCCCGAGCAGGTGGAGCGGCTCGCGAACGCGATCGACGCGGAACTCACACGCGGCCTCGAGTTGCGCGAGCGCGGTGCAAACGACAAGAAGACATACCGTGTGCACGACCATCTCGGGGAGCCGTGCCACGTGTGCGGCACCGCGATCGCGCGTGTCGACTTCGAAGAGCACACGATCTACTACTGCCCCGACTGCCAGACCGGCGGGCGCGTGCTCAAAGACAGACGGCTTTCACGGCTGCTGCGCTAGCGCCCGCTCGACGAGCTCCGCCGCCTCCTGCACGCGCGCGATCTCGTCCGGCGGCAGACGGCCAAGGAGCGTCGCCAGATTCTCGACGCGCCGCTCCCGGCCACGTTGCATCACACGACGGCCCTTCGGAGTCGCACACAGCCGATGCACGCGGCCGTCGCCGGCGTCGCGCGCGCGGCGCACGAGGCCGGCTGCTTCGAGGCCCTGCACGATGCGCGTCATCGTCGGCGGCCTCACCTGTTCGGCCGCAGCCAGCTCGCCGAGCGTGCGCGGCCCGCCGAACACGAGCACCGAAAGCGCCGAAAGCTGTGCCGGCGGGACGCCGGTGACCGGATCCTCGCGCCGCACGTGCCGCAGCGCGTGAATGGCAGCCGAATGGAAGCGGTCGGCGGCTTCGATTGACAGCTCGTTCGCGATTAGTTAGCGTAGCTAAGTATGTCGGACGTCCTCGGAGCGATCTACCGAGGCGACCGTGACGAAGCGGAACGGCTCGCCGACGGGAAGGAGCTCGACATCTTCGAAGCGTCGGCGCTCGGCCGCACCGAACGGGTGCGAGAACTGCTCGACGCCGACAGCGCACTGGCGAACGCATGGGCCGAGGACGGCTTCCAGCCGCTGGGCCTGGCGAGCTTCTTCGGGCACGAGGACGCCGCCCGAGTGCTCGTCGAGCACGGCGCCGAGGTCAACTCGGCATCGCGCAACCCGATGAGGGTCATGCCGCTGCACAGCGCCGCGGCAGCGCACGACCCGGACGTGCGTTTCTCGATCGCGAAGCTCCTGCTCGAAGCCGGTGCGGACCCGAACGCGCGGCAGCAGGACGACTACACGCCGCTGATGGCCGCCGACCAGCACGGCGACTCGCGGCTGCGCGAGTTGCTCGTCGCGCACGGCGCGAATTAACCCTGCGCGAACGAGCAGGTTCAAGCGGTTGCATCTGCCTGTTCGGGGTTGGTCGGCCGCACGAGCAAGCTCGCACGGCCTTGATGCGGCGCCTTAGCGGTTCTCCTCCCACGCGTCGAGGAGACCCTCGACATGGCGGCGCTGCTCGTCGGTGAACGGCACGTCGGCGAGCAAGCGGCGCACCTCCGACGGGTCGTCGTTCTCGATCGCGGCCTCGAGGTGCTCGCGCGTCATCGTCGGCTGTTGCAGCTGACGGCGGAGCCAGCGCAGGAGACTGACCTGCGCCGCGCGCGTCATTCCGGCAGCGTGATCGCCAGCGCGTCGCCGTCGAGGTCGACCGAGCCGCCGAGAGCACGGACGACGCGCACCGCGACTGCAGCGCCGAGGTCGCGCAGCTCCTGGCCGAGCACGACCGGTGCAGCCGACGTCGTCACCGGCGAGAGGGTCAGCGTTGCGCCGTCGACATGGAGCGTGACCTCGTCGAGCCCGCCGTGACGGAGCGCCGCCTGCGCCAGCGCCGAGATCCCGCGCCCGGTCGCGTCCGGGTCGACGTGCACCTCGCGACCGTCCCCGTTGACCCGAACGCGGTCCTGGCCGAGCTCGGCGGCGGCTGACTGCGCGAGACCGAACGTATCGACCGGCTGCAGGCTGGGCTCGTACCGCCCGGTCTCGATCCGTGCGGCGGTGCCGAGCTCGTCGAGCAGCTCCGCAAGCTGCCGCGACGCCGCGTCGATCATCTCCATGTAGCGCTGCTTCGGCTCCCCGAGATCGTCCATCCTGATGAGCGTCTGGGCGAAGCCGTGGATCGTCGCGAGCGGCGTGCGCAGATCGTGTGCGGCAAGTGACACGAGGTACGGAAAGCTGGAATTCGCGGCAGCCACTGGGCGGCCTGACACTAACCTGTCTCAATGGCCGAGTCGCACCCTCTGCTCGACGACCTGCAGGCTTCGACACCCGAGGTTCGGCTTGGGCTCTCGCGTGCCGGCGTACGCGGCGTCGAGAAGGCGATCCGGCTGCGGTGGGGCGGCGCCGAGAAGCTGATCTTCGCGCAGATCGACTGCAACGTGGACCTCGACCCGCGCCAGAAGGGCGTCCACATGTCGCGGTTCCCGGAGGTGTTCGAGGAGGCGATCGACGAGGTCGTGCTCGAAGAAGCGTTCCTCGTCGAGGAGCTCGCGGAGCACATCGCGCGCCGGATCGTCGCGCGACAGGCCGCCGGCCGCGCCGAGGTGCGCATCAGCGCGCGCTATCCGCTCGCGCGGCGCACGCCGGTGACGCGGCTCGCAACCCAGGAGCTGATCGCGCTGATCGGGATCGCGGCAGCGTCGGACGTCGGCGTGCGGCGGATCGTCGGCGTCGAGGCGACCGGAATCAATGCATGCCCGTGCGCGCAGGGCCTCGTGCGTGGCCGGGCGTCGGAGCGGCTGCTCGAGGCCGGGTTCGACGGCGGCGACGTGGAGCGCATCCTCGAGCTCGTCCCGCTCGCGACGCACAACCAGCGCGGACGCGGGACGCTGTACGTCGGCACGGAGCACTCCCTCAACGCGGAGCAGCTCGCACGCATCGTCGAGAGGTCGATGAGCTCGCCGATCTACGAGCTGTTGAAGCGCCCGGACGAGCTCTTCGTCGTCGAGCACGCGCATCTGCAGCCGCGCTTCGCCGAGGACTCGGTGCGAATCGCCCTGCAGTCGGTGCTCGAGCGCTACGAGGAGCTGGACGACACGGACTTCCTGCTCGCGCGTCAGCTCAACTTCGAGACGATCCATTCGCACGACGTCGTCGCCGAGCGGCACGGAACCGTCGCCGAGCTCCGCCGCGAGCTCGCGACCGGCGAACCGGCGCCGCGGCACACCGAGCTCAGGGAGTGGCTCGGTGCGTAGACGAACTGCCGGGGTCTGAGCCCTTCGGGGTCAGGCCCCGGAATTTGAACCTGTTCTCGGTGCCGGCCCGCAACCTGGCGATGTTCGCGCGGTGCAGAAAGACGATCGCGACGGCCGCGACGGCGGCGAAGGCGATGACGGGCCACGCCTCACCCAGGAGCGCGGCGGCAATCGGCAGCGAAACCGCAGCGAGCATCGACGCGAGCGACGCATAGCGGAACAGCATGAACACCGCGATCCAGACGACCGCGCCGACGGCGCCGACAAGCGGCGCGACGCCGAGGAAGGCGCCGCCGGCCGTCGCGACCATCTTCCCGCCGCGCTGCCACTTCAGGAACAGCGGGCGCGAGTGGCCGAGCATGGCGGCAAAGCCGGCGAGCACGCCCGCGAGGTCCGACACGAGCAGCGAGCCGACAAACGCCGGTGCGAACCCCTTCGCCGTGTCGAGCACGACGACCGGCACGCCGAGACGCCAGCCGTACACGCGCCAGACGTTCGTGCCGCCGATGTTGCCACTGCCCTGGCGGCGGATGTCCTCGTGCTTGACGAGGCGGACGAGCCAATAGCCCCACGGCATCGAGCCGAGGACGTAACCGGCAATGACGAGGAACACCGTCGTCACGCGAGCTCCTTCGACCGCAGCGGCCGAAGCCGAACGTCCACCCTACCTCGGGATCTGGTACTTCGACACCCAGTCGTTGATCGTCGACCAGTCGAGGTTGTCGAAGAACGCGTCGATGTACGACGCCCGGTCAGTCCGGTAGTCGAGGAAGTAGGCGTGCTCGTAAACGTCGAGTGCGATCAGCGGCGTCGCGTTCCAGATCGGGAACGTGTTCTGCGCGTCGCCGACGTAGTTGAACAAGCGTCCCTCGTCCCAGTCGTACGCCGTCCACGCCCAACCGCGCCCGGCCATTCCCGTGGCCCTGAGGTCGGTGCGCCAGTTCTGGGCCGACCCGAAGTCGCGCGCGATCAGGTCGCCGATCATGCCGTCCGGATCGCCGCCGCCACCGCCGAGGTGCTCGAAGTAGATCTCGTGGTTCTTGATCCCGCCGATCGCGAACGTCAGGTCGACCTTGAGCGCACGGATGTCCGAATACACCTGGTTGGCGCTCGCGGTGTCGACACCGTCGAGCTTCCCGAGAATCTCGTTGCGCTTGTTGACGTAGCCCTCATAGAGCTTGTAGTGGGACTCGATCGTCGCCCGCGAGATGCCGTCGAGCTCATAGAGCTCGGGCTTCAGCTGACGCGGCGCGATCTCCTCGAACTTGAACGCGAGCGTGGCCATGGCCCGGGAGCATATCCTCGCCGTACCCCACGAAAGGAGTCGACCGATGGCCTTCGAGGTCCCGCCTCTGCCGTACGACTACAGCGCGCTCGAGCCGCACATCGACGAGCAGACGATGCGCATCCACCACGACAAGCACCATCAGGCGTACGTCGACAACGCGAACAAGGCTCTCGAGGGAACCGAGTGGGCGGACCGGTCGATCGAGGACATTCTCGCCGACATCGAGGTCATCCCCGAGGACAAGCGCGCGGCCGTGCGCAACAACGTCGGCGGGCACGCGAATCACTCGCTCTTCTGGGAGATCATGGGGCCGAACGGCGGCGGCGAGCCGTCAGGTGCCCTCAGCGATGCGATCAGCTCGGTCTTCGGCGGCTTCGATTCGCTCAAGAACGCCGTCAACGACGCGGGTGTGAAGCGGTTCGGCTCCGGGTGGACGTGGCTCGTGCACGACGGCACCGGGCTCGCCGTGTACTCGACCGCGAATCAGGACTCGCCGATCATGCAGAGCCACACGCCGCTGCTCGGCATCGACGTCTGGGAGCACTCGTACTACCTCAAATACCAGAACCGCCGCCCGGACTACCTCGAGGCGTGGTGGAACGTCGTCAACTGGGACGGAGTGGCACAGAGGTTCGAGAGCGCGGCTTAGACAGCCGCACCGGCTTCACGCCGTCGAGCTTCTCGACTCACGCGCGTCGACCGGTCATCTCAGACGGGCGGCGGGCCGAGCCCGCCGCCCTGATGCCGGCACCGCAAGCGGCGCCTTCCACCGCCCTACACTCGTTACTTCCTCACGACCGGCTGCGTCCCGCTCCAGGCGTCGAGATAGCCGCCGCCCATCTCGGTGGCAGGCATGAAGACCCGCACCGACCAGCGGCCGCGCGGAACCATCCGCTTGACCGCCTTCAGGGAGATGATCCGGCCGGACTTCTGCCCGAGCGTCAACGCCCGGACGTTCACCCACGTGCGGGCGAGCGTGTACCGCTGCAGGTAGGCCGTCTTGCCGGCAAACGACGTGCCGGCGGTGACGTAGAAGTGGAAATAGCCCGTCTTCGACACGAACGGCAGCTTGATCGCCGGCTGCACCTGCACGGTGACCGAGCTGTCGGACTTCCCGGGCCACTGCGCCTGGTACGTCGTGTTCACCTGCGGCGTGACCGTGTAGGAGAACGCGCCGCCCGTTGTCGTCTGCAGCGTCGCGATCACCTGCTTCGTCGTCTGCCCGAACGGGAGCTGGACGAGCGTCACGGTCACGCCCGCCTTCTTGTTCGACACGGCACCGGAGAGCGTGACCGTCCCGCCGTACTTCACCACCGGCGCCGAAGCGACGAGCGAGATCTGCGGCGGCGCCCCCTTCACGACGACGCTGCCCGTCAGCCCCGGGTGCAGGCTGTCGTGGTAGCGGAACGTCCCGCCGTTGTGAAACGGGTGCGTCCACGACTTCCCGGGCCCGAGGATCGGGGACGCGTAGTTCCCGTTGTTGGCGACGACCTGGTGGTTGATCGTGTCGTTGTTCGTCCACGTCACCGAGTCGTCCTGGTTGATGTTGACGGTCTTCGGCGTGAAGCCGGCACGTTTGATCGAGACCGTCACGGTCGCCGACGATGCGGGCGCTGCCAGCACGAGCGCCAGCGCCGAAACGACCGGGATTATCACCCTGCGCATTGCGGAACCCCCTTGATCAAGCGGTTGCCGGAGTTTTCCCTAGCAACGCTCATTCCGACGCGCCAGCTCCGTTAAAGGTTCGTAAGCGTTTCGTTCCGGCTTTGCCGCTCAACCATGGGGAAACCGAGGATGACCTCGCCTTTCTCCAAACCACGTAAGGGCGATATGGGCAAACCCCGATGCCGTGGCGGCGGGCGAACGGGAAACTGGTGGGGCGAAAGGGGGTGAAGCCCCATGAGTACGTATGCACATGGATCACGCGTGCATCCGCTACACCTCGGTCGCTGGCACATCGTCCTCATCGGGATCGCGGCGGTTCTTCTGGCGGGGATCGGCGGCTACGCGATAGCCGGCGGGTTCACGAGCGAGTCCTCGCCTGGACAGGAGGTGGCGGACGCTGTGGTGAACGCCTATTCGACGGGGGACGCGGCGACGATCGCCGCGACCTATGACCCAGCCGTCAAGGTGGTCCTGATCTACGACAAAGCGGAGCACGTGGTCGCGAGAAGTGCCAAGGAGCTGACCGGCGTCATCAAGGATTCGATCGCCTTCGGCGCCACTCTCAAGCAGATCGGCCCCGTCGCGACCTACAGGGCCAAAGACGGCGACCTCTACGTCGCGGCCACCAGCGAGCTGACGAGCCCCAGCCATCCCGACGGGATCCCGATCGTTGGCTTCTACCGCGTCCACAACGGCAAGGTCATCCGGCAGGTCGGCCTTGACGCTGAGCACTACTAGGCGCTCCCGCCCACGGCTCTTTGGAGGAATGCGGGCTGGCGGATGTCAAGTGGGGACTGCCGTAAAGGTTCCCAAGCGTTTTGTGCTGCAATCCGCCGGACGTGGAAATGCGTAGAGATCCAGAGAAGATGGGCGTCTATGCATTGCCTTCGGCTCTGCCCCTGGAGGGCAGGAAAGCGCCGGCTCCCCGAGAGCCGTTCGTCGACGACCCGTCGATCAGCGACGGCGAGCTGATCCGCCGAGTTGCCGGGCGCGACGCGAACGCGTTCGAGGCCTTGTACCGCCGCTACGCCCGCTCGGTTTTCGGCCTCGCGCTGCGACGCCTCGGCGACCGCATGACGGCGGAGGACGCCGTGCAGGAGACCTTCGCCGCCGTCTGGCGCTCGGCGCGGACGTACAAGCCGGACCGCGGCGCCGGCGCGCCGTGGCTCTACGCCGTGGCGCGAAACGCGATCGTCGACAGGAGCCGCGGGCGGAGCGAGCCGCCGGGCGAAGGGCCGGAGCTGCCGTCCGACGAGCCGACTCCCGCCGAGCGCGCCGAGACGTCGTACACGGCGTGGCGCGTGCATCGCGCCCTCGAGAGCCTCGGGGCCAACGAGCGCGAGGTGATCGAGCTCGCCTACTACGGGGGCCTGTCGCAGAGCGAGGTCGCCGATTATCTGAACATCCCGCTGGGGACGGTCAAGACGCGCACGCGCGCCGGGCTTGGCCACCTGGCCGAACTGTTGGAAGGAGAGCTCGGGTGAAGCAGCCCGATTTCGACGATCTGATTCCCGCGGACGTCGCGCCGGAGGAGCGCGCGCGGCTCTACCGCACGCACGAGCTGCTCGTGCAGGCCGGGCCGCCGCCGGAGCTCTCGCCGGAGCTGGACGCCGTCCCCTGGCCGGAGGATTCTCTCCAGCCGCTGATCGGGCGGAAGCGCAAGGCCGGCAACGCCCGCCGCGTGCTGCTGCTTGCCGCGGCGCTCGCGACTGCGCTCGTCGTCGGCCTCCTGCTCGGCCAGGCAACCAGCTCCAGCGACACCGCGACGTCGCTGAAGGCGAAGGAGACGGTCCAGCTGCACGGGACGTCGCTCGCGCGCGGCGCGTTCGCGACGCTGAAGCTCGGCAACGCGGACGAGGCCGGGAACTGGCCGATGGTGCTGCACATCACCGGGCTGCCGAAGCTTTCGAACGGCGGATACTACGCGCTCTACCTGACGAAGGGCGGACGGCCCCTCGTGTCCTGCGGGACGATCAACGTCAACGGGGCGACGGCGGTCCGGCTCTCGGCGGCCTACGCGCTCGAGCGGTTCGACAAGAACGGATGGGTCGTCGTCCGGCAGACACCGGCGAACCACTTCCGGCCGAACCAGATCGTCCTGAAGCCCGTCTAGGTCTAGGGCGCGATGCGACCGCGTTCGACGAACGCCGCGTGCGTGACCGGCATCAGGCGCTCGAGGAACGACTCCGCCGCCGCCGCGTACTGGCGGATCTCGTACTGCGCCGCCTCGTGGTTCCGCAGCGAGCAGAAGTGCATGAGGCTGCGCGGATTGCAGCTCCAGTAGTACTTCGTGTACGTCGAGAGCGGCAGGACGGCGCGCGCCACCTCCTTCGCGACACCCTGCTCGAGCATGCGCTCGTAGGCCTGGAAGGCCCGCGTCGCGTTGTCCTCGATCTCGCGCCGGGCCGCATCGCGCGTGACGTCGTCGACGGGCTCGAAGGAGTAGGCGCCCGGCTTGCCGACCTGCGTGCGCACGTAGTCGGGCACGTAGAACTCGGGCTCCATCTTCGAGTAGCGCCCGCTCCACTCGTTGTACGAGTGCCCCGCGCGATGGCGATGGTGCTCGCGTACGACGAAGAGCGGTGCCTTCACGATGAAGCGGAAGTAGCCGTGCTCGAACGGCGAGCCGTGCTGCTCGCGCATGAGAAAGCGGATCAGCCCCTGGTCGCGGTCGGTCAACTCGTCGGACACCTGGTTGAACGAAACGCGCGCGCCGTTGACCACGGCGAGATCGGATGCGAGCGCGCCGTCGAGCGCGACGAAGCCGTGGTCGAGAACGGGGACCGTGTTCTCGGTTAACTGTTCGGGCATGACGGCCATCGGGGAAACGAGTGTAACCGGGGCACAGGTCGGCACCTCGGGCTGGAGCTACCCGTCCTGGAAGCCCGGCTTCTACCCGGCTGGCACCGACTCGAAGGAGTTCCTCGCCTACTACGCGCAGCGCTTCTCGACGGTCGAGCTCAACACGACGGGCTACCGGCTCCCGGCCGAGGAGCAGTTCGCGCGCTGGGCCGAGCAGACGCCGCCCGGCTTCACGTTCGCACCGAAGCTCGCCGGCAACAGGCCGCGGATCGTCGCCGAGTTCGGCGCGCGCGTGCGGCTCCTGGGCGACCGGCTCGGGCCGACGCGCGTGGCGCTGAAGAGCGCGCGCGACGAAGGGATGCTCGAGCTGATCCTCGGCTCGCTCGATGCCGGAACGCAGGTCGCGTTCGACCTCGAGCACGAAAGCTGGGACGGGATCGAGCCGCGGCTCGCGGCCGCCGGCACCGTGCGCGTCAACGACCTCGATCATGACGCGCCGTTCCGCTACATCCGCTTCCGCGACCCGCCGTACTCGGAGGTGCAACTGCAGAAGTGGGCCGCTCGGCTACGCGAAGTGAAAGAGCCCGTCTACGCCTACTTCAGGCACGAAGACGAGCCGTCGGCGCCGCAATATGCCCGCCGCTTGATTGAACTCCTCGGCCCAGCGCAAAGACAAGAGGCCGGAGGTTAGTGCGAGCGAAGCCGCACTAACCGGAGGCCGAACTCACGCGTGCGGGGACGGCGGCAGCCGCCGCCGCACGCGGACCACACCAGTCGCCAACCACCGTTGGAGTGCGCGGGCTCAGCCCGCGCACGTTCAGCGCAAAGCGCCGAACATAGACACCCCGCGAAAGCGAAGCTTTCGCGGGGTCAATGAACTCGGCACTTCCTGTCCCCGAGTGAATCCTGCAGCGCGTTCTGCTGCTGCTCGTACGCGACGTCGGCGGAGTTGTGGCGGTCGTAGTTGTGCAGCCCGTTGAGGACGATGCTGACGTCGGGTGTGACGCCCGGGCCGATCACCGTCAGCCGGTATTTCGCACCGTTGCCGGGGCCACGCGACGTGAAGGGGTAGAAGCCGTAACAGAAGACGCCGGTCGGTCGGTGCGCGAGGAAGGCGTTCTCGCGCCGCCAGCCTTTGCCGTAGCGCGAGTCGTACGTGTCGACGTACACGTTGCGTCCGTAGTCGTCGAGCGGTGAGCCGGCCCTCGTCGACGTGAAGCCGTAGACGGGCTGTCCCGCGTACGTCAGGCGGCCGAAGAGATGGTGGTAGCGGCCGGCGTAGACCCAGTCGGTCCACGCCTCGAGCTTCGCCGTGTCGCCCGTCCAGTGCGAGAGATGCAACTCGTTCGCGCCGAGCAGCCCAGACGGGCGGCCGTCGAAGTTCGGCAGCGTCCGCCGCCAGGCCTGCACGGCCCAGTAGGACCCGTCCGGTGCCTGGCACCCGGTGACGAAGAACGGGAGTTGCGGCCCTGTGTAGGCCCGGCAGGAGCTGCCCGCGCTCGACCAGCTCCGGCCCGAGTAGTCCTTCCGGAACTGCACCTGAGGGATGCTCGGGTTCGGGTAGCGCGCGTTGATGGCTCCCCAGGCGACGACCCGGTGAAAGCTCCCGTGCGCCCGGTACGTGAGCAGGGCCTGGCCGCGCGCGTTGACCGTCACATGGATCCCCGTCGCACCTCGGTCGATCAACTGCGAGGCGGATGCTGCGGCGGGCAGGAGCAGGAGGGCGGAGAGAGCGGCGGCGAAGCTCCTCACATCGCTAGCTTCGACCCCGTCCTTAAGAAACTTGTTAGGACGTGCCTCGATCGAGGGAATCCCGGCTACGCTCCGCGCCGCGAATGCGCCCCCTCGTACTCGCCCTGCTGCTGTCGACGCTGGCGCCCTCCGCGGCGACCGCCGGCGAGCGGGTCGATGTGAACGCCGCAGGCGTGAAGCTCGCGGTGAACTCACACGGCACGGCGATGGTGACGTACCGCGCCCGCGGGCGAACCTTCCACCTGCTGGCCTGGGGCGCGGTCAACGCGCTGCCGCCGAGCCAGACGGTGCCGCAGGTCCACTTTCGCTTCGACTGGAGCGGCGGCTGGCAGTCCCGGCACCGCCTGGTGTGGAAGACGTTCAAGAACCGCTGCGCGAAGTACGACGGCCCGCCGCTGGTCTACGCGGTCGCGGCGTGTAAGGCCGCCGACGGCTCGTACTGGGCGCTGCAGGCCTGGCAGCCCTATCTGCCGCACCGCGGCTACCCGCCGTGGTTGCCGCGGCAGACGCAGTCGGAGCTCCACATCTCGCACTGGACTGGGTCGCCGGCGCAGCTCGAGGTGCACACCGACTGGGCGTTCGACGGCGAGGCGCACGACCTCTTCGGCCGGCTGACGTACCTCGGCAATCCCGTCTACGGGTTCGGCATCGGGAAGGACGGTGCGCCGAACGACCGCTACGGCCGCAGCCTGTATATCGACACGTTCGACTCCGCCTATGGCGCGGGCTGGCAACGGGAGACGTCGATCTCCTTCCGCAGGGGCAGCGGCGCCTTCTGTTACAGCTTCTGGCCGACCCACGACAAGACGCTGCCGGGCTACCCGAACAACCCGCGCCCCGCCGGAAACGGGAAGCGCTACCGCATCACGGTCGAGGGCCCGGGCGTGACGCCGGACGTGCAATGGGAGGGCGCCGGCCTCCACGACTACAACCCGAGCAGCAGCGCCGACCGCGCGTACGAGGCGCAGATGGACGCGCTGTTCATGCGGTTCCTCGGGCAGGACAAATTCTGCCCGACGCAGCGTTAGAAGCGGGCGACCGTTCCGAGGTGGCGCTCGTACACGCCCGACGCGACGATGTCCGAGATCTGCGCGACGGCGAAATGCAGCTCCTCGTCGCTGTTGTAGTAGTGCGGGCCGAGGCGGAGCCCGGCGTCGGGACGGAAGTCGCAGAGGATCTGACGCGCAGCGAGCTCCTTGTGCACCGCCTCGAACTCGGGTGTGCGCACGGTCACCGTGCCGCCCCGGCGCTCCGGGTCGCGCGGGCTGCCGACCTCGAAGCCGGCGGCGTCGACGAGGTCGATGAGCAGCTGCGTCTGGCGGAGTGATCTCTCGCGGATGCGCTCGACGCCGATCTCCTCGATCAGGTCGTAGCCGGCGGTCGCCGCGTAGAGCGCGGGCACGTTCGGCGTGCCCGTGAGGAAGCGCGCGGCACCCTGCGCGTACTCGAGCTCCGGCTCGAAGCCGAACGGCCGCGCGTGCGCCTGCCAGCCGATGAACGTCGGCTCGAGCACGTCCGCCAGGTCGGGCCGCACGTACAGCCAGCCGTTGCCCGGCCCGCCGCAGAGCCACTTCACGCTGCCGCCGACGGCGAAATCGACGTTGAGCGCCGTCACGTCGAGCGGGACGATGCCGGCCGACTGATACGCATCGAGCACCACGTGCGCGCCGAACTCGTGCGCGCGCCGCACGATCGCCTCGACGTCCTGGATCTCCGCCGTCTTGAACAGCACGTGGGTGATCGGGACGAGCAGCGTGCGCTCGTCGATCGCTTCGAGGATCGCGCGGTCGTCGGGGACGACGACGACCTCAAGCTCCGGCTGCGCCTGGTAGAGGTAGCGGACGCTCGGGAAGTTCCCCTCCTCGTAGACGACGCGGTTGCGGTGCGGGTCGATCGGGCGAAAGCACGAGACGACGATCGCCTCCGCGACCGCGACGTTCTGGTGCATCACGGTCGACCCCGGCGCGGCGCCGACGATGCGGCCGATCTGGTCGCCGACGGTGAGCGGCATCTCCCACCAGCCTTCCGCCCAGGCGCGGATCCCGCGCTCGCGCCACGTGCGCGCATACTCGGCGACTCGTTCCTCTGCCGCCGCCGGCATCGCGCCGAGCGAGTGGTTGATCAGGTACGTCGTGTGTTCCAGGATCGGAAACCGATCCCGGTACGACGTCAGCTCAGTTGAGGCTTCGCTCGGCCGGTCCGACATAGCGGGCCGACGGACGGAAGAGACGACCGGTTCGCTTCTGCTCGAGGATGTGCGCCGACCAGCCGGCAACGCGCGAGCAGGCGAACATCGCCGGCACGAGCGGCGGCGGGATCTCGGCGACGTCGAGCACGATCGCCGAGTAGTACTCGACGTTCGTCGCGAGCACGCGGTCGGGCGAGCGCTCCTGCAGCGCCTTCAGCGCGACCTCCTCGAGCTGCTCCGCGATCTGGACGTTCGGCGCGTCGAGCTCTTTCGCAGTCCGCTTCAGCAAGCGCGAGCGCGGGTCCTCGGCGCGGTAGACGCGATGGCCGAAGCCCATGATCCGCTTCCGCGCCGCCAGCGCGTCATGCACCCACTTCTCGGGGTCGCCCGTCGACTGCACCTCCTCGAGCATCGGCTTCACGTACGCAGGCGCGCCGCCGTGGAGCGGGCCCGAGAGCGCCCCGACTGCCGACGAGAGCGCGGCGCCACAGTCGGCGCCCGTCGACGCGACGACGCGCGCCGTGAAGGTCGAAGCGTTGAGGCCGTGCTCCGCGGTGCAGATCCAGTACGTGTCGATCGCTCTCGCGTGGCGCGGATCCGCTTCGCCGCGCCAGCGCAGCAGGAACTTCTCTGCCGCCGTCTTCCCCCGGGCCACGACGTCGTCCGGAACGGCTTCGGGGTGCCCGTCCGCGACACGCGCGGAGCGCGCGACGATTGCCATCATCTGCGCCGAGAGGCGACCGAGATCCTCCCGCGCCTGGTCGTCCGAGATCTCGTTCAGCTTGCCGAGCTTCCATTCCCCGGCGAGGCGCGCCGTCTCCGCCTGCAGGTCGGCGGGCGCGTTGCCCGTCAGCTTCGCCGGCTCGTACGGCTCGGGGTCGGGCATCTTCGAGTCGATGTCGTCGTCGACGAGCAGGCCCCACACGTTCTCGTACGGGTAGTGGCCGACGAGGTTCTCGATGTCGATGCCGCGATAGCGCAGCGATCCGCCTTCGCGATCGGGCTCGGCGATCTCCGTCTCGACGGCGACGACGCCTTCGAGGCCCGGCTTGAAGTCGTTGTTGCTGCTCATCTCGTTTCCTCCAACTCGATCTCCTGCCCGACCGATCGCAAACGCGCGGCTGCCAGCACGAGTGCTGCCGCGGCGGCGTCCTGGACGGCGACGCCGACTGACTTATACAGGGTGACCTCATCCCGGGAGCGGCGCCCCGGCCGAGTGCCGGCCACGAGCTCTCCGAGCTCCACGACCTCCGGCGCCCCGTCGCGAAACTCGGGCGCGCCCGCCGGCGGCGGCGCGAGTGTCGAGCCCCTGTACTCGACTGCGACGACGGCGGCATCGTGGACGATCGCCGGGTCGACCTCCCCACTTCCGTCGGGGTTTGCGCCCACGGAGTTGACGTGCGTGCCCGGGTCGAGCCAGCCGCGCAGCACGATGGGCTCGCGCGAGTGCGTCGTCGCCGCGACGACGTCGGCGCCGCGCACCGCCTCCTCGAACGACCCCATCGCGGTCGCGCCGATCTCTCGCGCCGTTGCGGCCGCACGCTCGGGATTCCGCGAGGCCACGCGGATCTCGTCGAAGTCGCGGACGCGCCGCAAGGCGTCGGCGTGCGTCCGGGCCTGCACGCCAGCGCCGAGGATCGCGAGCACCTTCGCATCCTCGCGCGCGAGCAGACGCGTCGCGAGCGCGGAGCCGGCAGCGGTACGCGTGGCCGTGATGTACGTCCCGTCCATCAATGCGATGGGGCTGCCGTTCGCCGGGTCGAAGACGCCGATGAGCGCCTGATGCGTGTGCCGGTCGGTGTTCTGCGGGAACAGCGTCACGAGCTTGCACGCGAGCCCCGCCGACGGAAGGTAGGACGGCATCGCACCGAGCAGCCCGCCCCGCTCCGCGAATGCGGCGATGCGCGGCGGCATCGACGCCTTGCCCTCGCTCAGCTCGCGATGCGTGTCGGCAAGCGCGTCGATGAGCGCATCGAGGTCGAGAAGCTCCTTGACCTCCTGCTGCGAGAGGACGATCACGACAGCCGCTTGAGCAGGCCGAGCGCCTGCTGGTTCCAGGGCACGCGGTGCGTGACGCCCGCGCTGCCGACCCGCTCGCGGTTGGCGAGGTACCAGTCGTAGGTCTCGATCAGCGCATCTTTGTTCGACAGCCGCGGCTGCCAGCCGAGGATGCGCTGAGCGCGCGTGGTGTCGACGAAGGAGTCCTTGTGCGCTGTCTTGTAGTGCCACTCGGCCAGCGGCGAGACGCGCAGCAGCTCGAGCGCTCGGAGCGCAGCCTCGGCGGGCTTCACCGGCACCGGCTGTAGCCGCGACGACGAGCCGGCGTGATCGATCAGCGCCTGCAGGTCGCTGCGGACGGTGCCGAAGTCGGTGGCGCCGATGTTGAACGTCTCGCGGGCGGCTTCCGGCGCGGTCGCGGCGCGCACGATCGCGTCGACGAGATCCTCGACCGCGAGCAGCTGATAGCGGTTGTGGCCCTCGCCGAGGATGTAGATGCGCCGCTCCTCGCGGATCCAGTCGAACAGGATCTCGAACACGCCGAGACGCTCCGGCCCGATGAACGTCTTCGGGCGCACGATCGTGGTGTCGACGGCGGCGACGCGGCAGAGCGCTTCGGCATCGATCTTCGACTCGCCGTACCAGCCGACGCCGACGAGCGGGTCGTCCTCCTCGATCGGGTGCTTCTCCGGGACTCCGTACACCGCGGTCGAGGAGACGAAGACGACGCGGCCGACGCCCGAGTCGCGCGCCTCCTGCAGAACGTGCTCGGTGCCCGTGACGTTGACCGAGCGGATCGACTCGCGTGACGCCTGGATCGGGAGCGCGGCGGCCGCGTGCACGACGACGTCGGCACCCGCGACGAGCTCGCGCACGCGCTCGCGGTCGCGGATGTCGCCGCGCAGCTCCTGCACCGACTCTTCGAGCTCCGCGTCGTCGAGCGGCGCGACGTCGAGCGTGCGGACGTCATGCCCGTCGGCGAGCAGGCGCCGGGCGAGGTGCAGGCCGAGGAAGCCGGCGCCGCCTGAGACGGCCCAAAGCATTAGCGTGGTGGGTTCGCGTTGACGAGGATCGCGGCCACGAGCAGGACGATCATGCCGACCATGCTCTCACCGGCGATGCTCGCACGCAGCTTCGGCAGCGCCCCGCCGCGCTCCACGGCGGGAACCGCGCGCAGCTTGTGCAGGCCGCCCCACGCAAACGCGAGCGCGACGAGCCCGATCTTGACGAGCAGCACGCGCCCGTAAGTCGTGGTCCACAGGTCGTCGAGCTGCGGGAGCCGGAGGATCGCGAGGTAGACCCCCGCGAGCAGCAGCACGCCGACGCACACCGTCGCCAGCCGGGAGAAGGCGAGGAACGCGGGCCTGCGCAGTTCCGGCAGCAGGGGCCAGACGACGACGGCGAGCTGGATCAGCCCGCCGATCCAGAGGCAGGCGGCCGCGAGGTGCGCCCAGTCGGCCAGCTCCGACGTCCACGAGGAGCCGGCGTCGGCTGCGGAATGGCCGGAGAGCGAGAGCCCGGAGACGAGCAGCAGCCCCAGGACGAACGCCGGCCAGAGGAAGAGGTCGCGGTCGGTCAGCCAGGCGAGGAAGAGGAGCGCGGCGACGAGCGAGAAACCGAGCGTCATCGCGACGAACGCCGTCCCGAAGCGCGTGCGCGCCATCGGGCTGAGGTCGCCGTAGAGCAGGCGCGCGAACGGAAGCTGCAGCGCGTCCTCGGCACGCAGCAGGAATGCGGCGATGCCGACGTCGAGCGTCGCGACGACGCCGATGCCGGTGAGCACGAAGAACCGCCCGGGGAGGCGACGCCGCGCGACGAGCAGCCGGAAGCCGAGCCCGCCGACGACCAGCGCGAGCGAGAGGAAGTAGAGCCAGCGCACGACGTCCTCCGTGCGGGTCGGGCCGGAGGCGCCGAACGCCTGTGTGGGCGGCGGCGCCTTCATGCGGACGCCGAACG
The DNA here is from genome assembly GCA_035456125.1 of Gaiellaceae bacterium. Lineage (GTDB taxonomy): Bacteria > Actinomycetota > Thermoleophilia > Gaiellales > Gaiellaceae > 3-1-20CM-4-69-9. Next base: position 19,509 of record DATIDT010000088.1, read on the forward strand.
TGAAGACGCCCGAGACGACATGCCCGTCTCCCGACATCGCGTGCCAGCGGACGGTGTACGCGCCGCGCTCCAGATGCCGCAACGTCGCAACGACCGAGCGGCCCTCGTCGCGGACCTTGGCGACCGGAAGCTCTCCGCGCGCCGAGTAGAGCCTGATCGTGTGCGGCAGCTTCTCCACGTACTGGTCGAACGTGAGCGTCACCGTGCGCGGCGACACGTTCACGCGCTGCTCGAAATCCGGCGATGTGTGGATGAGCGTCGCATGCGCGAACGCGCTCGCCGGGAGCGCGAGCGCGCCGAGCGCGGCGAGGACGAGCGCGCGCCTCATCGGTGCGGCTTCCCCGCGAGCGGCGAGATGTGGCCGAACACCGGCGCCACGTCACGGTCGCAGTACAGGAACACCGCGCCGACGACGAACGTCAGCGCGAACGCGGTCGCAGCGAACTGGGAACGCGGGCGCACGCAGCGTACGAGCGGGAACGCCGCCGCGACGAGCAGCGTCCAGCCGAGTAGATGGTGGAGGAACGACGAGCGCTGGAAGAACCACGGATTCTGCTCGTGCACGAGAAAGGCCGTGCCGGAGACCACAAAGACGGCGGCCATCATCAGGCGCCACCAGGGGCTGCGGATCTTGCCCCGCACGAGTGCGAGCTCGACGGCGCCGGCGGCCATCAACACCTCTGCCCAGGCGCCGTGCGCGAGCATGTGCAGTGTCGAGTTGGTGAAGAACGTCATCACCGGCCACATGAAGATGCCGAGTGCAAACGCAAGCCCGGGCCAGAGGTAGGCGCGCCACGCGCGCCGCTGCCACACCTCGGTGCCGACGACGGCTTCCGCGAGCAGGCAGAGGCCGAGGAGCAGAAAGCCCGTCGCGAACAGCCAGTGGACGTGCTCAGCTGGAGGCTGCACCGGCATCCTCCAGGTCGTCCAGCAGGCCGGGAACGATCGCGAAGTAGAAGAACAGCCCCACGGCGATCACGAGTAGCGGCGGCTCGACGAACAGCCACCAGAAGCCCTGCCCGTGCGGGTGCAGAAGCGTGACGCGGTAGGGCTGGACGATCGCCCAGATCGCGCCGGCAAGAGCGGTCAGGGGCCCGAGCACCGATACGAAGCGGGCGCGGGCGGTTCGTTGTCGCGGTACTTCGAGTTCAGAGACGAGCTCTGCGTTCACAGCAGCCTCCAGCAGTCGGGTGAAACGAGGTGAAGTTGCCTACGCCGCGAGCGGCGGCGGGCGAACTTCGAAGGCGAGCCCGAAGAGACTGCGGGGTGCGATCGGATCGTCGAGCGCCGCGCGCGGAACCGGCACCGCGGCGGGTGCCCGCGACGCACGCAGCGCCGTCTTGTGCGCGTACGTCTCGTACTCGGCGAGCCACTGCTCGACGGCGCGGTAGACGACGGCGACGACGACGGAGAGAACGGCGAAGACGGGGAGCGCGCCTGTATGCAACCAGGGCGCGAGCAAGGGCCAGCGGCCGGTCGAGATCCCCTCGGCGTCCGTCTGCAGGAGGTAGATCACCGACGTCGCGAGGAAGGAGCCGAGCCACAGCCTCGGCGAAAGCTCGATGCGCACCTTGGGACGGCAGCGTGCGCCGTTCGTCTGAAGGAGCAGCGTCGCCTTCACGAAGCGCCACGCGAGGCGCGCGAGCATCAGCGCGAGCCCGGCCTTCACGACGACGAGCAGGATCGGGTAGTAGTCGGCGCCCGAGTAGCTCGGGGACGCGACGTGCCGGCCGAAGTCGAGCCGATGCGAAAGGCTGCGGCCGAGCAGCTCGGCGCACAGGGCGAGGAAGATCAGCGCCGCACGCGCCAACGCTCTCTGATGCCGCCGTGCTCTTTCCATGCCCCGCCGAAAGTGTGCGCCGAGCAACGAGGGCAGGTCAAATGCGAACCGGTCTGAGCTGGGGTCTGACCCCCGCAGCGGGGTCTAGGAAAGCTTCGGCTCGAACTGCTGGGGTGAGATCCCTTCGGGTCAGACCCCGTCAAGGCCGGAGCGTAAGCCGCAGGCTTACGCGCGGGCGGACTGATGCGGCGCGCGCACGCGCGGCCTGCGCGCGCCGCACGGAAGGGAACACCCCGCCAAGCACCACTAGAGCGCGCGGGCTTTGCCCGGGCGCGTTTCCCGCGAAGCGGCGTAGCTAAGCTCGGGTCTGACGCGCAGCGTCAGATCCGACGACGGTCACCATCCATTCGTCGGCGCACCGGTCTTCGAAGGCGACGAGGAACACCCGCTGGTAGGTGCCGAGATGGAGAGAGCCTTCGGTGAACGGGATCTGCTCGGTGCGGGGCCCCAACAGCAGGGACACCATCCGCTCGCGCTCGCCGGCCTCGAGCGGAATCAGGCGCTCGAGCAAGCACTCGAGGTCTGAGAAGAAGCCCGTCTCCCGCTCCTGGACGCGGATCAGCGACGGATCGCCGTTCGGCGACACGAACGCGATGCCGCTGCCGCCCTGGGCCGCGACCTCGCGCTGCACGTCGTTCGTGATGTCGAGGACGGTCAGATTCGGCAGCGCCGCGGCGATCGAGAGCGGGATCTCGACGGACGTCACTGCGCCGCGACCTCCCGCGGCAGGCGGAAGTGCACGTCTTCCCGCGCCACGGTGACCTCCTCGACCTCTGCGTAGCCGAGCCCCGCGAGCCGCTCGATCGTGTCCTCGACGAGCTGCTCCGGCGTCGAGGCGCCGGCGGTCAACCCAACGACCTGGTGGCGGGCGACGTCCGCCGGCAGGTCGCTCTCGCCGTCGATCAGCTCCGCGTCGGCGCCCGCAAGCCGCGCGACCTCGACGAGACGCTGCGCGTTGGAGCTGGTCTGCGAGCCGATCACCAGGATGAGCGTGGCCTCTTCCGCAAGTCGCTTGACGGCGTCCTGACGGTTCTGGGTCGCGTAGCAGATGTCATCGGCGGCAGGCCGCCGGAGCGTACCGAACCGCTGCTCGAGGGCATCGACCGTGGCGCGCACGTCGTCGAGCGAGAGGGTCGTCTGGCTGATCACCGCCAACGGCTTCCCGCCGGAATCCAGCTTCGAGGCCTCGTCCGGGGACTCGACCACGACGGTCGCCTCCGGGCGCTCTCCGCGCGTCCCGATCACCTCGACGTGGTCGGCGTGCCCCACCAGCGCCACGAGGTGGCCGCTGTCGGCGTAGCGGCGCGCCTCGGCGTGAACCTTGGAGACGAGCGGGCAGACGGCGTCGACCACGCGCAGCCCCCGGCGCTCGCAGTTTTCACGCACCGCCGGCGCGACCCCGTGCGCCGAGAGGACGCAGATCTCGCCCGCCGGCACGTCCTCCTCGTCGTCCACGAACACTGCGCCGAGCCGCTCGAGCCGGCGCACGACGTTGTCGTTGTGGACGATCTGGTGGCGGACGTAGATCGGCGGCCCGTGCTCGGCGAGGAGCCGTTCGACGATCTCGATCGCGCGGTCGACTCCCGCACAGAAGGAGCGGGGCGCGGCCAGCAGCACCCGCTTGGTCACGTTATTGCCTCGAGGCTCTTCAGCGCGCGTCTGGCGCCGCCAACCGCGCGGAGCGTCACGAGCGGCTCGCGCGCGAAGCCGCGCAGGAAGCCGACCGCATCGATGCGCCCGTCGGCGGTCGCGCCGCGGGCGACGCCGCCGAGGCGCCGCGACGGCGTGTCGCTGACGGCACGCAGGCAGCCGACGAGGCGGCCGCTGCGCGCGAGCGGGCCGGACTCCATGTCCACGGCCTCCGCGCCGGTGTGTCTGTGCAAAGCGGCCCGCTCCGCCGGGTCGTCGACGATGCGCGACGCGCCGAGGATTGTCCCCGTGCGTGCGGAAGCCGCGCCGAGGGGCGCCCCTTCCCACAGCACCGCGCCCGACTCGTCAACCACACGGGTCGCGTCGATGACCGTGCCGAGCGGGAGATCCGGGGCAAGCGCTCCCGCGATGCCGAACGAGACGAGGCGACCGTCCGGCACGCCGCGCGACGCGCCGAGCCCGACGAGCGCCGTGCGGCCGAGGCGACGCGCGATGCGCTCCTCGACCGTCATCGCGCAGGCGAACGTCAGCCCGTCAGCGTCCAAGCCATGCTCCGGGCGCTCTCCTTGAGGGAACCTGCCGCCTCGTACGCCGCCGAGGGCTCGAAGCCGGAGTGGATCCCGCAGTGCTCGCAGCGCGGGTCGTTGCCGGGGCCGTACTCCTCCCACTCGATCCCCTCGAGCAGCGCGTCGTACGTCGGGAAGATGCCGTCCGTGAGCAGGTAGCACGGGCCCTTCCAGCCGTACGGGTTCCGCGTGATCGAGCCCCACGGCGCGCACTTGAGCTTGCGGTCGCCGGTAAGGAATTCCTGGTAGATCGGGCTCGCAAGCCAGCGGTAGCCGCGCTGCCGCGCGACCTTGCGGACGACGCGGAACTTCTCCTCGTGCTCAGCACGCGTCATCGTCAGCGCGGGATCGATCTGCGAGTACTGGTACCCAGGTGCGATCAACATGCCGTCGATGCCCACCTCGTTCGTGAGGTAATGCATCATCTCTAGTACATCGTCCACCGATGTTTCCTTGAACACGGTCGTGTTGGTCGTGACGCGGAAGCCGGCGGCGCGCGCATTCTTGATCGATTCGACCGCGATGTCCCAGAGACCCGGGTAATCGCAGATGTAGTCGTGGATGTCGCGCATGCCGTCGAGGTGCACGACGAACGTGAGGCGATGCGTCGGCTTGAACACGTCGAGGAACTGCTCCAGCTTCAACGCGTTCGTGCAGAGGTCGATGTTCTTGCCGAGCTCGAGCATCCCCTCGACGACGCGGTCGATCCCCTTGTAGACGAGCGGCTCGCCGCCGCAGATCGACACGACGGGCGCCGGGCACTGCACGCCTGCGTCGATGCACTCCTCGACCGTCAGCCGCGCCTTGTTCGACTCGTACTCACGGATCTTCCCGCAGCCGATGCACGCGATGTTGCATGCGAGCGTGGGCTCGAGCATCAGCACGAGCGGATAGCGCTCGCCTCTGCGCTGCTGGCTCGCGACGTACTTGCCGATCTGGACGGTTGAGCGTAGGGGGAACTTCATCCGGTGAGCCTTTCTCTCAGGCGCCCGAGGGCGAGGAGTGGAAACGTGAGTCGGTAGAGGTGGTAGCGAATCATGAAATCGAGGGGAAAGCCGGTGCCCGTGTACTGCTGCTCGTCCCAGTCACCGTCGGGACGCTGAACCCGAAGAAGATACTCGGCGGCCCGTCGGGCGGACAAGCCTACGCCGGCGCCGCCGGACACGTATGCGAGTAGCGCCCAGGCGGTCTGAGAAGCCGTCGCGGTGCCGCGGCCGCGAACCGCGTTGTCGCCATAGGAGGCAATGTCCTCACCGAACGCACCCTCCGGCTGCTGCACCGAGTCGAGCCACGCGAGCGCCCGCTGTATCGCCGGATGCTCTGCAGGCAGGCCGCATGCCTCGAGCGCCGGGATCGCTGCGCCCGTGCCGTAGATGTGGTTGACGCCCCAGCGACCGAACCACGAGCCATCCGGCTCCTGCTCGGCCAGGAGCCACGTCAAACCCGCCGTTTGCGGCTCGTCGTACCCCTGTTCGTGTCCGAGCGCCTCGAGCGCGTGCGCGGTCACATCCGCGCTCGGCTCGTCCGTCACCTTGCCGAAGTCGCAGATCGGCAGCTTGTAGAGCCAGAGCGCCTCGTTGTCCACATCGAAAGCGCCCCAGCCGCCGCTGCGCGACTGCATCCCGACCAGCCAGTCGAGCCCGCGCCCGACGGCGGCGTCGCCGAGGCCGAGCTCGCGGAGCGCGAGCACGACGACGGCCGTGTCGTCGACGTCCGGATAGAGGTCGTTGTCGAATTCGAACGCCCACCCGCCGGGCGCGAGCTCGGGCTTGCGAATCGCCCAGTCGCCGCGGATGGTCACCTCCTCGCGCAGCAGCCAGCTGCCGGCGGCCTGCAAACGGGGATCCTCGGCCGAGATACCGGCTGCGCGCAGCGCGAGCACGGCAAGCGCCGTGTCCCAGACCGGCGACTGGCAGGCCTCGGGACGGAGCCGGTCGCCGTCGCGGATCAGAAAGCGCTGCCAGCCGGCAAGCCCGCGCGCGAACGTCTCGTCCTCGAAGCCGTGGCCGAGCGCGGCGAGCATGACGAGCGACCAGACCCACGGCGGCTGGATCCCGCCCCACGACCCGTCTTCCTCCTGCCGCTCGCGCACCCACCGCTCGGCAACCGCCATGGCGTGGCGGCGAAGCCGCGGGAGAGAGGGACGCCGACCCGGTTGCGTCCTCCGGCCGCCGATCTCGCTCAGGTCGATCGGAGTCGGCCGCACCGGCCGCAGCGCCTCCACGACCGAGAGCGCGACCATCGTCTGGCGCGCCCAGCAGGCGAAGTCGTACACCGACAGCGGCCCCTGCGCCGGCAGCAGGATCAGCTCGACGGGAACGTGTGGCAGGCGCAGCCACGGCCACTGCCCGATCAGAGCCAGGAACGCCCGCGTGAAGATGCGCGTCTTCGGTACGCCGCCGGCGCCGCGGATGTACGCGCGCGTCGCATCGCCCGCGTCGAAACCGGCGAGCTTCAGCGCCGTATAGGCCTCGACGGTGACCGACAGGTCGGGGGGCCCGCCGAACCAGATCGACCACGTGCCGTCGGCCCGCCGGCGGGCGAGCAGCTCGTTCGCCAACAGCCGGTCGGTCTCCGGCTCGCGCAGGCCGAGGAAATGGAGCAAGAAGAGATGCTCCGCGATCATCGTCGCGTTCGACTCGAGCTCGCCCTTCCACCAGCCCTCCGGATGCTGCAGCGAGAACAGCCGCTCCGCGGCCCGCTCGACGCCGGTGTCGAGGGCGTTCAGCTCCTGTGCAACCGTCATGCAGCCACCTTAGTTGTCACGTCGGACAACAATGCTCGTGCCGCCGTACGACCGGATCGCACGGCGCTTTCCATCGTCGCCGGCCAGCCGGTTCCGGTCCACGCGCCCGCGCGCGCGAGGCCGGGACGTACGAAGCCCGGCGCGTCGCGTCGCACGCCGGGGCGCAGAGCGATCGTCGCCTCCGGCTCGCGGCTGACGCGCGACCACTGCACCTCCGCGTTCCCGAGCCGCTCCGTCACCTGCCCGGCGACCCGGTCGACGAGGTCGCGGCCGCGGATCTCCATCAACTCCGGGACGCCGCTCGAGACAACGGTCAGGTACTGGCCGTGCTCCGGCGAATGCCCCGTGAGCGCACCGCGGTCGAAGACCCAGTGCGCGTCCGAGCCGAGCAGCGCCGCGAGCGGTGAACGGAGCAGAACTCGGTCGAACAGCAGGTGGACGCTGACGATCGGCGAGCGCTCGATCTCCGTCGACGGCCTCGCGTCGACGACCGCGTCGGCGTCGAGGTCGTCGAGGTCGTCGATTCGCGCACCTGTCTCGACGGCGGCGCCGGCGGCCTCGAGCGCGCGGCCGGCGGCGTCGCCGTGCATCCAGCCGAGCGGCTTGGAGGGAAGGATCAGGTCGGAGTGCGTGCGCGGCCCGAGCAGCGCGGTACGGACGGTGAAGAGACCGGCCTCGGCGTCCACCTCGTCCGCGCGAAGGTTGAGCGCCGGGCGCATGAAGACGTCCCAGAAGCGGTCGACCGCGGCATCGCTCGTGCCGAGCCGTCGAAGGAGGGCACCGAACGTCTCCCCCGGGCGTGCCTTGGCCGAGCGGCAGCGCGCGATCACGAGCGGAATGCGCAGTCGGTCGCGCAGCGGCACGTGCGCGTACGAGAGCAGCGCCGCCGCGCTCGGCTTGACGTCCGAGCGGCGGCCGTCCTCCGACAGCACGGGCAGGGCGAGCCGGCGGCGGACGTACGACGCGCCCTCGCCGATGCGGGCCAGGAAGGACAGATACTCCGTGAAGCAGCCGAGCGCTATGTGCTGGCCGTTGTCGGGTGGCGGCACCGGGTCGCCGTCGCGCTCTGGCAGCGTCTGCACGGCTCCGCCGAGCGTCGGGCGCGCCTCGTACAGCGTGACCTCCTGGCCCGCGTCGACGAGCTCGAGTGCGGCCGCGAGCCCGGCGAGCCCGCCGCCGACGACGGCCGCCCTCACCAGAGACCCTGTCCCACGATCCGGAGCTTCGTGAGCGCCGACAGGTGCGGAGGCCCCTCGAAGACGTCGAAGCCGCGATCCTCGATCCGGTCGAGCGTCGCGCGGTAGAGGCCGGCGAACGTCGAGACGCAGAGCCCGCTGCGCGAGTCGAGCGAGCGCAGCAGGCCGAGCCCGTCCTGCAGGTACGCGCGCGCTCGCTCGGCCTGAAAGGACATCAGCGAGTGCCAGGCACCCGACACGTTCCGCGCGGCGATGTCGTCTTCGGACACGCCGAACGAGGACAGTTCGTCCTGTGGCAGGTAGACGCGGCCGAGCTCCCAGTCCTCGCGCACGTCTCTGATGATGTTGATCAGCTGCAGGGCTATGCCGAGCGTCTCGGCGCGCTCGACGTCGTCGGAGCCGTACACGGCCACGCAGGCGAGGCCGACGGCGCCGGCGACCTTCGTGCAGTAGCCGCGCAGCTCCTCGAAGTCGGCGTAGCGCGTCTGGTCGAGATCCTGCAGGCCGCCCGCGACGAGCGCGTGCAGCGCCTGCGCCGGAATCGGGAAACGCGTGCGTGCGTCGGCGAGGGCGACGAGCATCGCGTCGTCGCCGGGAGCGGTGTCGAGCTGCGCGCGCAGCTCCTGCAGGTGCGCACGCTTGTCCTCTGTCGGCAGCTCGCCGTCGGCGATGTCGTCGACGCGCCGCGCGAAGGCGTAGATCGCGGCGATCGCGCGCCGTTTCTCGCGCGGCAGCACCATGATCCCGTACGCGAAGTTGCGGGCGCGCCGGCGCGTGAGCCGCTCGACCTCTGCGTAGGCCCGGTCCGCCGTCATCGCGCGAAGGCAGCGAGCGCGAGGCGGGTGCGGGACGGGCGCGGCCGCTGGGTGAAGATGTCCCACTGCGCGCGCTCGAGCGCCGCGAGCGCGGCCAGGCCGCCGCGCGCGAACAGCCCGACCGCGCGGCCGACACGGCCGCCGATGCGCGCCTGCAGCACGCGCCCACCCGCGAGCAACCCACGCGCGCGCTCGGCCTCGAAGCGCAGCACGTCGGTGAGCTCGGCGCTCGGCTGGTCGAGCACGGTGACGCGGAAGCGGCGCCGGTCCTCCGCGGGCAGATAGATGCGGCCGAGCGCGAGATCGCGCGGCACGTCCTGCAGGAAGTTCACGAGCTGGAGACCGGTGCAGACGTCGTCGCTGGCCGCGACGAGCTCGGGCTCGCGGTCGAGCCGAAGCAGCCCGAGGACGAGCCGGCCGACGGGATCGGCGGAGTGACGGCAGTACTCGCGCAGGTCGGCCCACGTCTCGTACTCCGCTACCCGCTGGTCCATTCGGTTCGCCTCGATCAGCCGCAGGAAGGGCTCGCGCGGAAGTCCGAACTCCGCAATGGTCGGTTGAAGCGCCTGCATGACCGGCCAGGTGGGCCGGCCGCCGTAGCAGGCGTCCAGCTCGCGCTCGAGCTCGTCGAGCGCCGCCAGCCGGTCCGCCTCGACGCCGCTTGTCGGCGTCGCCTGCGAGGAGGCGCGGGCTTCGCCCGCGCCTCCGGCTGACACACCTCCCTGGTAACCCCACGAATCCGGAGATTCGCCGGAGACGGCGGAGAGCTCGTCGCCGAGGATGTCGACGAGCCGCGCGAAGCCGTAGATCGCGCGCAGGTGCGGCCGTAGGCGGCGCGGGAAGAGCAGCGAGGCGACGGGGAAGTTCTCCGTGCGGGCCCGGCGGGCGACGGAAGCCACATCCATGCGTAAACGTTTGCACAGACCCGTCGCAGGTGGTCTAATTCTCAGCGCGCCAGAGCCGCCGGGACCCCGCAGCGGGCGCTGGAGACAACGGAGGTTTCGGTCGGGAGGGGCGAGTTGTCGGACTCTGATGGCCTGCGCAAAGATCCGATTCTGAGTGTCGAGCAGCAGGGCGACGCCTGCGTCGTGAAGCTCGCAGGGGAGCTCGATCTCTACAACGCGCCGCGGTTGCGTGACGCGCTGGCGGAGGCATGCAAGGACGCGCCGTCGCGTGTGGTCGTCGATCTGAGCGAGGTGGAGTTCATCGACTCGACCGCGCTGGGAGTCCTGATCGAGGCGCGAACGCGGCTCGACAACCGGCGCGCGTTCCTGCTGGCGGCGCCCGGGCTCGAGACGCGGCGCGCGCTCGAGATCTCGGGCCTCGACCGGCACTTCACCGTGCACGACTCGGTGTCGGAGGCGCTGCTGGCGAAGGTCTGAACGCCTAGGCGATCGGGGCGGTGGCGGGGCTGTCCGCCATCTCCCCGCGCCGGATCAGCGTGAGCGCCGCGATGACCGCAGCAAAGCCGAAGAGGGCGAGCGCCCAGAAGCCATAGCCGTACGCGTGGGTGAGCGCGTCCGGAACGGAGCGGCCGGCCTTCACGAGCGCCTTGAAGTGGCTCGCGAACACGGTCGACGCGACAGCTGTCCCGATGGCGCCGCCGATCTGTTGCGACGTGTTGATCAGGCCGGACGCCAGACCTGCCTCGCGCTCGGCAACGCCGGCGAGCGCTGCGATCGAGACCGGGACGAACGCGAACGCGATCCCGACTCCGACCATCACGTAGCCGGGCAGGAGATCGGACGCGAACTTCCCGTTTACCGGGATCTGCGAGTACCAGACCATCGCCCCGGTCAACAGCACGAGACCGATGACGATGATCGGCTTCGCGCCGAACCTCGTCGTCAGCGCCTGGGCGGCACCGGCCGAGAGCACCGCGGTTCCCGCCGTCGCGAGGAAGGTGAGGCCGGTCTTGACCGGCGAGTAGTGCAGGACGTCCTGCACGTACAGCGTGAGCAGGAAGAAGTTGGCGAAGATCACTGCGCCGAGCAGAAAGCCGACGGCGTTCGCTCCGGCGACGGTGCGCACGCGGAAGATGTGGAACGGCATCAGCGGATCTTCCACGCGGCGCTCGTTGACGAGGAAGCCGGTCAGCGCTGCGACCGCCGCGACGAGCAGGAGAATCGTGCGCGCCGTCGCCCAGCCGACGTTCGGCGCCTCTGAGATCGCGTACACGAGCAGCGCCAGGCCGCCGCTGACGAGCACGGCGCCCAGTGCGTCGTAGTGCCGCTCCTCTGCGTCCCGGCGGCTTTCGGGGACGATGCTCGTCGTCACGAGCAGCACGAGCGCGCCGACAGGGACGTTGACGAAGAAGATCCAGCGCCAGCTCAGATAGTCGGTCAGCACGCCGCCGAGCAGGACGCCGACGGCGGCGCCGCTGCCGCCCAGCGCGCCCCAGACGCCGAGCGCTTTGTTGCGCTCGGGCCCCTCCTCGAACGTCGTCGTCACGATCGACAGCGCCGCCGGCGAGATGATCGCGCCGCCGAAGCCCTGTACGGCACGGGACGCGATCAGCATCCCCTCGCTCTGTGCAAGCCCACAGACGAGCGAAGCGATCGTGAAGATGACGACGCCGACCATGAAGACGCGGCGGCGCCCGAGCAGGTCCGCCGCTCGCCCGCCGAGCAGCAGGAAGCCGCCGAAAGCGATCGCGTAGGCGGTGATGACCCACTGGAGGTTCTCCTGCGAGAAGTCGAGATCCTTCGCGATCGACGGCAGCGCGACGTTGACGATCGAAACGTCGAGGATCGTCATGAAGAACGCCGATGCGACGACGGCGAGGATGCGCCAGCGGTGCGGGTGCGAGGCGATACGCCGACCTTACAGAAAGGCCGGGGTCTGACCCCTGCAGGGGTCAGACCCCCTGATCAGCTCAGATCTTTCCGAGCTTGCGCCACTTCGCGTAGATCGACTTGAGCTGGCGGTCCGTGGCATTGACGGCCTCCTGCGCCGTCATCTTCTTCTGCGAGACCTGCGCGAACATCTGCGGAATCAGGAACTTGCTGAACATCTCGCCGAACGCGGCGTTCGCGTAGCCGGGATATCCAGGGTTCGTCGTGTACTTCTGCGCGATCGTCGTCAGGATCCCGTACTTGCCGATCGGCCTGTGCCGGTCGGCGGCAACGGCCTTCCTGATCTTCGCGAACGAGTACGCGCCGGGGAAGCTCGGGAAGTTGTAGAACTTCGACGCCAGGAACGCGTCCTTGTAGTTGATCTCGAGGTCGGCGAGGAACTTCTTCGCCGCCGCCTTGTTCGCCGCGAACTTCCAGATCCACCAGCATCCCATCACGTGCTGGTAGCCGAGCCGCCCGTGCGGGCCCTTCGGGATCGGCCAGATCCAGAGATCGTTGGCGAACGGCAGCCCGCGATCCTCGGGCGTCCGAGTGGCCGAGATCGCGTTGAAGATCAGCGACCCCTTCCCCGAGTAGAGGAAGTTGTTGTTCCCGGCGGGGTCCCAGCCGAAGATCTCGTCGGTCTCTCCGCGCTGGTAGATGTCGGCCATGAACTTCAGAGCCTCGACCGTGTGCTTGTTCTTGATCGTGACTTGATGGTGTGCGTTCTGGACGAACGCGCCGAAGCACATCAGAAACGAGCACAGCGCCATGTTCGAGTCGAGCTCGGCCGACTGGCCGATGCCCAGTGGGTGTCCGGCTGCCTTCAGCTTCGGCGCAGCGCTGCGCACGCTGTCCCATGTGTTCGGCGACATGCCGATCCCGTTCCAGATGTCGTGCCGCCACACGACCGGATCCGGCACGTAGTTGTCCGAGAACGCGAAGTACTTCTTCGTCTTCGGGTTGTACGTCGCCCTGTGCGCGATGCGGCCGATCTTGCCGACCTTGTGCTGCACCTGCTGGACGATCTCATTGTGGTTGATGACGTTGTCCTCGTATTGAGGACGGGGAGCGAGATCGAAGAAGATGTCGTGCCCGCTGTTCGCTGCCACCTCCGCCTGGGCACGCGCCGGCAGGAGCGTGTTGTTGATGTGGTCGACCTTGACCTGCACGTCGTTCTTCTGGCCCCATTGCGGCGCCCATGTCTTGTCCAGCCAATCGTCGAACGCGGGCACGAAGTGCGCCCAGGTAATCAGCGAGAGATCGCCCTTGAGCCAGCGCCCCTTGAACCTGAGCGGCCCGTAGAACGCCTGGCCGAGGCCCGAGCCCGCGACACCGAGCGAGACCGCGCCGGCGCCCCCACGTCGAAGCAGCTCGCGGCGGTCATACCTCCCTTCGCGATGACTCGGATCGTCGGAACTGGCCATCGATCCTCCTTTCCTCCGCTACTGCTTAGCGGAATGCCCCGCCGGTGAATCCCGCGATGAACCGGTCGAGGAACGTGTTGTAGAGGAGCGCGAGCGGGATGCTCGGGATGAGCGCGGCAACCATGATCGCGCCCCAATCAGGTAGGTCGCCGCGAATGAGGTCCGTGTAGACGCCCGTCGACACCATCTTGTGCTGCGACGGAGAGATGAACGTGAAGGCGTAGACGAACTCGTTCACGACGAGCGAGAACGAGAAGATGACGACCGTCAGGATCCCCGGGATGGAGATCGGGAAGACGACGCGGACGAGCGTCTTCAAGCGCGACGCGCCGTCGACCCGCGCGGCGTCCTCGAGCTCCTGCGGGATCGTCTTGAAAAACCCCATCAGCAACCACGTCGAGAACGGAACCGTGAACGACGGGTAGACGAGCACGAGCGCCCAGATCGAGTCTGTCAGGTGCGCCTGCTTGATCACGGCGAAGAACGGGATGAAGAGCAGCGTCGGCGGAATCAGGTAGGTCAGGAAGATCCCGATGCCGAGGCTCTGGCCGACTCGCCCCGCGAGCCGCGCCAGCGCATAGCCGGCCGGCACGGCGAGTACAAGGGTGATCGCGACGACGCAGACGCCGACGATGGCGGTGTTCTTCAGCCACGTCAGGTACGGCGTGTGGTGGAAGAGATACGACGCGTTCGCCCAGGTCGGACTGTGCTTGCCGAACCAGTACGGGTTGATCGCGGGGTTGTAGAACTCGGTCTGATCCTTGAAGGCCGTGATGACCATCACGTAGAACGGAAACGCGAGCACGATCGCGAACGGGCCGACGATCAGGTACGAGAGCGTCTTCTCTCTCACGACACTTCGGCTCTCCGGGCAAACAGCAGCATCGCGACGCTGACGACGGCGAGGACCGGCAACAACGCCAGCGAGATCGAAGCGCCGGGCCCGAGCGACCCGGACTCGATGCCGGTCTTGTACGACCACGTCGTCACCTGCTCGGTGCTGAAGGACGGCGGCGGGCCGCCCTGCGTGAGGATGTAGACGACCGCCATGTCGGTCGCGGTGAAGACGATGCCGAACAGCAGTGCAACGGTCGCGATCGGCAGCTGGAGCGGCAGCGTCACCGACCAGAACTTGCGAAAGCCGGTTGCGCCGTCGATCGCGGCGGCGTCGTCGACCTCCTTCGGGATCGACGACAGCCCGGCGAGGAAGATCACGACCGCGAACGGCAGGATCCGCCAGGCCTGGACGACGATCACGGCCCCGGTTGCATACGTCGACTGGCCGAGCCACACCGGCGGCGATACCTGGCTCACGAGGTGCAGGTGCTGCAGCGTCCAGGTGAGGATCGAGTAGGCCGGGTCGAAGATCCACTTCCAGGCCATCAGGCTCAGCGCGATCGGCGCGGCCCAGGGGAGCAGGATGATGAAGCGGAGGACCCACTTGCCGCGGAAGTCGCGCATGAGGGCGTGCGCGATCAGGCCGGCGCCGACGAGCACGATCACCTGCGAGACGACCGTGAAGAGGAAGGTGTGCCAGACGGCGTGCTGGAACGCCGGGTTCCCCCACTCGTGCCGGAAGTTGTAGAGGCCGACCCACTTCCCGTGCAGGCCGGTCGTCGCGTTCGTGAAGCTGAGCCAGATCGCGAGTGCGAGCGGTGCGGCGACGAGCAAGGTGACGAAGATGACCGCGGGCGCGATGAGTACGGACGCAAGGAAGCCCGGGCGCTCGAAGACATTCGTCCAGCGCCTGCCCCTCGGCCGTGGGACCGCGGCCGCTTCCACCGTACTGCGATCTTAATAGAGTCTGTTCGGAGTTACGACATGGCCGAGATCACGCTCGAGAAGCTGACGAAGGTCTACGGGGACGGGACCCGTGCCGTGTCGGACCTCGACCTCGAGATCGGGGACGGCGAGTTCGTCGTCCTCGTCGGCCCGAGCGGGTGCGGCAAGACGAGCGCGCTCCGGATGGTGGCGGGGCTCGAGCCGATCAGCAGCGGGCGCGTCGTCATCGGCGGCGAGGTGGTCAACAAGCTGCCGCCGAAGGACCGCGACATCGCGATGATCTTCCAGAACTACGCTCTCTATCCGCACATGAGCGCGTTCGACAACATGGCGTTCGGGCTGAAGCTGCGCGGCGTGAAACGCCAGCGGCGCGGCGACCGCGTGCGGACCACGGCGAAGGCGCTCGGGCTCGCGGAATTGCTGCCGAAGAAGCCACGGACGCTCTCGGGCGGGCAGCGACAGCGTGTGGCGATGGGTCGCGCGATCGTCCGTGAGCCGCGCGCATTCCTGATGGACGAGCCGCTCTCGAACCTCGACGCCAAGCTCCGCGTGGAGATGCGGGCGGAGATCGAGCGCCTCCAGCGCGAGCTCGGCGTCACGACGATCTACGTCACGCACGATCAGGTCGAGGCGATGACGCTCGGCGACCGCGTCGCGATCATGCGCGACGGCGTCCTCCAGCAGGTGGCAAAGCCACAGGAGCTGTATGACCGCCCGCGCAACCTGTTCGTCGCGGAATTCATCGGGTCGCCGGCAATGAACCTCGTCGGAGCCGACCTCGCCCGTGCAAACGGCGCGTTCGTCGCCAAATTCGCCGACAAGACGCTCCCGGTCGGCGAGCGCGTGCTGGCCGCCCGGCCGGGACTACCCGGATTCGAGGGGCGGCGGGTGATCCTCGGCGTGCGGCCGGAGGACATCGAAGACGCGAGGTTCGGCAGCGGTGAGCGTCTGGGCGCCGTCGTCGACATCCGCGAGGACATGGGCTCGGAGGTCTTCGTGCACTTCGATCCCGGTGCCCACATGGTCGCCGGCGAGGACGTGATCGCCGCGGTCGGCGAGGACGCTGCCGAGGTCAAGAGCCGGGGATGGGTCGCACGGCTCGACCGCGACACGGCCGCCGCCGAGCAGCAGCGGATCGAGCTCGCGATCGACACGAACCGCCTCCACTTCTTCGACCCCGAGACCGGCGACGCGATCTACTGAAGCTGGTGCAGCAGGCGGTCGTCGTCCTGCTGCGTCCGGATCGTGATGCGGATGCCGCCGCGCACCGGCCGGACGGCCAGCCCGCGCTGCAGGAGGCGGTCGTACTCGGCCTGTGGATCGTCGACCGGCACGTAGAGGAAGTTCGCCGCCGAGGGGAGCGGCCCGAGGCGGAGCTCGCGCAGCCGCTGCGCCATGCGTTCGCGCTCCTCGAGGATCGGCGTCACGTCGGGCGGCGATTGCAGTCCCGCGAGCGCCAGCGCTGCCGACAGCGTCGACAGCGGGGCCGGATGCTGGCGCTTGTTCAGCTCCGCCGCGAGCTCGCGGCCTGCGAGCGCGTACCCCACGCGCGCCCCCGCGAGGCCGAACGCCTTCGAGAACGTCCGCAGCACGATCACGTCGTCCTCGATCAGGTCGACCGCCGTAGCGCCGGAGTACTCGTAGTACGCCTCGTCGACGACGATCGGCCGCGCCGGAGGAAGCTCGCCGAGCTCGCCCGTCGGGTTGTTCGGCCGGCAACAGATCGTCAGCACGGGATCGTCGTCCCCGATCTCCGCGCCCGCGACCCAGACGCTGATCGGGAACATCGGGTACGTCGGGTCGTTCGCGATCGCGACACGATCGCCCGGCGACGCGAACGAGCGCGCCACCAGCAAGATCAGGTCGTCCGCGCCGGCGCCGAGCACGACGTTCTCAGGCGCGACGCCCGCGTAATCGGCGATCGCGCGCTCGAGCTGCGGGTATCCACCGTGCGGATACGTGTGGATGCGCCCGAGCTCCTCGGCCAGCGCCTCGGCGCGCGTCGACGGGAGCGCGCGCGGCGACGTGTTGCCGTCGAAGCGAATGATCTGCTCGGCCGGCAGGCCGACGCGCCGCGCGATCTCCTCCGTCGACGGTGCGTCGTACGACTGGATCGTTCCGGTCAAAGCGCGCACGAAGCGAGCCTAAGAACTACCGTCCCCCGGTGCCAGGGCGCTGCGTTTTGCGGGGCTCGCGTTCGTTGCGCTCTTCGGCGAAGCGGCAAGCCTGAGGCCGCTGGCCGCGGCGGCCCCAGGCCATAGCTCTGAGCGACGCTAGACGAGCGTCTTCCAGAAGAGCTTGACGTCCTCCGCAGGGAACGTCTCGGTCTCGAAGATCTCGAGCTTCGCGATCTTGCCGAGGACGCGGAACGCCGTCTCGAGATCGGGATACTCGAAGATGCCGAGATACTCCCACGGGCCCATCACTGCGAGGAAGCGCTCGACAGTGCCGCCCTCGGCTTCGACGATCTTGTAGATCTTGTCGAAGTACTCGGGAGTCTTGTCGAGATGCTCGCGCGCAACCGGCGCGACTCGGAACAACCCGACATAGGTGAACATGCGTCACCTCCAGCTAGGGGGTATTGCCTAGAACCCCATCAACCTCTGAGCATCTCGCTCGCGGCCCGCTGAGACATCGGCGCGGCTTCTGAACTCGATTCAGCGGATCCACTGATGCGACTCAGTCGAGGCGCGGGCTGGAGCCCCGAGGCTTACCGGTGCGCGGGTCGCGGAACCGGTCGTCGTGCCGGGCGAACGGGCTGATCTCGAAGAGGGCCCACGCGACGACGACCAGCGTCCCGACGACGAACGCGAACGCCAGCAACGTGCCGAGGAATCCGTCCATCTTCATCCTCCTTCGTGCGTGGTGACACGTTCCTGCTAGCGGGCCGCCGCGTCATCAGTGGGTTCGCGGATAGCAGTCCGTGGGTTCCCCGATAGAAAAAGGGCCGCGAGCGCCCGACAGCGAGCAGAAAGGCCCGCGAGTGGGCCTTTCTGCTTCGCGCAAGAGCTACTTCGTCAGGACGCCGCTGTACGTCGCGCTCTGGCAGCTGATGCCAAACACCTCGTACGGCGCGATGCGGTAGGTGAACGCTGCGCCTTTCAAGCTGACGGTCAGCGGTCCCGCCTCGACCTGAATGCCCACGACGAAGAACTCACCCTTCTTCGCCGGCAGTTGCGAAAACGTGCCGCCCAACGAGACGTGGTGCTCGCCGTTCGCGAAGATGTTCACGCTGACGGTTGCGTCACCCTGTTCGTGTAGAGCCACGCTCCACGTGCCGCCGGCGATGAGGTCTGGTGCCTCTCGTTTGCACCCTTGGTAGACCACGGGTCCTGTGAACCTCCCGTGGTAGGTCGTGGTGCCCGCTGCGCCGGCAGTCATGACCGCGACCGACGCGATCACGGACACACACACGACCGCAGAGAGCCATCTCCTCATGGCTCACCCCTTTCCTCGATGCCGCATCCGCCATCGTCGCCACTGCGTGACGGAGTCGCATCGGCGCGGCCCGGGAACACGATTCGGGGGAAGTACGGATGCGGCCGAAAGGAAGAGACGACGCCCGGGGCCGCCGCGCGGATCTGCTCAAAACTACGCACCCGAATCCGCAATAGCCCCGATGCCGCGAAGTCAGCGCGGTGGATCATTCGTGACGAACGCAACGAACCGAGGAGTGTGATCCGAATGACCCGCAACATGGGCACATTTGATCGCGGACTTCGGGCGTTCGTCGTCGCTCCGGCCGCCATTGTGACGGGGTTCCTCGTCGGCGCGGGCACGATCTTGGGGATCGTCCTGTTTGTCGTCGCAGGAGTCATGCTGAGCACTGCCGTGACGGCGTTTTGCCCGACCTACACGGTCATCGGCATGTCCACCCGCCCTCGCGGGCTCCACCGCGTCGGCCATCGCACGCGTGCTGGTCACGCCTAGGGGAGGTGGACACATTGACCATTGCGCAGATCGCTCCGTTGGCAGACACATGGGGTATGCACGGCGATGTCGGTTGGGGGTGGATGACAGCGATGATGATTTTCATGGTCTTGTTCTGGGGTGCAGTGATCTTCGGGATCGTCTGGTTGATCCGCGGCACCGCCTGGGGAGGTTCGCCTCGCGGCGAGCCGCCGGTCAGCAGGGAGAGCCCGCTGGACATCCTCGAGCGTCGCTTCGCGGAGGGTGTGATCACCGAAGAGGACTACCGAGCGCGTCGACAGGTTCTTCTCGATGCGACAACAGGGTCGAACGGAGCTCGCAAGGACGAGCTCGTCGTGTCGCCCTGAGGGGCGAGGGGATGACAGTGATCAAGCGCGCCATCATCGTCACGTTCGGCGCGATCATCGGAATGAAGATCGCCAAGCGCGTCAATCGGAAGATGCGCGAGCAGCTGCATCAGAAGATGCTCGACCACTGCGAGCAGATGGCTTCACGATGCAGGCAGATGGCCGGACAGTCCCGAGAGCGACAACCAGCCGCCACGGCGTAGTCGTTCAAACAACCGAGCGAATCACGATCCCGCCGTAAGACCTGACCAAAACCTAGCTCCAGACAAAAAGAGGCCTTAGAAGGTGCCTCTGTGCTTGGCGAACTCAACGCGGACCACACGATTACGGTCCGGGTTGGGCGCGCGACGGAGCACATCGGGAAGGACGGGAAGTCGAAGGGCGAGCTCTGGGACGCAGTGAACCATCGATTGACCCTCTCGGGCACCTTCTTCATTTGTTCCACATCACCGTCTGGAGCACCACTGTGCCCAGGAAGGACTCGAACCGACGAGCCTTCGAACCCACGAGCCTTAATTGATTACGGAATCCGCCATTTTGCAGGTATTTTCTCGTGTTAGGCCCTGTCCCTGACGGGTAGAAGAGTCGTACCTAGCGGGTCAATACGAGACAGAGGGGTTGATGCAGATGACAGTTGCTGAAATCTGGACGTACAGCACCACCGCACCGTCCGTCGATCTCAACGGCTTCAAGGTCGAGGCGCTCGACGGCAGCATCGGCAAAGTCGACGAGTCGACCAACGAGGCCGGCGGTAGCTTCATCGTCGTCGACACCGGTCCGTGGATCTTCGGCAAGAAGGTCATGCTCCCGGCCGGCGTCGTCCGAGATGTCGACCTCGACACGGAGACGGTGTTCGTCAACCGGTCGAAGGATCAGATCAAGAACGCACCCGAGTTCGATGAGAAGAGGTACCGCGACCAGGACTACCGCACCGAGCTCGGCGGCTACTACGGCCCCGGCGGGTCCGGCTATTCCGATCGCTAGGCGCCCGCACGCCTGACTGATGGACTCCGAGGCCCCGCCGGACGCGGGGCCTCGTCACTCCGGGCAAGGCTAAAAAGAGAGCCGACGCCCGGACTCGAACCGGGGACCCCTTCATTACGAGTGAAGTGCTCTACCAGCTGAGCTACGTCGGCGGGGTTCCTACTGTAGCGGGATGTCGTGGCGCTTCTGGGCCGTCTTCTGGGCCGTTTTCGCGATCGCGCTGCTCGCTGCCGGTTGCGGCTCCAGCCGGAGCAACGACGGCCTGCGCGGGATCACGAGCGTGCTCGTCGCGCGCCACGGGAAGATCGTCGAGGAGCGCTATTACAGCGGCACGCACGCACGCGACCGCCTCCCGGTCTCTTCGGTCACGAAGAGCGTCACGTCGGCGCTGGTCGGCATCGCGATCGCCGACGGCAAGCTCGAGCTGGGCGAGCGCCTGCCCTGGCGCCCGCAGTCACGCTGCGGCAGCTCCTCTCGATGACCGCCGGCTATGCGCCTGCGGTCGACTTCCAGCGCGCGGACGCGCCGACGCTCGCGTCGCGCGCGCTCGTGAACGACCCCGGCACGTTCTCGCTCGAGCGGGCGACCGGGATGCCGATCGCCGCCTACGCGCGGCGACACCTCTTCGACCCGCTCGGCATCCGCGACGTCGCCTGGCCCAGCGGGCGCGACGCCTCCGGGCTGCTCCTTCGCCCCCGGGAGCTGCTCGCCTTCGGCGAGCTCTACCTCCACCACGGCAACGGCATCGTTCCGGCGTCATGGGTGCGCCTGTCGACGCGTGCCCACTCACCCACGTACGGCTACGGCTGGTGGATCCGGCCGCATTCGTACTCGGCGTACGGCTACCTCGGGCAGGTCCTCGCCGTGTATCCGCAGCGCGACGAGGTGGTGCTCGTGACGTCGTCGCGGGAGGACGCGAAGCCGTTGGAGCTCGTCCGGCGGATCGCCGGCGAGTGAGCTACTTGTCGCGGCCGTTGTTGTCCGGCTTCTGCTTGTCGGGCCGATCCGGCCTGTCCGGCCTGTTGCCGTGACCGTCTGACGGCTGCTCAGCGGGTGGATCCGCCGGCGGCGGCGACGGCTGCGGGGCGGGGTCGGCCGCAGGCGGAGGCGCAGACGCAGGGTCAGCGGCAGGTGGCGCAGGCGACGGCAGAGCCGACTCCGGCTGCGCGGCCGGCGGCGTCGGCGGAGCCGGCGGTGCGGCGGATGAAGCGGAATCTTGCGGCGGATCAACGGGGATCACGGGCGCCGCGTTCGAGGGCGACGGCGCCGGCAGCGGAGCAGCGGTGTGTGCGTGCGCTGCCACGACGTGCTGTGCGCGCGGACGCGCCGCCACGACGTGCCCGACGCGCGAAGGCTTGAGGGACGACGAGGCCGGCCGCCGCGTTACTGCCGTCAGCCCCGCTTCAGCCGGCTTCGCGACCTCAGCCGCGTGCGCGCGGTGCGCGCTCGCATGCTTCGGCGCGGTCGGCGCCGCGACCGCGGCAACCGCCGCAGTGGCCACGAGCGCCGTCGTCGTCCCGATCTTGATAGCGGCCGCGCCGCCGCCGCCGAGGAGCGTCTTCGCGCAAGCGATTACGCCGCCCACGTCAGCGCCGCGGCGCAGCCGCTTCTTCCACGTGTCCGCGTCCTGCTCCAGGCCCTGAGCTAAAGCGCGGCGAGCGCGGAAGATCAGGGTCTCTACGGCGGCCTGTGAGAGACCCAACTCGTCGGAGATCTCGCGGTACGTCATGCCCTGCCACTCGCGCAGCAGGATTGCGCGCCGCTGGTTCTCCGGCATCTCCTCGAGAACGTCCTGCAGTCGGATCAGCTCGTCCGCGACCTGCTCGCGGCCCGGGACGATCTCCTGCAGCACCTCGAAATTGTTCGGCGCCTCGACGCGGCCGCGACGCCAGGACGAGCGCCGGCGCGACAGGCACACGTTGTGTGCAATCTTGAACAACCAGGCCGACTCGAGCTCCGGCACGATCCCGCGCTGGAGCCCACGAAAGGCGTTCATGAACGTCGTCTGGACGGCGTCCTCGGCCTCCTCCCGCGAGCCGAGCTGGTGCAGGCAGTAGCCGTAGATCTGGCCGGAGAAGCGCTCGTACAGGTCGCCCGCCGCCGCAGCGCCGGGCGCGTCGGATCGCTCGACGCGGCTTGCTCGGCCTATGGACGGGACTGCGGCCACCGGTTCTCCTGCCTGACTGCGGGTACGCGCGTCTGCGGGTACGCACGTACAGCGAATGTCGGCGCGGCGCGGGTGGCCTAAAGCCCTTGAACGAGTGTCTCTCGGCGCAGCCGCACGAAGAGCGCCTCGAGGGCCAGCGGCGGGCTGAGGTTGAACTCCTCGAAGGCCCGCCAGGTCTCGCGGACGATCTCGCACGACCGCTCGGCGCCCGCCAGCCGCTCGGTCGTCCCGTCCTCGGCGAGCACGGGCAGCCGGTCGGCGTGGATGACGGCCCGCTCCGCGCCGACCGCGGTGACGACCAGGTCGCGGTACCACGACGCCAACTCCTCCAGCGCGGCGAGCAGCTCGTCGCGCTCCGCCCCGCGCGCGGCGCGGCGAACACGCTGCTCAGCCTCGCGCGCCGGCAGGTCGAGCAGCGCCAGTTCCTCCTCGGCCGCGTCCTTGGCATCGGCGGCACGCTCGCGCGCGCCGTCGAGGATCCGCTGCGCGGCGTCGTGCGCGTCGAAGTCCGGATCGGCATAGACCGCTCGCGCGACTTCGAGCAGCGCGTCGCGCCGCTTCGCCGACTTCGGGTCGAGCAGACGCGCGGCCCGGTCGAGGCGGCCGGCGGCGAGCCGCGCGAGCGTCGCCGCCTCCGCCGGCTCGAGCCCGGGCGCGCGCGCGGCGATCTCCTCGCGCACCGCGCGCTCCGACAGCCGGGTGAACGGGACGAGCTGGCAGCGCGAGCGGATCGTCTCCGGCAGCGGCCCGAGATCGTCGGCGACGAGGACGATCACGGCGTAGGGCGGCGGCTCCTCGAGATCCTTGAGCAGGGCATCGGCGGCGTCCTCGTTCATCGTCTCGGCGGCGTGCACGAGATACACGCGGCGCTCCGCTTCGAACGGGCGCATGTGCAGGTCGCGCCGCAGCTCCCGGATGTCGTCGATGCGGATCTGGTCGCCGACGGGCTCGAGCACGTACACGTCGGGATGCGCGCCGCGCTGCACCCGCGCGAAAGGCGTCGCCTCGGCGGCGCCGCTTTCAGGCCGCGCAGGCTCTGTCTGCGCGGCCGCTTTGCTTCCGCCGATCAGCTGCGCCGCGAACGCGAGGGCGGCCGCCCGCTTGCCGACGCCGGGCGGCCCGTGGAACAGGTACGCGTGCGCGGGGCCCTCGGCGAGCGCCGCGCGCAGCAATCGCTTCGCCTCGGCCTGCTCAGGAAAGCTCTCGAACGCGTCCACGTATCTCCTCGGCGACCTCGTCGGCCGCCCTGTTGCCGTCCACGGTCACGATCCGGTCCGGGAACATCTCCGCCAGCGAACGGTACGCGCCGTCGACGGCACGGTGGAACTCCTGCCCCTCCCGCTCGATCCGGTCGGCCGTCTTCCTGCGTTCGTACGCGACATCCGGATCGACCAGGACGAGGAAGGTGCGCGCGGGCAGCAGCTCGCCGGTGACGAGGAGGTTCAGCTCCAGCACACGCTCGAGGCCGATCCCGCGCGCAATCCCCTGGTACGCCAGTGACGAATCGATGTAGCGGTCGCAGACGACGTCGCGCCCGGCGTCGAGCGCCGGCGCGATCACGCGCTCGACCAGCTCCGCGCGCGCGGCCGCGAACAGTGTCGTCTCCGCCCACGCGCTCAGCTCGACGCCTTCGAGCAGCAGCTTGCGCACCTCCTCACCGAGCTCCGTCCCGCCCGGCTCCCGCGTCGCGACGACGTCGCGACCGTCCGCACGAAGCGCTTCGACGAGCAGGTTCGCCTGCGTGGTCTTGCCCGATCCGTCGACGCCTTCGAAGGTGAGGAACACCGCGGCCGTACGATACGGCGCGTGCGGGCGCTCGTAACGGGAGGCGCGGGCTTCATCGGCTCGAACGTCGTCGACGCACTGCTCGCGCGCGGCGACGACGTGCACGTCCTCGACGACCTCTCGCGCGGCAAGCGCGGCAACGTCGCCGACGGCGCCCGCGTCCACGAGGCGGACATCCGCCGAGACAGCGCTTCGCTGTTCGCCGACATGCAGCCGGACGTCTGCTTCCACCTCGCCGCGCAGATCGACGTGCGCGTGTCCGTCGAGCGACCCGAGCTCGACGCGGACGTGAACGTCGTCGGCACGCTGCACATCCTCGAGGCAGCGCGCGAGTACCGAACGAAGATCGTCTTCAGCTCCACAGGCGGCGCGATCTACGGTGAGTGCGACGGCCCGGCGCCGGAAAACTATCCGCGTGCGCCGCTGGCGCCTTACGGCGTGTCGAAGCTCGCAGCCGAGGAGTACATCGCCGCGTACAACCGCCTCTACGGGAGCTCGCACGTCGCGCTCCGCTACGGGAACGTCTACGGCCCGCGGCAGGACCCGCACGGCGAGGCCGGCGTCGTCGCGATCTTCATGACCGCGCTGCGCGACGGAAAGACGCCCCGGATCTACGGCGACGGCTCGCAGACGCGCGACTACGTCTTCGTCGGCGACGTCGTCGCCGCGACGCTTGCCGCGGCCGACCACGACGGCGGCGTGTTCAACGTCGGCACCGGCACCGAGACGTCCGTCGTCGAGCTGTACGAGCGGGTCCAGCGCGTGAGCGGCATCGAGCGCGAGCCCGAGCACGCCGACGCACGGGCGGGCGAGCTGCAGCGGAGCGTGCTCGATCCGTCGCTCGCCGCACGCGAGCTCGGCTGGAAGCCGCAGCATTCGCTCGACGAGGGCCTCGCGGCAACCTGGGCCTGGATGTCGTCCAAGCGGACTTGAGAGCTCGGCCGCACGTCTTCCAACATTCGGGTCAAGACGGATCCCGGGGTAGAAGGAGGCAAGGGGAGCAGCCCGAACTCGCTTCGGGCGATGGAGCAAACGCACGATCTCGTCCGCCCGTGGCGGCGCGCCACGATCGCCGTCAGCGCGCTCGCCGCGGTCGAAATGCTGCTCCTGACGATCGTCGGCATCGCGCTCTTCGGCAAGCCGCTCCTGCATCACTTCCAGAGCTCCGCGGCGTCGGCCGCGACACCGCCGAAGCACGCTGCCAAACCCGCCCCCGCGAAGGCGGTCCTGACGCGCGGCGAGGTCGTGGTGATGGTGCTAAACGGCAACGGCCGCGCCGGTGCCGCGCACGCCGCCGCCGACCGGGTGCAGGCGAAGGGCTACCTGCTCGGGAACGTCGGCAACGCCCCGAGGGTCATGCCGCACTCGGTCGTGATGTTCCGGCCCGGCTATGCGGGCGAGGGGCGCAGGCTCGCACACGATCTGCGTGTGAGGATCGTCCGGCCGCTCGACGGGATGCGCCCCTCACAGCTGCTCGGCGCGCACCTCGTGCTCATCCTGGGCACGTAGACGGGTCGATCTCACAGCGCGCCCGGTCGAGGTCCCGCCCGGGCGTCGTCCCTTTGCCGAACAAGAAGTTGTCGAGCGTGTAGGCGCGGTTGAGGGCGTAGTACGCAGCGCGCGGCCGCCTGAGCTGATGCAGCTCGAAGGCGCCGAGCTGGTACCAGGTGTCGGGGTTCAGCGGCTCGAGGTCGCGCGCCTGCCGGTAGGCGGCCAGAGCGCGCGACTTGTCCGCCGTGAGCGCCGCCTCGAGCCAGAGCGGCTCGACCGCGAGCGGGTTGAACCTCCGCGCCGACTGCGCGCGATCCAACGCGCCGAGCAGGTTGCCGCCCGCGGCTGCGTCGAACGCCGAGTTGAGCCGTCGCTCCGACAGCCAGGGCGACGCGAGCGAGTAGACGGCCGCCAGCGCGCAGACGGCGGCAGCCAGCGGAACGAGCCAGCCGCTGCGTGCGCGGGGCGGCCCGGCGAGCAGCGCACCGATGAGGAGGAAGAGCGGGCCCTGCACGGCGATGTAGTCCCAGTCGATGTCGACGAACGAGTGCAGGAAGCAGACGGCGATCGCGAGCCCGAGCGGCAGGAACGTCCGTCTTGCGAGCGCGACGAGCAGCGCGCCGTAGAGCAGGAAGCCGATCAGCCCCAGCTCGCTGAGGAACTGCAGCGGCGTCGAGTGCGGCTCGACGACGGCGAGCGAGCTCGTGCGCTCGATGCGGTCGGTGAGCCCGAACGTCCCTGCGCCGGTGCCGTTCGCGGGATGGTCGACGAAAGCGTTCCACGCCTCCTGCCACCAGCGCCAGCGGTTGCTCGAGCTCGCGGACGCGAGGCGGCCCGGTGTCTGCCCGACTTGCGCGCTCACGGGGTTCGCGAACTCGTCCCAGCGATCCTGCGTCCACTGCACGAGCCCGCCGGCGCGCAGGACCGACACGGCCAGCACCGCGACGGCCACTGCCGCGAGGCCTACGGCGACGACGCGCACGACGCGCGCGTCGACTGCACGCTTGACGAGATGGCGGAGAGCGAGCGCGACGGCAGCCGCGCCGACCACGAACGCGAGGCCGAAGAGGAGGCCGTCGTGCACGCGCACGCTGTGCGGCTGCCCGTCGTCCGCGACGCCGGGAAGAAGGAGGGCGATCCCCGCGACGGCGCCACCCGCGATCCACGCGACCGCAAGCACGCCGACCGTCTCGAGCCGCCGGTCGTCGAGAACGAGGTACACGACCGCGACGAGGACCGACAGCAGGATGCCCACGCGCGAGTACGTGATGACGACGACGACGAGCGCGGTGTACAGGAGCAACCCGCCCGCGAGCCGGAGACGCCGGGCGAGCCAGAGCCCGATCGGCACGCTGGACGCGGCAAGGAGCGCGAGCTCGTTCCAGTACCCGAGCGGGTAGCGCAGGCGCGCCAGCCGGCCGTAGTCGGAGTAGAGCGCAGGCACGACCTTCGCCGTCAGCGCCCAGAGGAAGAGCGCACCCAGCAGCGCCGCCGCGCCGTATGCCAGCTTCCGCGGGGCGAGCCCGCCGAGCAGCGCGCCCACCGCGGCGAAGGCGAGGTAGACGAGCGAGCGGTTGGCGTAGTCCCACGAGCGCGCGGGCTGGATCGACCACGCGATCGAGGCGGCCTGCCAGAGCACGAGAGCGGCGAAGACGAGGAAGAAGACGAGCGCGGGACGCGGGAGCGTCGGCGGCTGGAGCGCCCACCCGGTCGCCGCGACCAGGACGGCCGCCGTGCCGATCCAGAAGATCCGCGACTGGCTCGAGCCGGCGCTGAGGAAGAGCGACGCGAAGCAGAGGGCGGCGGCCGCGCCCGGGGCCAGAGCTCCCCGAACGGCGGCTCCTCGCATCGCGCGCGAGGCTAACACCGAGGAATCGCTTGCGATGCCTCCTCGAAGCTGTCGTGGGCTCCGCCCACGACAGCCGATAAACCCGATCCCGGCTCACCTGGACGACGAGATGCCCCTGCCCCGCCTGTCGGAGGCGTTTTCGCGCTTACAAACCGTTTACAGGGGCCATAAGCGCGCCACACTCCCATCCGGCAAGGTGGGCAAGATCGACGCTAGAGTCCGCCGAAGCCGCAGCGCGGTCCTTGCATGCCCAAGTTTCTGAAGCCCCTCATCCTCGTCGTCGCCGCCGCTGCCTCAGCAGCCACATTCGGGGTCTCCACCGCCCACGCGAGCGCGTGCTCGAACGCCCTGATCCACGACTGGTACGTCGACGGCCGGATCGACAAGACCTACCCGGTGCACTGCTACCGGGAGGCGCTGAAGGACATCCCGGAGGACCAGATCGTCTACGGGACGCTGCGCGACGACCTGAACCGCGCGCTCGAGAACGTGATCCGCGACCACAACGGGAACGTCACGCCGATGACGCCGGTGCCGCCGTCGGGCGGTGGCGGTAGCAGCGACGGCAGCAGCGGCGGGTCGAGCGGCACGCACGACAAGGGCTTCTTCCACTGGCTCGCCAAGAAGGTCGGGCCCGACACCGCGAACTCGGTGCCGGTGCCGCTCCTCGTGC
Organism: Gaiellaceae bacterium; assembly: GCA_035456125.1. GTDB lineage: Bacteria > Actinomycetota > Thermoleophilia > Gaiellales > Gaiellaceae > 3-1-20CM-4-69-9. Next base: position 47,591 of record DATIDT010000088.1, read on the forward strand.
TCGGCGGCCTCGCGCTCGCCCTGATCGCGGCCGCCGCGATCAGCTACGGCGCGCGCCGCTATCAGACGCGAAAAGCGCAGTCGAACCCGCCGCCGTACCCGCCTGACGCCTAGCCTGAAGTCCGTCCGAGGCCGGGACCACACTGGTCCTCCCCAACTACCCTTCGGAGGAGCGGCATGGCGAGCACAGAGCACCAGGTTGAGGCCCCGGTAGTCGAGAACACGGTCGTCCGAGAGGACGCCAGCCTCGCGGTGCGCCGCTACTTCACGATCCCGGGCCGCGACCCGTTCGACGAGATCGAATGGGAGACGCGCGACGCCTTCATCCCCGGCAAGGACAAGCCGGTCTTCGAGCAGAAGGACGTCGAGTTCCCGAAGTTCTGGTCGCAGACGGCGACGAACATCGTCGCGCAGAAGTACTTCCGCGGGCGGATGAGCTCGCCGGAGCGGGAGCGCTCCGTGCGGCAGATGATCGGCCGGGTCGTGGACACCGTGTCTACCTGGGGGCGCAAGGACGGCTACTTCGCGACCGACGAGGAGGCCGACACCTTCGAGGCGGAGCTGAAGGCGATCCTCGTCAACCAGCTCGCCTCCTTCAACTCGCCCGTCTGGTTCAACGTGGGCTTCGAGGAGCGGCCGCAGTGCTCCGCCTGCTTCATCCTCTCGATCGACGACTCGATGGACTCGATCCTCGACTGGATCCGGCGCGAGGGGGTCATCTTCCGCGGCGGCTCCGGCTCGGGCGTGAACCTGTCGAAGCTGCGGTCGTCGAAGGAGCAGCTCTCGAAGGGAGGCTACGCGAGCGGGCCGGTGTCGTTCATGCGCGGTGCCGACGCATCCGCCGGCACGATCAAGTCCGGCGGCAAGACGCGGCGCGCGGCGAAGATGGTCGTGCTCGATGTCGACCATCCGGACATCGAGGAGTTCATCTGGTGCAAGGCGCACGAGGAGCGCAAGGCCCGCGTCCTCGAGGGAGCCGGCTACGACATGTCGCTGGACTCGCCGGACTGGGCGTCGATCCAGTATCAGAACGCCAACAACTCCGTGCGCGTCACGGATGCGTTCATGGAGGCGGTCGAGGTCGACGCCGACTGGAACCTGACGGGGCGCACCGACGGCACGGTCGTCGAGACGAAGAAGGCCCGCGAGCTCATGAAGCAGATCGCCGACGCGGCCTGGCAGTGCGCCGACCCGGGCGTCCAGTACGACACGACGATCAACAACTGGCACACGCTGCCGAACACGTCGCGCATCAACGCGTCCAACCCGTGCTCGGAGTACATGTCCATCGACGACAGCGCGTGCAACCTCGCGTCGCTGAACCTGATGAAGTTCCGGCGCGAGGACGGCGAGCTCGACGTCGAGGCCTTCAGCCACGCGGTCGACGTGCTGTTCCTCGCGCAGGAGATCCTCGTGGGCAACTCGTCCTATCCGACGCCGGAGATCGAGCGGAACGCGAAGACGTACCGGCAGCTCGGGCTCGGGTATGCGAACCTCGGCGCGCTGCTGATGGCGCGTGGACTGCCGTACGACTCCGAGGAGGGGCGGGCGTACGCGGCCGCGATCACGGCGCTGATGACGGGCCGTGCCTATCGCAAGTCCGCGGAGATCGCGTCCCGGATGGGGCCGTTCGCCGGCTACACGCCGAACGCGGCGGCGATGATCGGCGTGATGGCGCAGCATCGCGCCGCCGTCGCCAACATCGACGGCGCGTCGTCGGTGCCGTCAGACCTGCTGACGGCGTGCCGCAGGGCGTGGGACGACGTCCTCAACCTCGGCGAGGTGCACGGCTACCGGAACGCGCAGGCGACCGTGCTCGCGCCGACGGGGACGATCAGCTTCATGATGGATTGCGACACGACGGGCGTCGAGCCCGACTTCTCGCTGGTGAAGTCGAAGAAGCTCGTCGGCGGCGGCGAGATCACGATCGTGAACAAGTCCGTGCCGATGGCGCTCGACAAGCTCGGCTACGCGCCGGCTGAGAGCGAGGAGGTCGTCGCTTTCGTCGACGAGCGCAACACCGTCGTGGGCGCGCCGTACCTGAAGGCCGAGCACTATCCCGTGTTCGACTGCGCCGTCGGCGATCGCGCGATCCACTACATGGGCCACGTGAAGATGATGGGCGCGGTGCAGCCGTTCATCTCGGGCGCGATCTCGAAGACGGTGAACCTGCCCGAGACGGTGACGGTCGACGAGGTCGCGAAGCTCTACGTCGAGTCGTGGAAGCTCGGCGTGAAGGCGATCGCGATCTACCGCGACAACTGCAAGGTCGCGCAGCCGCTGTCGGGCAAGAAGGACGGCGGCGCGCAGGAGACGCTGGTGTCGACGTTGCCGCCGGCTCCGTTGACGCAGCGCCGCCGCCTGCCGGACGACCGCACCGAGGTCGGGAGGAAGTTCCGCGTCGGCGAGTACGAGGGCTACATCCACGTCGGGCTCTTCGACGACGGGACGCCGGGCGACATCTTCGTCGACATCGCGAAGGAAGGGACGACGCTCGCCGGCCTGATGAACAGCTTCATGATCTCGGTGTCGCTGGGCCTGCAGTACGGCGTGCCGCTGGAGGTGTACGTCTCGAAGTTCGCGCACATGCGCTTCGAGCCGAGCGGCATGACGAACGACGCCGACATCCGCGTCGCGAAGTCGATCGTCGACTACGTCTTCCGCTGGATGGGGAAGCGCTTCCTCTCGGTGGAGCAGCAGCAGGAGATCGGGATCATGTCCGCCGAGGTGCGGGCGCGGCTCGCCGACGGCTACCGGAACGGCGAAAGCGCCGCGCCGGGTGCGGCGGCCACGCCGGTGGAGGCAGCTCCTCCGGGCCAGACCGCGCTGTTCAACGCCTTCGAGGACGCGCAGGAGTGCGCCAAGTGCGGCGGCCGGATGGTGCGGACCGGCTCCTGCTACACCTGCAGGGACTGCGGAACGAACACCGGCTGCAGCTAGCTGTAGGTCGCGAACGCCCGGATGATCTCCGGCATGTGCTCGAAAGCGAGCAGGTGACCCTCATCCGGATAGAAGGTCGCCCGGCAATCCGGGATCATCGCCGCAAGATGGCGTCCCATTGCGGGCGGCGCGAGCACGTCGTTTTCACCGTGCCAGAGACGCACCGGCTGGGTGATCTCGCCAAGGTCGAATCCCCATGGCGCGCCGAGCAACACGACGTCGCGCGCAGCGCCGCCGCTGCCCTGTCGGAAAGCCTCGGTGAGGTCCGTCCGGAGCACTTGACGAATCTCCGGGCGGTGCGCGATCTCGGCATCACTCGGCGACATCGCGGACGCGATCGCGTCGACAGTACGCTCCGGATCGCGGCGGAGTTGCCGCGCCATCGACCACATGATCAGCTGTGCCAGCGGCGGGAACCGAGCACCTAGCTGGAAACCGGCCCTGTTCTGCCAGCGCATGCCCTTGGTCACCCCTGTCGCCTCGTAGGGGGCGATGCTGCTGATCAACCCAACGCTGCTTACACGCTCCCGGAGCGCATAGCCGCACGCGAGGGCGTAAGGCCCACCTCCTGAGGCGCCGAGAACGGCGAACCGCCCCAGTCCGAACAGATCCGCCACCGCCTCGACATCGCGCGGCCCACTGAGGATCGTCCGGCCTGGCTCGAAGTCCGAGAGGCCGTAGCCGGGCCGGTCGAGCGCCACGACGCGAATGCCGGCGCTCGCAGCCACCTCGTGTGCGACCTCCGCCTCGAGTCGAGATCCAGGGTGACCGTGGAAGTAGAAACAGGGCTGCCCATCAGGCCGTCCATACTCCGCGAATCCCAGCCGGCGCCCGTTGCGCACCTGCAGCACTTGCTCGTCTCCGGACGCGCGACCAATTGGAGCGTCGCCCGTATCAAGGCCTCCCGTCGGATGATTCCTAGGAGTGTCCGAAGCGCACGTCCGGGAGGATGCGGTCGAGCCAGTGCGGTAGTGCCCACGCCCGCCGGCCGAACACCCGCAGCAGCGTCGGGATCAGCATGAGGCGCACGAGCATCGCGTCGAGCAGCACCGCGATCCCGAGGATCACGCCCATCTCCTTCGGCGGCAGGGGGCCGGAGAGCGCAAAGGTGAAGAAGACGGCAACCATCACGGCGCCGGCGGCGAAGATGACCCGGCCCGAGTGCGCGAGCCCGGCGACCGTCGCCTCGCGCGCGTCGTGCGTGCGGTCCCAGTGCTCCTTCGCCGAGGAGAGCAGGAACACCGTGTAGTCCATCGAGATGGCGAAGATCATCGCGAAGAAGAAGACCGGCGCCCAGGCGTCCATGAAGCCCTGTGACTCGAAGCCGAGCAGGCCCGCGCCGTGGCCGTTCTGGAAGATCAGCCGCCCGATTCCGAAGGCGGCGCCGACCGCGAGGAGGTTGGTGAGCACTCCGAGCGCAGCGATCAGCGGCGCTTGCAGCGCGACGAGCAGGAGCAGGAACCCGAGTGAGAGGACGACGCCGATCACGAGCGGCGTCTTCGCCGCGAGCGCCGACTCGAGATCGTGGTTCTCGGCGGCCGCCCCGCCGACGAGCGCGCCCGACGGCAGTGCAGTCCGCAGCCGGTCGATCGTGCGGCCCGTCGCCTTGCTCGAAGGGTCGCTCGTCGGGATCGCCTGCACGAGCGCGAGACCGTTGCCGCCGCCCTGAACGGGCGAGACGCGGGCGATGCCGGGATCGCGCCGGGCGATGTTCGCAACGGCGCCGGCCTCGTGCCGCGGCGCGACGATCTGAAGTGCACCCGGCGCGCCGGCGCCGAACGCTCCCTGCACCTGCGTGTAGCCCGCGCGCGAGCCGTCGCTCTTGGGCACGACCTTGATAGAGGGCATGCCGGTCTTCAGGCCGATGACCGGGAGCGCCAGAAGGACGAGCACGAGCGTCGCGGCGGGGCCGTAGACGTGCGGACGGCGCCACAGCCGCTCCCCCCAGCGTGCGAAGCGCGCCGAGCGATGCTCGCCCGAGTGGACCCACCGGAGCGGCGCCGCGTCGACCCTCGGGCCGAGCTTGGCGAGCACCGCCGGCAGCAGCGTCAGCGTCGCGGCGAGCACGAAGGCGACGCTGAGCATGATCCCGAGCGCCATCGAGCGGAAGGCGGGGCTGGGAACGAGCATCACGGCGGAGAGCGAGACGAACACGGTCAGGCCCGAGAACAGCACCGCCTTGCCGGCCGTGTCCATCGTGACCGCCACCGCGTCGCGAACCGGCAGCTTCGAGCCGAAGAAGGCGCCGCGAAAGCGGTGCACGACGAAGAGCGCGTAGTCGATCCCCAACGCGAGCGCGAACATCAGCGCGAAGTTCATCGCCCAGATCGAAATCTCGAAGCCGTGCGTCAGGAGCGTGAGCAGACCGGCCGAGGCGAGCAGCCCGACGATCGTCAGCAGCAGCGGCAGCCCGGCGGCGACGAGCGAACCGAACGCCAGCACGAGGATCGCCATCGTCACCGGCCACGAGAAGAGCTCCGACTTCATCATCGCGCTGCGATTGGCTGCGTTGAAGTCGCTCCACATCCCGGACGCGCCGGTGAGCGACACGGTCACGCCGTCGGCGCCGGCGGCATGCAGCTGGGACTTGAGCTTGTCTGCGGCGGCCACCATCGACGTCGGGTCGCCCCTCGCGCCCGCAGTGACGACCGCCGTATGGCCGTCGGCCGAGATGGTCGCGCCGCGCTGCGGCGCCTGCACGGAGGCGACGCGCGAGTCGGCCGCCAGGACTCTCTCGACGCTCCGGATCGTCCTGCCGAACCCGGGGTCGGACGTCGTCTGGCGGGCCGAGTGCACGACGACCATCAGCGCCGAGCTCGAGAGGCCGGCGAAGTTGCGTTGGATCAACGCGCGCGCCTGTACCGACTGCGAGCCGTTCGCCTGCCAGCCGGCGCCCGACAGCGCAGTCTCGACCTTGGGCGCGAACGCCGCGAGTGCGACCGCCACGATCAGCCACGCGATGGAGACAGCGCGGACGTGATCGGCCGTCCAGCCTCCCAGCCGCCCGAGCGGGCCGACTGCGGGGGCCTGAGGAGCGATCGAAGTCGACGGTGGAGCTGCCGACGCGAGCGTGGTCATCGTCGACAGCCCTTCTCGAGACCGGTCGCGCGCTCGAGGAGAAGCGACGCGGGGCACCAGCCTGCGCCGACGAAGAGCCACTGGTTGAGGCCGACGAACACCGTCAGGAGCAGGAACCACGGCGAGACGAGCATCGCCATGAGCACGCTCAACAGCGTCATCGAGCCGGCGAGCGCGAAGAGGACGCGCTCGAGGGGCCACCGCCGAGCCACTACGCGCTCACCCCCTCGACCAGCTCCTGCAAGACGCGCAGCTGCTGCTCAGCCGCGCCGCAGACGTGCTCACAGAGAGCGAACACACTCTCGTCGGCGATCCAGTAGTAGACGCGGTTGCCGTCCTTGCGGCGGCCGAGCATGCCGGCGTCCGCCAGGACGGCGAGGTGCTTGGAGACGTTCTGCTGCGACGTTTCGAGCGCGTCGGCGAGCTCGCCGACGGTCTCCTCGTTCTCACGGAGGCGGTCGAGCAAGCGGATGCGCATCGGCTCGGCCAGCACGCGGAAGCGGCGGGCGACGAGCTCGGCGAGGTCGGTCGGAATCGGATGAGGAAGCGACATCGGTTCTCCTACGTTTAACAACGACTTAGCTGTATAGATGTATAGCACACTTTCGGTCGCCCCGGAGCGCGCCTGCGCCTCAGCCGCCGCTCAGCGACGTACCCAGCACCCACAACCCCGCGAAGGTGTAGGCGACCATCAGCAACACGAGCGGCGTCTGGGCGAGAAACGCCGCGCCGGCCCGTCGATGCATGTCGAGCGAAACGCGATGAGCCTCGATCACGGCGACGACATGACCCCAGACGATCAGCGCCACCTGGACGGCCCAGATGACTCCGGGCGGGATGGTGACCCAGACGTTGTAGTCCGGTACCCATTCGCGCTCGAAGGGGTCGGCGAAGTTCCCGAGGCTGATCTGCCCGACCTGGAACCAGTACACGAAGTAGTGGGCGATGAAGTAGACGGCCGCGATCGGGATCAGCGTCGGCGCGTATCGCTGCGCCGTGCGCACGATGCTTCGCTCCTCGCGGAGTGAGGCAACGGCGCAGATGGCGATGTAGGCGAGCGCGAAGCCGCTGACGACGATCAGCATCGTGACGCTGCCGATGCTCTCGGCCGTCCCCGCCCCCCAGTCGATCGAGTCGTGGAAGGACACGTACGCGTTCGTGCTGCGGAAGCCGTCGTAGACGACGGTGGCGAGCAGGGCGACGACGAGTGCGCCGCCGCCGGGGCCGAGGCCGGGCTCGCGACGGACGCCGGCGCCGTAGGGCCGCAGTCGCAGGCCGCGCTGGTCCTGCGCGGCGTCGAGCCAGCACGAGGGACAGTTGAGTCGCTCCGGGTCGTCGGCACGGCAACGTCGGGCGCGGCAGTCGCCGTCGAAGCCGCCGACGAAGAGCTCGAGCGGCGCAAACCGGGCGAACGTGCGGGCGAGAACGGTGAAGAGCTCCCCGCGCGCGAGCCAGAGCTCCGCCCCGAACACGCTCATGGCGACGAGTTGGGCGAGGAAGTAGACGATCAGGATCCAGGCAAGGTCGCGCGGCCGGTCGCCGCGCGACCAGACCAGCTCGGTCCACGACCAGCCCAGCAAGAGCACGACCGAGGGCCAGACGCCGAGCCGCTCCGGGTAGCGGCGGACCGCCACGTCGCGCCGCGCGAGCAAGCGCTCGAGCGCGCGCCCGGTTGCGTTCAAGGGACTGACGAAATCCCAGAGGTTGCCGACGAGCGCGCAGGCGATGCCGAGCCCGACCCAGAAGTCGACCCAGACGAGCATCGTCAGCGGGTTGGCGGTGAACAGCTCCGATCCGAACAGGCCGCCCGCGAGCGCGTCGAGCAAGAGCAACGTGGCGAACGCAGTGAAGATCGCGCCCAGATGGAGCGGCGCGAAGTAGCGGTAGAACGACCTCGACGTCCGCTCTCGCCGCTTGCCGACGGCGAATGCCGCAGCCGGCGCCGACAGCGCAACAGCGAGCGCGCCGCCGGTCAGGAACACCCAGAGCGGCAGCGGGAACTTGTAGTCGTAGAGCGAGACGTGTGCCGAGGCAAGCTCCGGGGCGAGCAACGCGGCAGCGGCGAACGCCCCGGCGAGGAGAAGGAGCCGTCTCACGAATCGGCGATGTTATCTTCGAGTGTGTGAAGACATCGCCTACGCCGCTCGATCGCTGCTCGGTCGAGTGCGTCGAGCCGGAGCGGGTCGCCACGGTGCTCGAGCGGCTCCCGGCGGAGTCGGTCTTCCAGGACCTGGCGGAGACCTTCCGCGTCCTCGCCGACCCGGGGCGAGTGCGGCTCATCTCGGCGCTGCTCGAGGCCGGCGAGCTCTGCGTCTGCGACCTGGCCGCGGTGACCGGTCTCTCGCAGACGGCGTGCTCTCACAACCTGCGCCTGCTGCGCTCGAGCCGCCTGGTGCGGTACCGCAAGCAAGGTCGCAACGTCTACTACTCGCTCGACGACGCGCACATCCGTCTGCTGCTCGAGGTCGGCTTGCAGCACGTCAGTCACGCCGAGGCCGGCCGTGTCTGACGCTGGCCACGAACTGACCGGGATCGTTCCCGCCGTTCGCGTCCGGCCGCTCGCGCCGGCGATCGACGCTCTGGATCGCGCTCGGCTCGTGCGCCGGGCCAGGCGGCTCGCCTGGGGCGGAAATGCCTGGCACCTCGTCGAGTTCGCTATCGCGCTCGGCGCGGGGATCGCGGCGGGCTCGATCGCGTTGGTCGGCTTCGGCCTCGACTCGTTGATCGAGGCGCTCGCCGGCTTCGTGATCCTCTGGCGCTTCGCAGGAAGGCGGGCCCATTCCGAGCATGCCGAGCGCCGCGCGCAGCAACTCATCGCCGCCAGCTACTTCGTGCTCGCCGTGTACGTCGCTCTCGAGTCGCTGCGCACGCTGCTCGGCGGGGCACATCCCGAAACGAGCTGGGTCGGCCTCGGCCTCGCCGCCGTGACCGCCCCCACCATGCCCCTGCTGGCGCGCGCGAAGCGGCGGGTCGGAAACGCTCTCAACTCGAGCGCGACGGTAAGCGAGGCGGAGCAGAACATGATCTGCGCCTATCTGTCGGTTGCGCTGCTCGTCGGGCTCGGCGCAAACGCGCTCTTCGGCTGGTGGTGGGCCGACCCGGCCGCCGCAGTCGCGATCGCGGCCGTCGCGGTGCGTGAAGGCATCGCCAGCTGGCAAGGGGAATCCTGCTGCAGTGTCTGCTGAGCGCCGCGCACACTCCGGGCACGCACATGCGGTGACCGCGGACACGAACCGGCGGCGGCTCGAGCTCGCGCTCGGGCTGATCGTCGCCTTCATGGTGGGAGAGGTCGTCGTAGGCATCCTCGCCCACTCGCTCGCACTCCTCTCGGACGCGGCACACATGCTCACGGATGCGGGCGCGATCGCGCTGTCGCTGATCGCGCTCTCGCTCGCCGCCAGGCCGGCGGGCGGAAACCTCACCTTCGGCTTCAAGCGGGCGGAGATCCTGTCGGCCCAGGCCAACGGCGCGACGCTCGTCGTGCTGGCGGGGCTGATCATCTACGAGGCGATCCGCCGCCTGATCGAGCCGCCGGACGTTCACGGGTGGGCCGTGCTCGGCGTCGCTCTTGCCGGGATCTTCGTCAACGTCGTCGCCACGTGGCTGCTGGCCGGCGCCAACCGCGAGAACATGGCGGTCGAGGGCAGCTTCCAGCACATCCTCACCGACCTGTACGCCTTCCTCGGGACCGCCGTCGCCGGTGTCCTGATCGTCACGACCGGGTTCGTACGTGCCGACGCGATCGCATCTCTCTTCGTGGCGGCGCTGATGCTGCGGGCCGCCTACGGCCTGCTCAAGGACTCCGGCCGCGTGCTGCTCGAGATGACGCCCGAGGGGATGAGCGCAGAGGAGATCGGTCGGGCGCTCGCCTCGCATCCGCGGGTCGCCGACGTGCACGACCTCCACATCTGGCAGATCGCGACCGACTTCCCGTCGCTGTCCGCGCACGTGCTCGTGCGTCCCGGTGACGACTGCCACGGCGTTCGACGCGAGCTCGAGACGATGCTGCACGAGCGCTACGGGATCGACCACACCACACTGCAGGTCGACCACACTCGCGCGGAGAACCTCGTGCCCGTCGAAACGGTTGCGAGCCGACTCGGTACCGGTGCGCACCGAGGATCGGAATCGTGACGCGCAACGACCTCGTGCGGCCGGGGCGATCCCGGACGATCGGCGATTCGCCTGCTCACGCGCACCGGCACTCGCATGGTCACCGTCACGACCACACGCACGGGCTCGTCGACCGGTCGATCCTGCGCTCACGCGCGGGGATCAAGGCTGTCGCCGTCAGCCTGCTGGTGCTCGCGCTTGCCGCGGGCGCGCAGGCTGCGATCTTCGTGCTCTCTGGCTCGGTCGCACTCCTCGCCGACCTGATCCACAACATCGGCGATGCCCTCACGGCCGTGCCGCTGGGTATCGCCTTCTACCTGCGCTCGTTTCGGGCGGAGAAGGTCGCCGGCCTTGCGGTCGTCGTGGCGATCTTCGTCTCGGCCTGCGTCGCGCTGTACGAGTCCATCGACCGGCTGATCCATCCCCAGCAGCTCTCCCACCTCTGGGCGCTCGCCGCGGCCGGAGTGATCGGCTTTCTCGGCAACGAGCTCGCCGCCCAGATTCGGCTGCGTGCGGGCAGGCGGCTGTCGAGCCCGGCGATGATCGCCGACGGCAACCATGCCCGAGTCGACGGCTTCGTCTCACTGGGCGTGGTCGCCAGCGCGATCGTCGTCGCCGCCGGACTCCAGGCGGGTGACCCGATCATTGGGCTTGCGATCGCACTACTCATCCTGCGCATCACGTGGCAGTCCTGGCTGACGGTCTCGACGACCGATCCCGGCGAGATGGCCGAACCGCATGCGCACTGAGACAACGCCATCCCCAAGGGGCCGCAGGACGCGGCCCCCTCTTCTGCACCAGCCCGGCGTTGCTAGGTCGTGCTGCCTCGCAGCGCAGCCAGGAGCTCCTGGTGCCGCCGCTCCTCGTCGGGCATGCCCTCCTCCGCCGGCGACCGATAGCGCTGCAACAGCGCGTTCACCGGCTTCACGACGAAGAAGAAGACGGCAGCTGCGATCGCGACGAACTGGATCACGTTCGTGATGAACGCTCCGTAGCGGAACGTCGCCCCGTTGATCGTGAACGTGAGGTCATTGAAGTTCGGCTTGCCGATGATCGCCGCGATGATCGGCATGATCAGATCGTTGACGAACGAGTTGACGACGGCCGCGAACGCGAGGCCCATCACGAACGCGACCGCGAGCTCGACGATGTTGCCGCGCAAGAGAAAGTCTCGGAAGTCCTTGAGCACCGGGCTCCTTTCGTCGGTAGAAGTCGGCCGAGTCTAAGGCTGTATGTTCGGACGGCGAGCGACCGAAAGGAGCAGACGATGATCGACCACGTGACCGCGAAGGTCGGAGACTTCGAGCAGGGCAAGAGCTTCTACAGCAAGGCGCTTGCGCCGCTCGGCTACTCGCTGAAGATGGAGTTTCCCGGCGCGGCCGGCTTCGGCCCGGACGACGGCGGACCGGACTTCTGGATCGGGACGAACGAAGAGCGCGGCGCAACACACATCGCGTTCAGCGCGAAAGATCGTGCGTCAGTCGACGCCTTCTACGAGGCTGCGACCGCCGCCGGCGCGAAGGACAACGGCGCACCCGGGCTTCGCCCGCACTATCACGAGAACTACTACGCCGCCTTCGTCCACGACGCCGACGGCAACAACATCGAGGCGGTCTGTCACCTGCCGGACGCGTAGACGACCACCTCCGAGCGGCTGACCTTCAGCGAAATGACGCCCCGGGGCCTGCTCGGGTCCGCGCCTGCGAGGCTTGGCCTCCGAAACTAGCGTCTGACGCGTAGCGTGTAGGTCATCGCGGCCCTGGCACCGAGTGAGTCCGTGACGACGAGCGTGAAACGGAAGCGGCCGGCGCGGCGCGCCTTCCCCGAAACGGCACCGGTCTTCGGGTCGAGCTTCAGCCCTGCGGGCAAGGACCCCGCCCCGACCGCCCACTGCATCGCACCGACGCCGCCGACCGAGGCAAGGACGAGGCGGTAGCTCTTCCGCACACGGGCAGTTCCGACGCGGAAGGTGTTGATCTGCAGCTTCGGCGCCACCGTCAGGGTGACCGTGACGTCGGTGCTCACTCCCGCCGAGTCGGTCACCGTCAGCACGATCGGGAACGTCCCGGCTTCGGCGGGCACGCCCTGCAGGTAACTCGTCGAGCCGTTGCCCTTGTTGCCGACGAAGCCGGTACGCGCCGGCAACGTCCCGCTGAGCTTCCAGCTGTAGCCCGGCGTCCCACCCTTGGCGTCGATCGCGACCTGCAGCGGCCGCCCGACCTCCCACGTCTGCGCGGCCGGCGCAACCGCCGTCAGCTTCGCCGCGACGACGAGCTGCAGCTGCTTCGACGCAGAGCGCCCGCCCGCGTCGACGCGCACCGTGAACGTATACGTGCCGGCGCCGGCCGGCGTCCCGATGAGCGCGCCGTTCGACCCGAGCGTCACTCCGGCCGGAAGCGAGCCCGAGCTGACCGTCCAGGTCACGCTCGAAGCGCCTGACGCCGTCAAGGTCGCTGTGTAGGACGTTCCAGCAGTCGCCCTGGGGATGCTGCTGGTCGTGATCTGCAGCGCCGGCTGGGGTGGCGGCGCCGGAGCCGGCGCAGGCGACGGCGCGCCGCCTCCACCCTCGACGGTGAACACGAACTGGCGCTCGGAATGATTGTCGCCGCCGCACCACGACGGCCCGCCTTCCGCCGCCGTGAGGTCGTGCACCCAAACCCAAGGCTCCGTCGTTTCGGCCTTGGTCGGGGTGCCGCTCACGAGGCCGCCCGACGACATCGACAGGCCCGCCGGAAGCCCGCCGTTGACGATCTCCCAGCGATAGGCGTCGCACCCGTCGTGCGCGAGCAATTGCAGCTGGACGGGTTGCCCAACGTGCATGGTCGGGCACACGAGCAGGGGCCCGCTGGCGGGGCACGGCGCGCTGTCGTTGAAGCTGGCTGCCGATCCAGGGGTCGACGCGGCAGCGGCGATGAGCGCTGCAAGCACAAGGAAGAGCGAAAGACGTCTCAAGACCCCAGGGTCCTTCGTGGACAAGGCAGCCGATCCTGGCACGACGCTAAGGAATCGGCACCCTCCCGTCAATCCTCAAATGCGGACGCAACCACCCGCGTGCCGGTGCTACCCGCGGCGATCAGCTTCGCGGCCCAGCGCCCGGCATCGTCGATCTGGACGCTCGGCGGCTGCGGCGGCTCCGCGTGCCAGGTGCCCGGGCCCCAGAGGCGGCCGAAACGGATGACGAGCGCCTCCAGCTTCGACTCGACCGCGCTGCTCTCGAGGAGCGACAGCGCTTCGGCCGACGCGCCCTCGAGCGCCCACGCGACGCTCTCGACCACGATGCGTCGCGCGGACGCCGTCTCTGCCGCGTGCACGACCGCGGGCCCGACTTCGTGCCGGATCCTCGCATTGAGCTCGGAGCTGCCGGCGGTGAGATCCGTCAGGAAGTTCACGACGACGTCCGGCCGAGCCGCGACGACGAGGTGAACGAGCTGCTCGCGGTCGTACGCATCGGCGATGACGGGCTCCACGCCCAGCTCGCGGAGCAAGGCCGCCTTGTCCCGGGAACGCGTGAGGCCGACGACATCTTGTCCCGTGAGGTGGGGTATCAGCGCGCGGCCGAGCACGCCCGTCGCCCCGGCGAGAAAGACGCGCATCGCCTCCTGACGATACCCCGGTGCTGAGCGATGATCGTCGAGGTGAGGGTCGTCGTCGTCCTGTGCGTTCTGCTCCTCTGCGCCTGCGGCGCCGAGCAGCAGCGGCGCGAGGTGCTGCACGTCCATGTCCGCGGCCCGGCGCGGAACCTCTCCGTCACCGAGGGCTGCTTCCTCCTGCTCCGGTCGAACGTCGTCGGCGGCGGCTGGATGACCTACTGCCTCGAACGGTTCATCAACGATCCCGGGCCGAACGTCACCGTCCTCGACTCCGGCCGTCTGACGTTCAACCTGCCCACGCACACCGTCCATGCCCGCGTCCGCGTCACGACGAAGTTCGGCCCCGACGGCGAGCACGCGATCCAGAAGCTGCGCGGCACGGTCTCGGGCGGCGGCACAATCGCGGGCGGCGGCCCCTACGTCGAGGCGCCGCCCGGGCACGTCGGGGCCTCGAACCTGCATTACACGATCCGCCTGGGCGCCTAGCACGTCGTGCTGGCAACACCTTCGAGACGCCAGCGGCCCGGCTGGTGGCGACGAAGGCGCAGGTCTAGATTCGCGGCATGACCCGCTTCCTCTCGCCTCTCGCTCAGCGCCGCACCTACCTCGAGACGTTCGACCTCCTCCTCGACCTCGTCGTCGGCGTGCTCTGGTTCACCGTCTTCACGACGCTGCTCACGACCGGCGCCAGCCTGCTGATCACGCTCGTCGGGCTGCCGATCCTGACTGCGACCTTCTACCTCGCGCGCGCGGCCGCCCATGCGGAACGGGTACGCGTGCGCGCCTTCCTCGGCACCGACATCCCGCAGCCGGCGTACCGGCCGCGAAAGAGCGACGGCCTCTGGCACCGCCTGATCGCGCCGTTCGCCGACCGCACGACCTGGAAAGAGGTCGCCTACCTCTGGCTCGTGCAGCCGACGCTGAGCATCGTCAACTTCACGGTCGCCGTCACTGCGTGGGCCGTGCCGCTCTGGGCGATCACGCTCCCGATCTACGCCGTCCGCTGGCACAGCGCCGCACCGCAGCTCTGGAGCGGCGAGAGCCTCGACACATGGCAAGAGGTCGTCCCGGTTGCCATCGGCGGCCTCGTCGTGCTCCCGCTCGTCCCCTGGATCATCCGCGCCTTCGCCTCGATCGACCGAGCCGCCGCGCGCTGGGGGCTCGGCCAGAGCAAGGTCGCGGTCCTGCGCGAGACGCAGGCGCGCTCCGTCGACATCGCCATGGCCGACCGCCGACAGATCGAACGCGACCTGCACGACGGCGCACAGCAGCGGCTGCTCGCGCTCGGGATGGAGCTCGGGATGGCGCTGGAGAAGTTCGAGAGCGACCCGGCTGCCGCGCGCGGGCTCGTCGGCGACGCGCACGCGGAGGTGCAGCGTGCGATCGCGGAGCTCCGCAACCTCGCGCGCGGAATCCACCCGGCCGTCCTCACCGACCGGGGCCTCGACCCGGCACTCTCGGCGCTGGCCGCGCGCTCACCGGTGCCCGTGCGGCTCGACGTCCGGCTCGACGGGCGGCCGCCCGCGTCAGTCGAGGCGACTGCCTATTTCATCGTTGCCGAGGCACTGACGAACGCCGCGCGCTACGCGAACGCGAAGCGGGTCGACGTAAACGTCCGCCGGCGGGGCGACAAGCTGCACATCGAGGTGAAGGACGACGGCGTCGGCGGCGCGCAAGAGCGCGCCGGCGGCGGGCTCGCCGGCCTCGCCGATCGCGCCAACTCCGTCGAAGGCTCGCTGCGCATCAGCAGCCCACAAGGCGGCCCGACAGTCGTCGCGGCAGACCTTCCGTGCGGATAGTCATCGCCGAGGACTCCGCGCTGCTCCGCGACGGGCTGAGGCGCATGCTGACGGACAGCGGCCACGACGTCGTCGGTGCGATCGACGATTCGGTCGGGCTCAGGGAGCTCGTCGAGCGCGAGGACGCCGAGCTCGTCGTGCTCGACGTCCGCATGCCGCCGACGCACACCGACGAGGGCATCCGCGCGGCGCTCGAGCTGCGCGCGCAATGGCCCGACCTCCCGATCGTCGTTCTGTCGCAGTACGTCGAGGAGAACTACGCGAGCGAGCTGCTCGCCGGCGATCTCGGCGGCGTCGGCTACGTGCTCAAGGATCGCGTCACCGACGTCGGCCAGTTCCTCGAGACGGTCGCCCGCGTCGGGAAAGGCGGCACGGCGATCGATCCGGAGGTCGTCTCACAGCTGCTCGCCCGCACGCGCCGGCAGCAACCGATCGCCGATCTCACGCCGCGCGAGCGCGAGGTGCTCGGGTTGATGGCCGAAGGACGTTCGAACACGGCGATCGCGGAGGAGCTCGTGATCACGCAACGCGCCGTCGAGAAGCACGTCAAGAACATCTTCCAGAAGCTGCGGCTCGCGCCGGCGGACACCGACCACCGGCGCGTGCTGGCAGTCCTGCGGTATCTGGAGGCGCGCTAGGGGAGGTTGAACCGGTAGACGTGCACGTCGTGCGGGCCGAACCAGTCCTTGAAGCTGCCGCCCGCCACCTGCACCGAACGGAACTGCTGCTTGTCCGGCTGGATCGGCGGCGGCAACGGGGCTTGCGTGTACTCGAACATGACCTGTCCTCCGGTCAGGGTCGCCGGCAGCCCGCTGAACGTCACGCGACTCGTCGAGCCGCCTCGCCGGACTGCGATGACGTGGAGCGTCGTGCCCGTCTGCCTCGCGGTGAGCTCGATGTCCGAAGCGCTCGCAGTCACCGGCGCCTGCGCCACGGGCGCTGTCAGCGCCGGCAGCACTGAGGGAGACGTCAGCTCGACGAGCAGCGGCCGCAGCACCTGCTCCCAGAACGTCCAGTTCCAGCCGAGCTGCGCGTCGCGCGGCCGCATGACCTGCGTCAGCTGGCCGCCGAAGAAGACGAGCCCGCGGGCCCCGCTCACGATCGCCTGATAGGCCATGAAGCGCTCGTCGAACAGGGACGGGAAGCGCGGGACGAGCTCGGGACGTTGCTCGCTCGGCGTCACGCCGCTCCACGCGATCTGCAGCGTCATCCAGATCGGCTTCGTGCCGGCGGCAGCGACCATCTTCTTCGCGACGTCACCGACGACGCTGAGGTCCTTGTTCGGCAGATCGGTGTGCGCACCGGGCGGATAGCCGACCGGGTAGATGTCCGCACCGGTGATGTCGAACGCCGGCCGATACGGCGTCAGCGTCGCCACGGGCTGCAGCGGGGCCTGGATGATCACGACAGGGTGGTCGGGATCGACCGTCCGCAGCTTCGTGCGCGCTCGCGTCAGCCCTGCGACCGGAACCCCGCCCCACGCAGGCTCGTCCGCTCCCTTCCAGGCGGCGAGGCCATCGTGCGTCTTCAGCCCGCTCGCCAGCCGGACCAGGATCTGCTCCTCCGTCGACCCCGCGGTCGGCGGAAGATTCCCGGCGTTGCCGAGCCGCGGCCAGCAGAACATGTTGTGCGAGACGGCGGCGTCCATGCGAGCGCGCTCCGCAGCGATCTGCACGTCGATCTGCGGCAGCGACCATTGGCGCAGGCCGCTGCGGACGAGGTTGACGCCCGCGGCGGCGATCTCGGCCCAGGCGTTGCGACCGTCGCGCGTCTGTCCGTCAGGTGGAGGTGCCTCGGACAGCCCGACCGGGAAGACCTTCGCGCCTCCGATGACAAGACAGCCTGTTCCCGGGTCGAGGCCGACGGCGCCCACGACAGGCTGAGGTTACGACAGACGGCCCTAGTCGGGCGAGATGTTGTGGTTGAAGCGGAACACGTTGTCCAGGTCGTACTGGCGCTTCACCTCGCGTAGCCGGGTCAACCGTCCCGCATCCTGCTCTTCGCCGTCCGTCTCGCTCGCGTAGTTCGCGTACTGCGCGCCGGTCGACCAGGGCTCGAGCAATGCGGAGAAGCCGCGCGCGGCGGCGATCCGCAGCTCGTCTTCCGCCGCGTCTTCCCACGTCGCGATGAACGTCGCGTTGTAGGCGGCGTCCCGCCCCGCGAACGCGGTCGCTTCGAGCGGCACGCGTGCCGCCGCTCCGAAGATCGGCTCGAACATGATCGAGCCCGGAACGCCCGCGCCGAGGTGGTCGGCGCTCAGCCGGATCAGCTCGTCCGGAAGCTCCCGGAGGAAGCGGCCGGACCAGTAGTTCCGCAGGCCGAACGGCATCCGGCCGAAGATGTCCTGCAGCTCGGCGTAATACATCGGCCGGATCGTGCTCGCCACGGGCTCCGGTTCGCTCAGCAGCTCCGCGATCGCGTCGTCGCCGTGCCCGCCGAAATCGGCGACGTTGATAATCGCGCCATCCGCCTCGCTCACGGACGACTGCGCCATGAACGCGAACGTGGCGAGGTCGTCCGGCGCGTCCTTCATCAGCTCTCGCCACTTCGTCACGACCTCGACGGCGTCGCCGAGGTCGTAGACGAGCTGGCCGGCCCGAAACAATCCGACGGGATGCAGCCGGAACGTGAAGTCGGTCACGACGCCGAAGTTGCCGCCGCCGCCGCGTAGCGCCCAGAACAGCTCGGCATTCTCGTCCTCGCTCGCGGCCACGACATCGCGGGCCCCGGTCACGACGGTCGCGCCGACGAGGTTGTCCAACGTCAGGCCGTGCAGGCCGATCAGGTGCCCGATCCCCCCGCCGAGCGTCAGTCCCGCGACGCCCGTGTCGCCGAACGTCCCGCCCGGCGTCGCCAGCCCGTGCCGCAGGCACGGCGGGTCGAGGTCCTCCCACAGCGCGCCGCCGCCGCACGTCGCCAGACGCCCATCCGGATCGACCGTCACGTCCCGCATCAGGCGAAGGTCGACGACGAGGCTCCCGTCCCCGATGCAGTGCCCGGCGACGCTGTGGCCGCCGCCGCGCACTGCGATCGGAAGTCCCTCGCCAACTGCGTACGACACCGCCGCCACGACGTCGTCGACGTCGAGAGGCCGCGTGATCAGCGCGGGACGGCGGTCGATCATCCCGTTGAACGTGATCCGGCCGGCGTCGTAGCCGAAGTCGTCCGGCGCGATCACCGGGCCGCGGTGGCGGTGTCGAAGGTCGGCGAGGGTGCTGGTCAGCATCCGGCTACGGCGTGAACGGAACGTGATCCTGGTTGCACACCATTCCGACGGGCGGCAAGGCCAGGTCGACGAGGTACCTCGTCTGCACCGCGTCGGCGCATGACGAGAGGAAGAGCGACGTGTGCCCCCAGCCGTGCACCGTCAGCAGCCGGGAGTTCGGCAGCAGGCTCGAGGCCGTCACCGCGCCCTGGTAGCGGGTCGCCGGATCGAACAGGTTGCCGATCACGAGCACCGGGTTCGCCGTCCGGTGATTCCACGGCCCCGTGTAGCGGTCGCCGTCCGCCGTCGGCCACGCGGCGCAGATCGACGAGGCCCAGGTCCAGATCCGGCCGAACGTGCCGAACTGCGCGTCGGCCGCGGCGCCGTTCGTCGACCAGGCCGAGTACGAGTGCGGATCGTCTGCGTCCGCGCACGCAACGGCCGGGAAGCCCTCGAGGCCGTTGTAGTAGCGCGGCATGCCCCGCTTGGTGATGTACGCGTTCCACGGGTGCCAGAACCGCTGCAGGTGGACACCGAGCGTCGCCGCGCTCGCCTGCGACTCCAGGTCGGCCAGGCCCGCCGCGAAGTCCTCCCAGGAGGACGAGTCGTACATCGCGCCGAGCGTCATCCCGATCAGGTTCGAGTAGTTGACGACGCCGGTCGTGCCGTCCGGGAACGTGACGTCGGCCGGGTGCGCCTTCAGCTCGTCTCCGAGCGCCTGGAAGCGACCCGCGCTGTTCGGCGTGAACGCGCACCTCGGCCCGCCGGCGTCACAGAGCCGGAAGAACTCGTTCAGCGTCGCCTGTGCGCCCTCGTCGCTTCGTAGCCGCGTCGAGAACGGGACGGTCGAGCCGGTGTTCCCGGCTCCCGTCGTCCATGCGATCGGGTCGAGGACGCCGTCGATGATGATCGCCCGGACGTTGTTCGGGAACATGTTCGCGTACGTCTGTCCGATCATCGTCCCGTAGGACACGCCGGCGTACGTGAGCTTCGCGTCGCCGACCGCCTGCCTCAGCACGTCGAGGTCACGCGCGACGTTCGCGGTCGACATGTGGAAGCCGATCTTGCCGCCGCGCTGCGCGCAGTTCCCGTCGACGTAGAGATCCGCGTTCATCCAGATCTGCTCCTCGTCCGGGTTGCTCGGGAACGAGAACGGCGTGAAGGCAGGCGTCCACTGCTTGTCCGTGCCGAAGCA
This sequence comes from Gaiellaceae bacterium, assembly GCA_035456125.1. GTDB lineage: Bacteria > Actinomycetota > Thermoleophilia > Gaiellales > Gaiellaceae > 3-1-20CM-4-69-9. The sequence continues at coordinate 67,510 of DATIDT010000088.1, forward strand.
GCGCAGCGCCGTGCTCCGCGCGATGCCGCGCGGGTCGAAGCCGACGAGGTCGAACTTCGCGCGAACCTCAGGCGTATACAGGGACGGGCCGGCGAACAGCGTGTAATCGACGCCGGATCCTCCCGGCCCGCCCGGATTCAGGAACAGCGACCCGATCCGATGCGCCGGGTCGGTTGCCGGCAGCTGCACGACCGCCAGCGAGATGGTCGCGCCGTTCGGGTCGCCGTAGTCGAGCGGAACCTGCACCGTGCCGCACTCGAACGGCCCCAGCTGCGAATAGCACTTGCTCCAAGCGATCTTGCCCGGCCCGGCGCCCGCCCCGCCGGCCGTCGCGCCCGCGAGAACGCCGCAGAGCGCGAGCACTGCGAGTACGACTCGCAATCTCGTCATCACGTGCCTCCCCAGTTGACGCCGGGAGCGTCCTCTTTTTCGCCGGGGAAGTCAACGAAGCGGGGAGGCGAGGCCTCCCCGCTTCGAACTCACGCCGCCAGATCGAGCGCAGGCTCTTCTTCGACGAGCACGGCCCCCTGCTCGAGCTCGTCGCGACGGATGAGCGTGAGTGTTGCGACGATGCCGAGGCCGGCGACGATCACGCCCGCCCAGAAGGCACCGTGAAAACCCGTCACGAGCGCCGACGCGTGAGCGGACCCGTGCTCGACTGCGTGCGTCGTCCGTGACGTGGCGATCGTCGACAGCGCCGCGATGCCGAGCGCGCCGCCGATCTGCTGTGTCGTGTTGATCAGGCCGGATGCGAGCCCCGCCTCGTGTGCCTGGATGCCGGCGAGCGCGGCGATCGAGATCGGCACGAAGGAGAAGCCGAGCCCGATCGCGATCAGCAGGAAGCCGGGCAGGAGGTCGCCGAGGTACGAGCCGTGGACCGACACCTGCGTGAAGTACAGGAGCCCGGCCGTCAGCGAGACCATCCCGATCAGCAGTGCCGGCTTCACGCCGATGCGCGTCACGAGCTGTGCGGCGATCGCGGAGGTGACGATCGCCGTCCCTGCGACCGCGAGGTAGGCGACGCCGGTCTTCATCGGCGAATAGCCGAGCACCTGCTGCATGTACAGCGTCAGCATCAGGAAGAGCGAGAACGTGGCCGTCCCGAGGATGAACCCGGCGACGTTCGCGCCGCTCACGGTCTTGATGCGCAGGATGCCCAGCCGCATCAGTGGCTCCGGATGGCGCTGCTCCCAGAGCACGAAGCCGAGCAGGAGCAGAGTGGACGCGGCGAAGCAGGAAATCGTCGCGGGGGCGAGCCAGCCGTCCTGGCCCGCCCGCGTGATCGCGTAGACGAACAGGGATAGTCCTGCGGTGACGAGCACTCCGCCCAGGGCGTCGAACGACTTCACCGACGCGTCGCGGCTCTCGCGGAGGAGCACCGGCGTCAGGAAGAACGCGGTGACGCCGACGGGGACGTTCACGAAGAAGATCCACGACCAGCTGAGCGCAGACGTGAGGACGCCGCCCATCAGGACGCCTGCGGCGGCGCCGAAGCCGCCGACGGCGCCCCAGACGCCGAGAGCGACGTTGCGCTCACTTCCTTCCGTGAACGTCGTCATCAGGATCGACAGCGCAGCGGGCGTGATGATCGCGGCGCCGAGGCCCTGGAATGCGCGTGCGCCGATCAGCGAGGCCTCAGACCACGCCAGGCCGGCGAGCAGCGACGAGATCGTGAACAGGACGATCCCGATCAGGAAGATGCGCCGGCGCCCGAGCAGGTCCGCCGCGCGGCCGCCCAGCAGCAAGAAGCCGCCGAACACGAGCGCGTAGGCGCTGATCACCCATTGCAGGTTGCGCTCCGAGAAACCGAGGTCGACTTGAATCGACGGCAGCGCGACGTTCACGATCGCGATGTCGAGGACGACCATGAACTGAACGACGCTCAACAGTGCGAGCGCGAACCACTTTTTGCGATCTGAATTCACCATGGTTTGAGCTTGCCTTGCGCGCACGAGGCTGCGGAAGGGGCTGACCCGGCGAATGCCGGTACGGTTTGCCGCACCATGAACTGGTTTGTCGTCAACGCACGCGAAGCAGGCTGGCTCGACAACGAGACGTTCGGCGCCTACACGCGTTTCGAGCCCGAGGGCGAGCGCTTCGAACAGGTCGGGATCAACATCAGCGTCCTGCGGCCCGGTCAGCCGATGGCGCTGTACCACGCGGAAGAGGATCAAGAGGGCTTTCTCGTGCTATCGGGGACGCCGCTGCTGTTGATCGAGAACGAGAAGCGGCAGCTGCAGCCCTGGGACTACGTCCACTGCCCGCCGTGGACGGAACACGTCATCGTCGGCGCCGGAGACACGGCCTCCGTCGTCCTCGCGGTCGGAGCGCGCCGGCACAAGGGCCTCGTCTACCCGGTTTCGGACCTGGCGCAGCGCCACGGCGCCGGGATCGACACCGAGCATCGCCGCAGTGCGCCCGACGACGTCGGCGGAAACCCCTACGCCGGCTTCCCGAAGGACCGCGAAGGCACGTCTCCGCTCTAGTGCAACTGCCGAACATCACCGCGAAGGAGCTCCTGCAGAAACTCGAGGGCAGCGACGACTTCGTGCTGATCGACGCGCTCGCACCGATGGTCTACGCGCACTCGCACCTGCCCGGCGCGATCAACATGCCGCCGAACGCCGTCGACATGATTCGCTGCGCAAAGCGCATGCCGAACCTCGACATCGAGATCGTCGTCTACTGCGCGAACGCGGAGTGCGACGACTCAGTCGTGACCGGCGGGCGGTTGCGCGAGCTCGGTTACACGAACGTCCGCCACTACGAGGGCGGGAAGGACGAGTGGCGTGCGCTCGGGCTCCCACTCGAGCGCGCCGGCAAGCCGTTCATCGCCCGTTAGCCGAGAAGTGCTGATAGTCGGGCGACCCGCTCCAGCGCCCGCCCCAGTTCCAGCCGACGGACGCGAAGGCGCGGACGAGCGTGCCGCTTGCGACCGCCATCCCGCGCCGGACGCGTGCACGGTCGAGGTAGCGCCGGCCGGCCGGAGGTAGCGCCCTTCCGCGGAGCAGGTACGGGTTCTCGACGGGGTTGACGTCGATCGCGAGCCCGTACGCGTGCTCCGACCAGCCCGACCCGCCGACGGCGCGGCGGCAGTTGAAGCCCGACGTGTTGTCCGCGGCCATCGACGCGTCGTCGCTGCCGTGGAACGCCGAGATCGGCGTCATGCGACGGATCGGGAACCGCGCCAGGTAGAGGCGGCGGAAGACCGAGACCACGTCGCGCGCGACGCGGCGGTTCACGACGAGCGCGCCGACGTGTGCCGCTCCGTCGAAGCCGACGTATGAGACGCGCACGAGCCGAAGGTCGCTGGGTGCGACCGGGCAGCGGGGGCGGTACGAGTCGCGGAGGTCCTGCTGCCGCAGCGGCGAGACGGTGCCGAGGAAGGCGAGCAGGAGTGCGACGAGGCGCATCGCCGCCAGCGTACTCTGGGGCCCGATGGCGCTCGCCGTCCACGTCGTCGCCGCCGCACTCGCGACGGCCTGCCCGAGCTACCCGTCAGTTCCCGCGGCGACGACGCAGCTGATCACCGTCAGCGCGCCCCGACTCCAAACGACAGCAGCGACCTTGCGCACGTGGCGGCGTGTCGGCGGCTGCTGGTCGTCCGTGGCCGGGCCGTACACCGCACGCGTCGGCTGGAACGGCCTCCGCGTCAACCGGCGCGAAGGGGACGGGACGACGCCGATCGGCACGTTTCCGATCCTGCCGCGCATGTACGGGAACGAGCCGAACCCTGGCGTGCGCTTCGCCTACACGCGGCTGCACTGCGGCGACTGGTGGGTCGAGGACCCGCGCTCGACGGTCTACAACACGTTCCAGAGGATCGGCTGCGGCGTGACGCCGCCGTTCAAGGTGACGACACCGGACATGTCGAAAAGCCGACGGGCCTACGCATATCTCGCGGTGATCGGCTTCAACACGAGCCCGGTCGTCCCCGGCCGCGGCTCCGGGATCTTTCTGCACGTCCAGGTCCACAGCTCGACGAACGGCTGCGTGAGCCTGCCCCGCGCGCAGCTGCTGCGCGTCCTGCGCTGGCTGTCGCCCTCGGCCGCGCCGCGCGTCGTCATCGGCGTCGAGAGCTAGCGGTAGCCGGACTCGCGTGCCACACTCGATGGCATGCTGACGTGCCCAAATTGCGGGGAACAGAACCCCGACCGCTTCCGGCTCTGCGGGTTCTGCGGGACGCCGCTCGTCGCTGAGCTGCCGGCGCAGGAGACACGGAAGACCGTGACGATCGTCTTCTCGGATCTCAAGGGCTCGACCGCGCTCGGCGAGCGGCTCGACTCCGAGGCACTGCGGGAAGTCATGGCGCGGTACTTCGACGAGATGAGCGGCGCGCTCGAGCTGCACGGCGGCACGATCGAGAAGTACATCGGCGACGCGATCATGGCCGTCTTCGGCCTACCGACTGCACACGAGGACGACGCGCTGCGCGCCGTGCGCGCGGCCGCCGAGATGAAACGGCGCCTCGCGGCCCTGAACGCCGAATTGACGAGCCGCTGGGGCGTCGAGCTCCAGAACCGGACCGGCGTCAACACCGGCGAGGTCGTTGCCGGCGACCCGACCTCCGGGCAACGCCTCGTCACCGGAGACACCGTCAATACCGCCGCGAGGCTCGAGCAGGCTGCGCCGGCGCTCGAAGTGCTGCTCGGCGAACCGACGTACCGGCTCGTGCGGAACGCCGTGACGGTGGAGCTCGTCGAGCCGCTGGAGCTGAAGGGGAAGGCCGAGCGAGTGCCCGCCTACAGGCTCGTGTCCGTCCAGGAGCTCGGTCAGCAGGAGCGGGCTCGGCCTCGGGTCTTCGTCGGCCGGGAGCACGAGCTCGACCGCCTC
>DATIDT010000089.1:0-19416 GCA_035456125.1 Gaiellaceae bacterium
AGGAGGGATCGCTGCTGCTGTGGCTGTTCGTGCTGTGCGGCTATTCGGTCGCCGCCGTCCTCACCGCGCGCCGCGCCGGCCGCGAGATCATCGCCTGGGTTGTGCCCGTCCTCGGGCTCGTCGGGTCGTTCTTCGCGCTGCTGCTCGTGTTCGTCGCGAGCCCGTTCGCGACGCAGGCGCCCCCCGCCGACGGTGCCGGGCTCAACCCGAGCCTGCAGAACCCGTACATGGCAATCCACCCGCCGATGCTCTACCTCGGCTACGTCGGGCTGACGGTGCCGTTCGCGTTCGCGATGGGCGCACTGCTCGCACGCCGTACCGACGAGCGCTGGATCGTCGCGACGCGTCGCTGGACACTTGCGGCGTGGGCGTTCCTCGGCGTCGGGCAGCTGCTCGGCTCGCACTGGGCGTACGTCGAGATCGGCTGGGGCGGCTACTACGCGTGGGACCCGGTGGAGAACGCCGCGCTGATGCCGTGGCTCGCGGCGACGGCGTTTCTGCACTCGGTGATGATCCAGGAGAAGCGCGGGATGCTGAAGGTCTGGAACGTCCTGCTCGTCGTGCTCGCGTTCTGTCTCTCGATCTTCGGGACGTTCCTGACGCGCAGCGGGATCATCCAGTCGATCCACTCGTTCACGCAGAGCTCGATCGGGCCGTGGTTCCTCGGCTTCATCTGCTTCATCACGGCTGCCTCGCTCGCGCTCGTCTTCTCGCGCCTGCCGCTGTTGCGGGCGAAGACGCGGCTCGAGTCGCTCGTCTCGCGCGAGGCGACGTTCCTCTACAACAACCTGCTGCTCGTCGCGCTCGCGCTGACGATTCTCTGGGGGGTCATCTACCCGCTGCTGTCCGAGGCAGTGACCGGGCAGGCGGCGACAGTCGGCAAGCCCTACTACGACTTCTTCCTGCACAGCTTCGGCCTGCCGCTGCTGCTGCTGATGGGGATCGGGCCGCTCGTCGCCTGGCGGCGGGCGTCGCTGCGCGCGCTCGGAAAGACGTTCCTGTGGCCGACGATCGCCGCGCTCGCCGCCGGCGTCGGGCTGCTGGCCGCCGGAGCCGGATCGTCGCGGATCGGCGTGATCGCGTACACGTTCTCCGTGTTCGTGCTCGCGTCGATCGTGCTCGAGTTCGCGCGCGGCACGACCGCACGGAAGGCGCTCGGCGGCGTGGGGTGGGGCGGCGCGTTCGCCTCGCTCGTGTCACGCAACCGGCGCCGGTACGGCGGCTACATCGTGCACGCAGCGGTCGTGCTGCTCGCGATCGGCGTCGCCGGCTCGAGCGCCTACCAGACGGTGCGCGAGACGCGCCTGCACCCGGGCGGCTCCATGACCGTCGCCGGCAACCGGGTCGTTTTCCGCGGCTTCGAGACGAAGCTGGAGGGGAACCACCGCGCGATCCGCGCGAACGTCGACGTGTACCGCGGCGGGGAGTACCTCGGTCGCTATCGGCCCGGCAAGAACCAGTACTTCGCGGAGGATCAGGTCTCGAACGAGGTCTCGATCCGCCATGACCTGCTCACCGGCGGCGACCTCTTCATGATCGCCGACCAGGTCAACGCGGACGGGAGCGTCGACCTCAAGGTGCTGCAGAAACCACTCGTCAACCTGATCTGGCTCGCCGGTCTCGTCTTCGTCGGCGGGTCGCTGATCGCGCTGTGGCCGGACGCGCGGGAGGAGCGGCGGCTCGCCGAGCGCTACGAAGGCGTGACGGTGCGCGCATGAGCGTCGCGCTCGTCGTCGGCGCAGTCCTCGCCGTCGCGTCGGTCGTGCTCGTCGCGGCCCCGTTCCTGCGCGAGCCGGTCGCGGCCGACGATCGCCTGCTGCAACCGGACGCCTCGCAGCAGCGGCGGCTGGCGCGCGCGGAAGAGCGCGACCGCGCGCTCGACGCTCTGAGGGAGCTCGAGTTCGACCACCGTACGGGCAAGGTCTCGGACGACGATTACCGCGTGCAAGTCGGAGCGTTGCGGCAGCGCGCGGCGGCGGCGTTGCGCGAGGCGGATGGCTAGCTGCCCGACCTGCGGCAGGCGGCTGCCGCAGCGGAGCCGCTATTGCCCGGACTGCGGCCGCCCCGTCGGCGACGGCGACACCAAGGTGCATGAGCTGCCTCCCGACGAGACAGGTCCGGTGCCTGTCACCGTCACGCACGCCGAGCGCCGGTACTACGGCGTCACGCCGACGGCGCTCGCCGTCGGGCTCGGCGTCGCCGCGACCGTCGCCGCGATCGTTCTCTTCGCGACCGGTCACTGGCCGATCGCGCTCGTCGTGCTCGGCGTCGGCGTGCTCCTGCTCCTCGTGAGCGTCGAGACCGGCGTCTTCCGCGAACGCGCGGGCGTGGCGGCGGACTCGTTCACCACCCGCGGCCGGGCGACGACCCGCCTCCTTCGGCTACGCCGCGAGCTGCGGAGACTCGCGGTTGCGCGCAACCGCCTGCTGTACGAGCTCGGGGTCGCGGTATACCGTGACGACGAGCAGGCAACCCACGTCGCCCGTGAACGGCTCGGCGAGCTGGACGAGGCATGGCGTCAGAAGGAGGCCGAGATGAACACAGTCATCGCGGAGGCGCAGGACAGGATCCATCGCCGCAAGCTCGAGGTCCAGCCGACGGAGATGGTGGAGCTCCCCGATGAGCCTGCGGCTCCTGGGGTGGGGGATCCTGTCGGCCCGGCTGTGATTCCGGAGCCGTATCCGCCGCCTGACGAGGGGAATCCGCCGGAGCCGGCGGTGATCCCCGAGCCGGGCCCGCTCGCACCGGAGGAACCGGCCGGCTAGGCCGCGGCAGGGACGTCCGACGCCCTGCCGAACCTTCCGCTATGGCGCGCCGTCTCGCGATCCTGGCCGTCGGCTGCCTCGTGCTGGCCGCGCCGGCCGCAGGCGACAGCGGCCACTCGCTCGGGGAGGTGCAGGCGAAGCTCTCGGCCGCCCGCCAGAAAGAGGCGCGCCTGCAGCAGCAGATCGGCGATCTCACCAGCAGCATCCGGCAGCTCGAGGCACACGTCGGTGACGTCTCGCGGCGGCTCTCGGTGCTCGAGCAGGACCTCGCGCTCCACCAGCGGCGCCTCGACAAGCTCAACGCGCTGTACGACTTCGAGACGGAGCGGCTCACGTTCCTGCGCCGCGCCTACGCGACCGCGCTGCACGAGCTCAACCTGCGGATGATCGACCTCTACGAGACGCACGACCCGACGCTCGTCGAGCTCATCCTCGAGTCGAACTCGTTCCAGGACGCGCTCGACCGCATCCACTACCTCGACTCGATCGCACAGCAGGACAAGCACATCGCCGCGAAGGTCGCCGTCGCGCGCAACGAGATGCGCGTGACGCGCGAACAAACGAAAGCCGTGCGCACGCGCGTGCATGCCGAGACGCAGGTGATCGCCGTGCGAACGCAACAGCAGCGCGACGTGCGCAACCAGCTGCTCGCGAGCACGAGGCGACTGAGCGGGAAACGTGCCAGTCAGCAGACAGCGCTCAAACTGACACGGAAGCAGGAGCGCACGCTCCAGACGGAGGCGCAGGCGATCGCCGCCGCCGACGCGCAGGTCCGCAGCCGGCTCGCCGCCGTGCAGGGCGCGACCGACGCGACACCGTCGGCGTCAGGCCTGATCTGGCCGGTCAGCGGGCCGGTCGTGAGCCCATTTGGCTACCGCTGGGGCCGCCTGCACGCTGGGATCGACATCGCCGTCACGTACGGCACGCCGATCCACGCCGCTGCGGCGGGGACCGTCGTGCTCGCCGGCTGGGTCAGCGGCTACGGGAACTACACCTGCATCGACCACGGCGGTGGCATGGCGACCTGTTACGCCCACCAGTCCTCCTATGCGGTCTCACAGGGCGCCTCGGTGGCGCAGGGGCAGGTGATCGGCTATGTCGGCTGCACCGGGCACTGCTTCGGGCCGCATCTCCACTTCGAGGTCCGGATCAACGGGACGCCGGTCGATCCGCTCGGCTACCTCTAGCCGTATCCGAAACGGCGTTCCAGCCGTTTACAGCTTGTAAGGCGTATTCGGCAGGAATCGGGGACAGGGTCGTGCCGAATCCGAGATCGTCTCCCGACGACGCCGGCCGCCTCCTGGGCGGCCGGCGCTTCAAGCGAGCCCGAATGTCTGCGCGAGCAGGAAGATGTTCAGCGCGGAGATCAGGCCGGCGATCGCCCACGCCGCGACGACGGTCGAGCGCCGGTTGACAAGCGCGCCCATGACGTCGCGCCGGCTCGTGAACAGCACGAGCGGGATCAGGGCGAACGGGATGCCGAACGAGAGCACGACCTGGCTGAGGACGAGCGTCCGCGAGGGGTCGACCCCGAGCCCGATCACGACGAACGCCGGCACCATCGTGACGAGACGGCGGACCCACAGCGGGATCCGGCGCCGGATGAATCCCTGCATCACGACCTGGCCGGACATCGTTCCGACAGTCGAGCTGGAAAGCCCGGAGGCGGTCAGCGCGAGCGCGAACAACACGCTAGCCGCGCCGCCGACGAGCGGCTCGAGCGTCCTGTGCGCCTGCGTGAGCGACTCGATGTCGTTCAGGCCGCTGCCGAAGAAGACGGTGGCGGCGACGACCAGCATCGAGACGTTGATCAACCCGGCGATCGCCATCGCGATCAGCACGTCGATCCGCGTGTACTTGTAGAGCGTCCGCGCCTCGTCGTCGTTGCGCGGCACGATCCGGTGCTGCGTCAGCGCGGAGTGCAGGTAGATGACATGCGGCATCACGGTTGCGCCGAGGATCCCGACCGCGAGCAGCACGGACTCGCTGCCCTGGAACTCCGGGACGACCGCATGCTTCGCGACCGTTCCCAACGGCGGATGCGCGAGCCACAGCTCCGCGAAGTAGCAGACGCCGATCACTGCGACGAACGCCGTGATCACCGCCTCGAGCGGGCGGAAGCCGTAGCGCTGCAGTCCGAGGATCAGGAACGTGATGACGCCGGTGAGAACCGCGGCGGGGAAGAGCTGGATACCGAGCAGCAGCTGCAGGCCGAGCGCCGCGCCGAGGAACTCCGCCAGGTCGGTCGCCATCGCGATGATCTCCGCCTGCACCCACAGGCCGACCGAGGTGCGGCGCGAGAAGCGCTCGCGGCAGATCTCCGGGAGGTTGCGCCCGGTCGCGATTCCGAGTTTCGCGGAAAGCGTCTGGATCAACATCGCCATCAGGTTCGAGGCGACAATCACCCACACGAGCGTGAAGCCGAACTTCGCGCCGCCGGCGATGTTCGTCGCGAAGTTGCCCGGGTCGATGTAGGCGACGCACGCGATGAAGGCGGGGCCGAGGAAGGGCCAGATCGACCTCCGGTCGCCGCGCAACGCACGCTCGCCCGATCCGGGCCGGCGGTCGAGCGGCTCCACGCGGGTGGCCATCATGCCACCTCGAGTTTAGCCTGGGCTAACTTTCCAGGACGTGGAGGTCCGGGAGGTTCCGGTACCGCTCGTCGAGGTCGAACCCATAGCCCACGAAGAGCTCGTCGGGAACGGTGAAGCCGACGTACCGGACGGGCAGGTCCTCCACGAGCCGTCGGTAGGGGCGGTCGAGCAGCGCGACGGCGGCCAGCGACGCGGGCGAGCGAAGCGCGAGCGTCTTGCAGAGGTAGTTGAGGGTCAGGCCGGTGTCGACGACGTCCTCGACGATCACGATGTGGCGGCCGCCGATCTCCGTGTCGAGGTCCTTCAGCAGCCGGATGCGCGCGTGCCCGCCCTGGTCGGCGCCGGCGGCGTAGCTGGCGAGCTCGAGGAAGTCGAGCCCGTGCGGGATGCGGAGCGCGCGGGAGAGGTCGGCGACGAAGACGACGCTCGCCTTGAGCGGCGCGACGAGCAGCGGCTCGCGGCCGTCGTAGTCGCGCGCCAGCTCGCGCCCGAGCTCCCGGACACGTGCCAGGATCTCCTCCCGCGAGAGGTAGACGGCGCCGAGGCGGGGGCCGCGGCCTACGACGCGAGCTCGAGCCGGTATCGCTCCGCCAGGCGCTCGATGTCGCGCTTGTAGAACAGCTTGACGCGGACGTCCGGGTAGCGCTCGCGCAGCTTCCGCAGCTTGCGGTTCTTGCGCGTGACGAGCGACTGCTTCATCACCGTGACCTCGACGTACAAGTCCTGCTCGGGCAGGTAGAAGTCGGGCTTGAACGCCTCGACGATCCGGCCGTCCTCGTCTTCCTCCAGCACGAACGTCGTCGGCTCGTACTGCCAGGGCACGCCGTAGTAATCCAGGACCTTCGCGCACTCGAGCTCAGCCCGGTTGGCGAAGCGCGGTGGTTCCTGGCCGCGATATGCCTGGAAATCAGGCGTTTCCAGCGTCACCTTCAATCAGGGTAGCAGCGGGTCCGGACGCCCTAAACTCCGCCTGATGGCGACGCGGGACGGGACGTTCACGATTGTCCAGATCTCCGATTTGCACTGCGGGACGCAGTTCTTCCTCCCGAACCTGCTCGAGCGCGCGATCACCGAGGTGAACGATCTCGAGGCGGACATCGTCATCTGCTCGGGCGACCTCACCACCTTCGGGTTCAAGGAGGAGTACGCGCTCGCCAAGGACTACCTCGATCGGATCGACTGCGAGACCCTCGTCGTGATCCCCGGGAACCACGACTCGCGCAACGTCGGCTACGTCCACTTCGAGGAGCTGTTCGGCGACCGGAACTCCGTCGCGCGGGTCGGAGGGGTGACGGTCGTCGCCGTCGACTCCACCGAGCCCGACCTCGACCACGGCCAGATCGGCCGTGGCCGCTATCCGTGGATCGAGGAGAGCTTCGCTCCGCCGGCGGACTTGCGGATCTTCGTCTGCCACCACCACCTGCTCCCGGTGCCAGGCACGGGGCGCGAGCGAAACGTCATCTACGACGCCGGCGACACGATCGAGTGCCTGCAGCGTGCGGGGGTCAACCTCGTCCTTTCGGGACACAAGCACGTCCCGTACGCGTGGCGGCTCGAGGACCTGTTCATCGTCAACGCCGGCACCGTCTCGTCCCTGCGGCTCCGCGGCAACACGCGTCCCTGTTACAACGTGATCGAGTTCTCCGGCACGCACGTCGACGTGTGGCGTAAGTACCCGTTCCACGGGCAGGAGAAGATCATCCAGTTCGCGACCGACACGCTCGAGTTCGAGAAGTACACCGCGCGGATCGAGGGCGAGGTGACGTCGCGGCGATGACGCGCGCGGTCGCCGTCATCGACGGGGAGCACTACGCGCCGGTCGTGCGCGATGCGATCGCCGCGCTGCCGTACGACGTGATCGGCGCGTGGCTTGCCGGCGGGACGGAGAAGCTCCGCGGCGGCGAGGACTACGGTGTGCCGCTCCTCGACGAGCTCGAGCACGCGTTTGCCGACGCCGAGGTGGTCGTCGACCTTTCGGACGAGCCTGTGCTCGGGCCGCGCGAGCGCCTGCTCCTGGCGAGCCGTGCGCTCGCGGCCGGCCTGCGCTACGAGGGTGGCGATTTCCGCTTCGAGCCGCCGCGGTACGAGCCGTTCCCGCTGCCCTCGCTCGCCGTGATCGGCACCGGCAAGCGGGTCGGGAAGACGGCGGTCACCGGTCACGTCGTCCGGCTGCTGGCACGCGACCGGCACGTGGTCGTCGTCTCGATGGGGCGCGGCGGGCCGGCGGAGCCCGAGCTTGCGACGGTGCAGCCGACGCTGCCGTCGTTGCTGGACCTCTCGCGTGCCGGGCACCACGCGGCGTCGGACTATCTCGAGACGGCGGCGCTGACAGGGGTCGTCACGGTCGGCTGCCGGCGCGCCGGCGGTGGCCTCGCGGGCGCGGTGACGACGTCGAACGTCCTCGCGGGAGCGGCCCTAGCGGCCGAGCGCCACCCGGACGTGGTCGTCTTCGACGGCAGCGGCGCCGCGATCCCGCCCGTGCAGACGGATGCGCGCATCCTGGTGTCAGGCACCGGACAGGACCCGTTGGGCTACCTGAACCCGTATCGGGTGCTCGTATCGGACGTCGTCGTTCTCGTCGGAGGTGGGGACGCCGACGCGATCCGCGAGCTCAAGGACGTGCCCGTCCTCACGGCGGATCTGCGGCTGCGGCCGGTCGCGCCGCTGCACGGACGGCGCGTGGCCGTGTTCACGACGGGCGCCGCTGTGACCGACGGGCTCGACGCGGACGTCGTCAGCGTGTCGAGGAACCTCGCGAACCGGCCGCTGCTCCGAGAAGACCTTGGGCGGACCGACGCGGACGTCTACCTGGTCGAGATCAAGGCCGCGGCGATCGACCTCGTCGCCGAGGCGGCGGTCGCGCGCGGCGCGGAGGTCGTGTTCGCCGAAAACGAGGTGCTGAGCCCCGGCCTCGACGAAGCGGTGCTGGGGCTCGTCCCGGAGAGGGCGCCGGCATGAGCCATCCGCGCCACGCCGAGCCGCTCCCGCTCGGGACGCCGAACCAGCCGTATTCGAAGGGCCTGATGGCGCGCGCGCTCGTCGCCGTCGGAATCCCCATCGGCCGCGCGTACGAGCTGGCCAAGCGCATCGAGCAGGACCTCGCACAGCGGAACGAGGAGAGCGTCGAGCTCGACCGCTTCGAGGAGCTTGCGGTCGAGGTCCTCGGCGAGCACGACGGCTCTCGTACCGTCGACCGCCTGCGGCGCTTCCGCGAGCTCCAGGAGCTCGACCTGCCGGTCATCGTCCTGGTCGGCGGCGCGACTGGCACCGGCAAGTCCACCGTTGCGACCGAGGCGGCGTATCGCCTCGGCATCACGCGCGTCACCTCGACAGATTCCGTGCGCCAGACGATGCGCGCGTTCTTCTCGAAGGAGTTCATGCCGTCGATCCACTACTCGTCGTTCGAGGCCGCGGCCGGTTTGCGCGAGCCCGAGCAGGCCGAGGATCCCGTGATCGCCGGTTTCCTCGAGCAGACGCGCAACGTCCTCGTCGGCGTGCGCGCATCGATCGAGCGCGCCCTCGAGGAAGGGTGGTCGATGGTGCTCGAGGGCGTGCACCTGGTGCCAGGCATGCTGCCGCACATCGACGGCGCGCTCGTCGTGCAGTGCGTCCTCGCGATCGAGGACGAGGAGGAGCACAGCACGCACTTCATGGTGCGCGACGCCGCGCTCGACGGCCTCCGCCCGCACCAGAAGTACATCGACCATCTCGACGACATCCGGCGCGTGCAGGAGCAGATCGTGCGCCGCGCGCGCCGGCATCGCGTCCCGGTGATCACGAACACCGACATGCGCTCCGCGATCGACGCGGTGCTCGAACTGGTGCTGGCGAGCGCCGAGCAGGTACAACGGGTCTGATGGCGGACACTGCGCATGAGACGTCCGTTGCGGCGGCCGAGGCGCAGCCCTCTCCGGGCCTCTGTCTCTGCGAGCAGTACGTCCGCGTCACCGAAGGTGCGGCGCTGACAGCGGCGCGCTGGCTCGGACGTGCCGACCAGGAGGCGGCGGAGCGGGACGCTGCCGAGGCGATGCGGCGCGGGCTCGACGACTTCCCGATCGACGGCCGGGTCGTGATCGGCGCGACGGACGAGGAGTCGCCGCTGCACGTGGGCGGGAGCATCGGCGCCGGCGGCGAGGACGTCGACCTCGCGCTCGACCCGCTCGAGGGTCGCGGCGTCGTTGCGCGCGGCGGCAACGGTGCGATGTCGATGATCGCCGTCGGCGAGCGCGACTCGCTGCTGAACCTGCCGGACATGTACATGCGGAAGATGGCCGTCGGCCCGGTGGCGCGCGGCTCGATCGACCTGTTGCGGCCGATCGGCGACAACATCCAGGCGATCGCCGACGCGTTCGGCCGGCGTCCCAACGACATCACGACCATCGTCCTCGACCGTCCTCGCCACCACGACCTGATCGAGGACATCCGAGTGTCGGGCGCGCGGATCAAGCTCATCCAGGACGGGACCGTCACCGCGTCGATCTCCGCGTCGATCCGCGGGACGAACGACCACCTCGCCGTCGGCATCGGCGGCACCCGCCAGGCTGTGATGTCGGCCGCCGCGCTCCGCTGTCTCGGTGGTGAGGTTCAGGCCCAACTGTGGCCGACGTCGCGCCGCGAGATCGAGCAGGCGCGTGAGCTCGGGATCGACGATGCGACCCGCGTCTTCACGACCGAGGAGCTGGCGCCGGGCGAGGTGATCGTGGCGGCGACCGGTGTCTCGAACGGCGACCTCCTGCGCGGCGTACGGTTCCTCGCCGACTCCGCGCGCACGCACTCGCTCGTGATGTGCACCCGCTGCAACTGGGTCCGCTTCACCGACGGGATCCACTTCTTCGCGCGCGAGCGGCGCGAGGAAGTTCGTCTCCTGGGCTACTAAGTCCGTCGACCGCGCTTGCCGATACCCTTCGGCCGATGCCGGAGCGAACGGCCGAGCCGCTCAGCCCCGAACTGATCCTCGTGTCGCCGCCGGAGGAGGCTGCGCTCGCGCGGGAACAGCTCCCCGAGGTGCCGGAACTGCCGCGCGCGCGTCAGGCGGAGCCCGCTCCGCCGAACGGTGCGTCGGAGGTCAATTGGAATGAGTTTTTGGCCGACGTCCGCAGCCGGCCGGTGGAGCCCGTCGCGCCGCCACGGCTCCGCCCTCCCGAACCGGTGCGGCGGAACGGTCGAAAGCGGCTCATCGTTGCGGCGGCTGCGATCGTGGCGGTCGCGGTCGTCGTCGGCATCGCATGGGCTCGTGATCGGACGCAACAGCAGCCGGCCCCATCGTCATCCCCGAAGCCCGCTCCGCAACATCGTCAAGCGACGGCGCCGAAGGCGGTCAAGCCTGCGAAGCACGCGAGCACCACGCCCGCGCCGGCGGTAAGGACGGCGGCGAAGCCGAAGTCGACGTCGACGTCAAAGTCGACGTCGACGCCGTCGTCGAAGCATCAACCGCGCGCACGCCGTGCGGCCGGGTTCGTGCCGACACGTGTCTGGAGCTGGGCCGCAGTCCCCGGCGCTCGCGCGTATGTCGTCCGTTTTCTCCGGAACGGCCACAAGGTGCTGAAGATCCGCACCGGCGGTCCGCGGCTCGCGCTCCCGTCACGCTTCACCTTCGCACCGGGCCGCTACCGCTGGACCGTCACGACCGTCTCGCGAAACGGCAAACCCGGACGCGTGATCGTCAACTCGGCGTTCACCGTCGCCGCTCCGAACGGCTGAGCAGGCCCTCTCGTTACACTCGAACGAGATGCCCACGCGTGAAGAGGTCTACGAGGCGCTGCGTCAGGTCGAGGATCCCGAGCTCGGGATGGACATCGTCGAGCTCGGCCTCCTCTACGACGTGGAGGTCGACGGCCGCAGCGTCAAGGTGACGCACAGCCTGACGTCGATGGGCTGTCCGGCCGGCCCGATGATCCAGGAGGACATCAACCGCGTGGCGCGCGAGGTGCCCGGCGTCGAGGACGTCGACATCGAGCTCACGTGGGACCCGCCGTGGACGCCCGAGCGGATGTCGGACGACGCGAAGTTCATCCTCGGCATCGGCTGACCGTCCAAACCTGATACATCGGCTAGTTGCCCCGGTGCGCAGCCGTGCGAGACTGTCGGCGACATCTGGGGACGCCGCGACCTCCCCGAGACTGCGGCGCTCGGGCAATTGGTCCCAACTGACGCCTCCAGAGCAGATGGATGCGCCGCGAACACGACAACGATCGCCCTGACGGACCTCTTTGCCGGCTCTCGTACTGGCAGGGCTACGTCACCGGGTGCTACTACGCCTCCGACGGCGACTTGGGTAAGGCACTCCTGTGCTCGCCGCGGTTTCGCACGTGGACGTGGCGGCACGGGAACCGCGCCCCCCACAGCAGCGAGGCGGCACGGTCTGCGCTCGAGTCGCTCATGGGCGAGCTCGGCGCTCGCGGTTGGCGCGTCGCCGCCGCGGACACTGCGATCTACGCGCCAAAGGCACTCAGCGCGGAGACGCTCCTCAGCGCCGAGACGCTGCTCAGCGCCCTGAGCCGCATCGGCGGACACGACGGTGCGACGGCGGCCGAGGTGGGGCGGGAAGTCCTCGGCGACAGAGCCCCGCTCGTGCAGAACCTCCCGTTGCGGATCGGTGCGCAGCTTCGGCGGCTCCAACTCCAGGGCAAGGTCGAGCGGCGCGAGAACGGCGGAAGCGCGAGGTGGTTCCTCAGCACATCTCGCGCTGCCGGCAACTAGCCCGGGATCCGCAGCACGAGCTTCCCGAGCTGCTCGCCCGCCTCGAGCCGTTCGTGCGCGGCTGCGGCTTGCGCAAGCGGAAAGACATGATCGATGACTGGCACCACGCGGCCCGAGGTGACCAGTTCGAACACGGCTTCGAAGTCGGTGCGAGTGCCCATCGTCGACCCGTAGATCGTCAGCTGCTTCCACCAGATGCGGTGGAGCTGGGCCGGCGGATTGGGCCCGCTCGTCGCCCCGCAGACGCAGACGCGGCCGTCCGCGCGCGCCGCGGCGAGCGACCGCTGCCATGTCGCTGCACCCACATGGTCGACGACGACGTGCGCGCCGCCCGACGTGAGCTCCTTCACGGTGCCAGGCACGTCGTCGGTGTCGTGATTGAGGGCCGCGTCCGCGCCGAGCTCCTGTGCGCGCTCGAGCTTCGCGTCGCTGCCGGAGGTGACGATCACGCGCGCGCCAAGGGCCTTGGCGATCGCGAGTGACGCGGTGGAGACGCCGCTGCCGACGCCCCAGACGAGGACCCACTCGTCTTCCCGCAGCGCCGCCTTGGTGACGAGCATGCGATAGGCCGTCTCGAAGACGAGCGGGAACGCGGCGGCCGTCTCGAACTCGAGCTCGTCCGGGATGCGATAGACCTGCTCCGCGGGCACCGCGATCCGCTCCGCATGTGTTCCGTCCATGTGCTCGCCGACAACGGTGATCGTCCCGTCGCCGTGGTCGAGCCCGGGATTGATGACGACGCGCTCACCGGGCTCGAAGCCGTCGCCCGAGACGACCACCCCGGCGCCGTCCGCCCCCAGGATCCGCGGCTTCGGCACCGACGGCAGCCCTTTCCTGACCCACACGTCCAGATGGTTCAACGACGCGGCGCGTAAATCGATCAAGACCTGTCCGGTGCCTGGCACCGGATCGGGGGCGTCCTCGTAGCGGAGGACCTCGGGCCCGCCGTCTTCGTGGATTCGAATCGCCTTCACGCGGCAAAATCCTCCATATGACCGCCGCCGAGCTGGAGCGGCACGCGCAGGAGCTCGGCCTCGACGTCGTCGGCGCAGCTCCTCCCTCCGCCTACGACGAGACGGAGCATCACATCCGTGAGCGGAAGGCGCGCGGACTGTTCGCCGACATGCGCTTCACGATGGCTCAGCCGGAGGTGTCGTGTCATCCCGAGACGCTCCTGCCCGGCGCCCGCACCGTTGTCTCCGCCGCGCACTGCTACTACGCGCCTGAGCCGCCTCTCGGCCGGGCCGAAGGTCGCCTGCCACGCTACACGTGGTACGACGGCTACGCGATCCTTCGCGAGCGGCTCGATGCGCTCGGCCGCCGGCTCGGCGGTGAGTATCGGGTCCTCGTCGACGCGAACCAGCACGTCGATCGCGAGGCGGCGGCCCGCTCGGGTGTCGGCTTCTACGGCAAGAACACGCTCCTGATCACCCGGAAGCACGGCTCCTGGGTCGTGCTGGGCACGCTCGTCACGACCGTCGAGATCGAGCCGACGCCGCCGCTCGAGGCCGGCTGCGGAACGTGCACGCTCTGCGTCGACGCCTGCCCGACGGACGCGCTGGACGAGCCGGGTGTGCTCGACGCGGCCAGGTGCCTCTCCTACTGGACGCAGGCGCCGGCCGCCATTCCCGAGGAGTACCGCGTCCACCTCGGCGCGCAGGTCTACGGCTGCGACATCTGCCAGGACGTGTGCCCGTGGAATCGCGGCGTCGAGAAGCGCCGCGCCGACGCGGCACCAGCCGAGCCCCACGTCAGCCTCGTCGATTGGCTGGAGGGGGACGGCGACGCGCTGCGCGAGCGCTACGACCGGCTGTACGTCCCGCGGAACGACGTTCGCTACCTGCGGCGCAACGCACTCGTGGCGCTCGGCAATGTCGGCGGGCCGGAGGATACGGAGCTCGCCGCGTCCTTTCTCGACGGCGGTGACGAGCTCCTCCGCGAGCACGCGCATTGGGCCGTGACGCAGATCGAGGAGCGCAATGGCGGCTGAGACTCCGCGGCTCGCACGTCTCAGCGAGATGGAGGTGTGGATCGCGCGCGTCCGCCTCGTTGCGGTCCTGTTCGGCGTGCTCGAGGTCGGGCTGCTCAGCGAGAACTATCCGCCACGTTACGAGGCCTACGCCTGGATCACGACGGGCGTCTTCGCCCTCGGCGCGGCGCTCCTGTTCGTCGCGAGCAAGCGCGCGGATCCGCGGATCATCGGCATCGTCGCGCTCGTCTTCGACACGTGCGTGATCGCGGCGTACGCGACGATCTACTCCTTCGAGTACGGCAGTCCGACACGATGGGCGCTGATCTTCGTGGTCGTCGAGGCGGCGCTTCGCTACGGCCTTGCCGGCGCCGTGCTGCTGCCGGTCCTGCTCTTCCCGTTTCTCGTGTTCGCCGAATGGTGGCGCGTCCACCACTTCGACGAGCGCCCGGCCTTCCTCTGGGACCGCGTCACCTTCCCGTTCGGGGTCTTCCTGGTCACCGGCGCGATCGTCGGCTGGCTGGTGAATCGCCTCGCCCACGAGGCGGCGCTCGCGGAGGCGCGCGCCCGCGAGGCGGAAACGCTGCGCGACGAGCTCGGTCGCCGCGTCGACGTCCTCGAGGCAGCGAACCGCTGCGCCCGCGCGCTCGCGTCGTCGCTCGACCTCGATCAGGCGTTCGGCGCATTCAGCCGCGAGTTGCGCGGGCTTCTCCCGTTCGAACGGGTGACGCTCGTCCTCGTCGAGCGTGGTCGCGCCGAAGTGATGGCGGTTGCCGGCCGCGGGACAGACCGCGTGTTCCCGCCGGGCTCGGCGCGGCCGGTCGAGGGCTCGGTCCTGGAGGACGTGCTCGACGGGAAGCTCGTCTACCGCGCATCCATGGACCCGCCGAAGTTTCCCGAGGAGGAGGAGCTGCTGAGCCTCGGCTTGCGCAGTCGTGTGCTTGCTCCACTGCAGGTTGGGCCGAGGACGATCGGGATGCTCGGCCTCGTGCGCGCCGAGGAGCACGCGTTCGTTCCGGCCGAGCTCGACCTCGTTTCGCTGCTCGGACGCCTCGTGGCAACTGCCGTGCAGAACATCCGCGCCTATGAAGCGGAGCGCAGCACTGCGGACGAGCTGCGGCGCCTGTCGGCGCTGCGCGCGGACTTCGTCTCGCTCGTCTCTCACGAGCTGCGGAGCCCGATGGCCGCAGTCATCGGAGCCGCGCGGACGTTGCAGGGTCGCTGGCGCGAGCTCACGCCGGAGCAGCGCGGGTCGTTCCTCGGCCTGATCGGCGACGAGACGTCGCGGTTGGCGACGCTCATAGACGACGTCCTCGACACGTCTCGCATCGAGGCCGGCACGTTCAGCTTCACGTTCAGCGACGTCGACCTCGCTGACCTGCTGCGGGACGTCGTCGCGGCCGTGGAGCTCGCACAGGACGAGGTGGCGCTGAGCGCGGATGTTGCGGCGCTGCCGAGCGTTCGCGGCGACCGCGAACGGTTGCGCCAGGTGATCCAGAACCTCGTCGACAACGCGGTGAAGTACTCGTCCGCGGGCGATCGGGTGCGCGTGCGGGCGGCAGCGGACGACGGACACGTCCTCATCGACGTCGTCGACGACGGCCCGGGGATCGCGCCGGAGGATCACGAGCTGATCTTCCAGAAGTTCGGCCGGTCGAGCGGCGGGAGTGCGAAGCCCGGCACCGGGCTCGGGCTGTTCATCGCGCGGTCGATCGCGGAGGCGCACGGCGGCTCGCTCGGTGTCCAGTCGATACCGCTGCGGGGCTCTGTCTTCCGGCTCGAGCTGCCGGTCGACTAGGCGCGGACCCGTAGGCGGGCGACGCCGAGCTCGTTCGCGAGCTCGCGCGCGCGTGCCGCGATCGCCTCGCGCATCTCCTCCGGCTCCAGCAGGATCGCGTCGCCGCGGTGCGAGAAGATCTCGCCGATCAACCACTCCTGGCTGCCGACAGGCATCTCGGCGAGCGCCGTTCCGTCCTTGAGGGGCGTCGCTCCGCGCTCGGCAGCCCAGCGGGCGGCGACTCCCTTCGCGTACAGCATCTTGGCCGTCCGTGCGTCGCGCAGCCCGCGCGGCTCGAACGCCGGCCTTGGGTCGAACGCCTCGTCCGTGACCTTCGCGCTGCGCATACGGTCGAGCCGGAAGCTGCGCTCGGCGTTGCGCGTGCGGTCCCACGTGTGGACGCGCCAGTTGGGCAGCTCGCGTTCGAGCGAGTACGGCTCGACGAGTCGCTGCGACCACGTCTGCTCGCCTTCCTTCTGGTACTCGATCTCGACCAGATGGCGAGCGCGGATGCCTTCCGTCAGCGTCGCGACGAGGTCAGCTTCAGCGTCGCCGACTCGCGGCCCCGGGGTCTGAGTCAGCTCGAACTGGCCGAACGTCTCCTCGAGCTTCTTCCGGACTCGGTCGAGCGGCGTGTGGGCGTCAGCCGCGATCATCGGACCGACGAACTCGAGTGCCAGACGAATCGCGCGTGCCTCGAGCGGTGTCAGGCGCGGCGCGAGTCTGAACGTGTCGCCGTAGAGCTCCTTGTCGACATGGACCTTGTCGTCTTCCAGCGCCGCGTAGACCGTGTAGCAGCCGCCGCCGAAGTTGACGAGGTTGAGGAGCTGGAGGTGCTCCTCGAGCTGATCCTCCGGAATGTGGAACCGCTCGACGATCTCCCGTGCCGGGATGACGGCGTCGTGACCCTCGCCGCACGCTGCGAGCAGATACGCCAGCAACGCCTGCAGCACGGCGAAGCGCTCGGGCACCACCGGCCCGGCCGGCCGCTCGCCGACGCCGTCCTCTCGCGGCGGCGGCGCGGGTGGCGCCAGCTCCGGCGGACCTGTCTCGTGTCTGGCACGCACGTCGCGTAGCGCCTGCGCGACCTCGCGACGCAGCTCGTCGGGCTCGAGCGGGATCGCGCGGCCGTCCTGGCGGACGATCCACGAGGCGAGCTGGGGGAGCGAGGAGTAGTCGGTGACGAAGACGCCGTCCTCGAGCGCGCCGGCGCCGCCGAAAGCCCGCTCGACCCACCACGCCGTGTCGCCCGCCAGCTCGATGCGCGCCTCGCCGACGAGGTCGCCGATCTGCCACGGTGGCCGGCCGCGGTACTCGTCGATGTCGAAGTCGGGCGGGATCCGGAAGTCACGCTCACGTCGCGTCGCGAAACGGATGTCGCCGCGGACGCGCGACACGCGGAACGTGCGGATGTCCTTTCGGTCGAGGTCCTGTCCGATCACGTACCAGCTGCCGTTGTCCGAAAGCAGCCCGTACGGATTCAGCGTCCGTTCACTCTGGCGGTTGCGCGAGATCGAGTAGTACGGAAACTTGATCGTGCGCTGCTTCGAGATCGCGCCTTCGAGCTTCCCGAGGCGGCCCGGCATCTCCGGGGAATAGTCGGGATCGAGCACCTCGACGCGAACGGCCGTGTCGCTTGCGGGCTCGTCGAAGCCCGGCCTGCCCAGCGCTAAGTTCTGGAGCGCCAGGCGCAGCGGCTCCGCGTATGCGAACTTGCCCTCGAGTAGGTACAGCGCGGTCTGGAGGGCCGCGAGCTCGTCGTCGTCGAGCTCGAGCTTGTCGAGGAAGTAGTTCTCCGATCGGAGCGTGTAGAGCTCCTCCCCGGTGAACTCGTCGCGTTGGGACTGGAGCGGGATACCGAGGGCGAGGAGCTCCGCCCGATCGGAGTAGAAGCGCCGCGCGAATGCCTCGTCGGACATCTCCGAGTAGCCCTCGACGTTCGACTTCACGTCTCGGGCCGTCAGGGGCCGCCGCTCGGCCATCAGGTAGGCCACGAGCGAGAGCTGCCGGATCAGCTTGTCGGTGTCGTGCGACACCAGACGAATCTATCCGACCAGCCGCCGGCACCGACGCCCAGCGCCAGGTCCCGAGTCGACGGGCGAAGCCATGATGAACCGGGTTGTAGAGGATGTACTCAAGGGTCGCGTCGTACTGCTCTTCGGATTCGATCACGCGCGACCAGAAGCGCCGGCCGAAGACATGATCCTCGCGGCGGTGGCGCTCGTTGAACGCGCGTGCGTACTGGCCGTTCAGGTCGCGCATCCCCTCGGAGAGGTTCGCGAGCGGTGTCTCGATCAGCAGGTGGTAGTGGTTGCCGAGGAGACAGCGCGCGTGCAGCCGCCAGCGGTAGCGCCGGCGGACGCGCTTCAGGATCCGGACGAAGACCGCGCGGTCAGCATCGTCCAGAAAGATCGGCGCGCTGTTGTTCCCTTTCGTGCCGACGTGGTAGTACGCGCCGGCCTCGGCGTCCCGAAGCGCTCGTCCCATGCCGCGACCGTAGCCAGGGCCGGTACTGGCGAACGCTCGCGCGCGTGTCTCGACACACTTCCGTCACGCACCCGACACGTGCCAGGCACTGCGACACGGCTACGGGAGACACCGCGCCGGGGGACAGTGTGAAACGGGATGTGGCCCTAAGCCGCGACTTTGGAGCGCTCGAGGTGCTGGTGCGACGGGCAGTAGTCGCGCTCGGGGAGGGGCGTGCGCTGGCACGGCTTTCCCTTACGGGTCGTCGCGCGGCACCGCGCGACGCCGCCGTCGAGCGCGCCCGCCTCGATCTGCTCCTCGATGAACGCGACCGCGGCGGCGACGCCTTCCTGAACGGCCCACGCGACCTCCGCCTGCGCCGTGATCGGAAAGTACCGCCGGATGTCCTGGAAAAGCGCGCGGTCCGGCTTCGCGAAATAGAGCGGATCGCGGGCAAGCCGCTCCATCGTCTGCTCGCACTGCTCGAGCACCGCCCGCCGGTACTCCAGATGGAGCTCGGATGCCACGTACGGGTCGATCAGGTCCTTAATCGACCTGTATATGGCTCTCGAGTATTGATACATGCAGGCCTGAAGCTGAGCGGCGTACTCCTCAATGACAGTATCTCTGGCTCCCATTAATCCCCCGCAAAGCTTTGTTAAGTCGCGGTAAATCGTCCTTCGGCCGGGTCCGTCGACGACGGAGTCTATAAGACCCTTTGGCCCTGTTACAAAGTCGGCCTTTCCGTTGCCTCCTCGGAGAACGGGTGCAGGCTCCCTTACCGAGTGATTTGCCTCGAATAGGCGAGGCGGAAACCTTTTGCCGCCGCGGCCGTCTGCGCCGCGTCTGCCTGCGCCTGCGAGCTGAAGATCCCGCTGAAGACGACGAAGTAGCCGGGGTGGAGGCTCGAATAGCGGCCTGAGTCGAGCACGCCGACCTGGGGGAGCCCGGCGCGGGACGCCGAGCGGGCGCGGGCGAGCGCGAGCGCCCGCCCGGAGCTGGTGGGAATGGACTCGAGGACGACGGTGAAGCCGCTTCGGCCGACCGGCCACGCGGTGAGCGCTCCAGGCGCCGGCGCCGTGGTGGTCGGCGGCGGCGGCTTCGACGGCGTCGACGGAGGCCCCGCTGCCGTCGACACCGACGGCA